>JAOIPS010000024.1 GCA_028141225.1 Prochlorococcus sp. AH-736-L23
GAACAAACTTTCAGAAATTAATTGATCTCTCAGAAATAGGAGAATTAGATATAGATATAAAAGTTCTAATAACTAACAAAGATGATGCAGGATGTATAACGAGAGCTGAAAGCAAAAAAATACCTCACAAAATTATAAGAGGCAAAGATTTTCTGCAAAAGGAGGCATTTGAATTAGAAATTGTAAATACTTTAATTCATTACGATGTTGAACTTGTGGTTATGGCAGGCTGGATGAAAATTGTTACTCCTTTTTTTATTAATAAATTTAAGAATAAGATAATAAATATTCACCCTTCATTACTTCCCGCATATAAAGGTGGTTCTGCGATAAAGGACTCTATATTAAATGGTTCAAAAATAACTGGTTGTTCAGTACATTTTGTAGAAGAGGAGGTAGATAGTGGATCATTGATAATGCAAGCTGCATTGTCAATTAGAGATGATGATGATATTGAATCACTTTCCAAAAGGATACAAATGCTTGAGCATAAAATTTTACCTCACTCAATCTCTCAAGCTGGGTTTTTGATAAGAAGTAATTTTATGGAAAATTATTAGTTAAATCAAGACCTTCATCCATTGAAAATCCACTCATAAGATTTAAATTTTGAATTGCTTGCCCAGTCTGACCTTTTAACAAATTATCAAGTGCAGATAAAATAATAATCCTCCCATTTCGCATATCGACTTTAACAGAAAGGAAAATTTGGTTTGTATTTTTAACCCATTTTGTTGATGGGAATGTATCTACAGGTAAGACTTTAATATTTTTGAAATTTCTATAATAATTATCCAAAAGAATTCTGCAATCATCAGAAGTTAATCCTGGATCTCTTAATCTCCCATATATAGTCGAATGCATACCCCTTGTTATCGGAACCAAATGAGGAGTAAAGAGCAGTTCAATTTTATTTCCAGATATTAAAGAAGCTACTTGTTCGATCTCTGAGGTATGTCTATGGTTAATCAATCCATATGCTGATAGACCTTCTCCACATTCTGATAAAAGTAGCTTTTGGTTTGGTTCTCGACCACCACCAGAAGTTCCGCTTTTAGAATCAATTACTATACCTTCATTTTCAATAATTCCTTGAGAGATATAAGGAGCTAATGGAATAAGAGCAGATGTTGGATAACATCCTGGACAGGCAATTAATCTTCCTTTTGAAATGGCTTCTTTATTTATTTCAGGAAGACCGTAAACTGCTTCTTTGCATAAATCATCGTCACTCCTTTTATAAATAGCAGCTTCTTTAGAATATACTTTTTTCCATTCGTCTAAAGACTTATATCTGTAATCAGCTGATAAATCAATAACTTTAACTCCTCTATCTAATAATTTTCTTGTCAATGTTGAAGATATTCCATTTGGTAAGCAAAGCAATGCAACATCTGAATTTTTTGAAATATTATCTACTGAAATATCTTCTATATAAGGATCATTATCAAGATAAATAAAAGGGAAATTATCATTCCACTTTGATCCAGAGGTTTTATTACCTCCTAAAAATGAAATTTTGTATTTTTTATTCTTCTTTAAAAGATTTACTGCTTGAATACCTCCGTAACCAGTAGCACCAACTATTGCAACATTCATTTCTTTGAATTGGCAGACTTTGAGATAGGATTATAAAGTGTTGAATTAAAAGTAACGAAAACACTATTTTTCTATATTGATAGGAATAATGAAAGAAACAAGTCCCAAATCAAATAATGGAACAATTTTGGATATAAATGAATCTTTTAAAATTGAATTTGATCCTATCAGCGATGCGTTGGCAGCGATAAGAAATGGTGAATGCATAATTGTTGTAGATGACGAAAGAAGAGAAAATGAAGGAGATTTAATATGTGCAGCCCAGTTTGCAACTCCACAGCAAATTAATTTTATGGCTACTGAGGGACGTGGCCTTATATGCCTAGCTATGCAAGGTGAAAAGCTTGACTCTTTAGATTTACCATTAATGGTAGATAGAAATACAGATGAAAATCAAACAGCTTTTACGATATCAATTGATGCTGGTCCTGAAAATAATGTTACTACTGGAATTTCCGCTGAAGACAGGGCAAAGACAATTCAAGTTGCAATAAACCCAAATACAAAACCTGATGATTTAAGAAGGCCAGGGCATATTTTTCCATTAAGAGCTAAAAAAGGTGGTGTATTAAAGAGGGCAGGTCATACTGAAGCCGCAGTAGATATTGCGGCGATGTCAGGTCTTTATCCAGCTGGAGTGATTTGTGAAATACAAAATCCTGACGGTTCCATGTCGAGACTTCCGCAACTTAAAGAGTATGCAAAACAGTGGGGAATGAAATTAATATCCATAGCTGATTTAATAAGTTATCGATTTCAAACTGAGAGATTTGTATTTAGAAAATCCGACGCTGTTCTTCCTAGTATTTTTGGTAATTTCAAAGCTTATGGATATGTCAATGAACTTGATGGTTCAGAGCACGTTGCATTAGTTAAACAAAAATCATCAAAATTAAGTGAACCTGTACTAGTAAGAATGCATTCAGAGTGCTTAACTGGCGATGCTTTTGGATCATTACGTTGTGATTGTAGACCTCAATTAGAGGCTGCTTTATCAAGGATAGAAAAAGAGGAAGAGGGAGTTGTTGTCTACTTGAGACAAGAAGGTAGAGGTATTGGTCTTATAAATAAATTAAAAGCTTACAGCTTACAGGATGGTGGATTAGACACGGTAGAAGCCAATGAAAAATTAGGTTTTCCAGCTGATCTCAGAAATTATGGAGTTGGAGCACAGATATTAACCGATCTTGGAATAAAAAAACTAAAATTACTTACAAACAATCCTAGAAAGATTGCTGGATTAGGTGGTTATGGAATAGAAGTAATTGAGAGAGTTCCATTAGTAATTTGTCCAAACGATAATAATGCAGAATATTTGAGCGTAAAAAAAATGAAGCTAGGCCATATGATTGATGAAGATAATCCTAATTCCAGGAATATCGATCCATTTATATCAATTTTTCTTGACGGAAAATATAAATCTATAGATCTAGTTCCTATCAAAAATAAAGTTATTAATTTCTGTAGTGAGCAGAGCATTAATATTAAACTAGAAAGTACTCCAAGATTATTAGCCTTTTGGAATAGACCAAAATTAGTTTGGCGAATTTTGCATGATCAAAATAGAACCAATTCAAACATAACAGATGAAGAAATAAAGAATATAGAATTATTTATTCAGTTTTTATCTAATTATGAAAATAGTACAAAAATTGGAATTATTGTTTCTAGAAACATTGAACAGGCATTACACCCAAAAAGTAGCATCAAATTAATCAATACTAAATTTACTATTAATAATGAAATCTTATATTCATCTACAAGAAAATTTAATCTAGATAAAGAGACATTTAGTATTGTTTTTGAAGGCTAAGTTATTATTTTAAAGTTGCTTTTAAAATTTTTGAACCATTAGTAAGCTTTAAAACTACATCCATATCATCAGTCTTACCAAAAACAGTATGAACTCCATCGAGATGAGGCTGAGGTTCATAGACTATGAAAAACTGACTACCACCTGTATCCTTACCTGCATGAGCCATAGAAAGTGAGCCTTTTAAATGTTTATTGGAATTAATTTCACATTTAATATTATATCCAGGACCTCCAGTTCCAGGCATACCAGATGCTCCGTCACGAGTATTAGGACATCCACCCTGAGCCATAAATCCAGGAATAACTCTGTGAAATGCTAGACCATCATAAAAACCATCACTAATCAAATTCGTAAAGTTTTTAACTGTATTAGGTGCGTCGTCAGAGAAAAATTCAATATTAATGTTCCCTACTTCTGTTTCAAATAATGCAGTTGTCATGTTTTATTTGTTAAATAATTATTCTGGTATTTTAATAGCTAAAGCAACTTTTCAAGGTTTTCCTTAATGGTATTTATATCAATGTTATCTTTTTTACTATTTTGGTCTTCCTCCCAATTATCAACTTCTAGGTTTTTCTGTGGTGGTGAAATTAACAACCTATCTTCTACTGTTTTAGGTACAAAATTTTTTTCTACTAATTTACATTCATAGTCTAATTTAATGCAGAAATCTTTTATTTCCTCAATGTTGATCATTTCAACTGTTGGCAAGGGAAAATCTTGAGCTTCTAATAGACCACAGTATCTTGTTGCATCATCTTTATCTTCAAACATAAGAACAATGGTCCTGCCTTTAAGTTCGATTGAATGAATTCCTTCCTTATCTGTTCCTGAATTATATAAAAGAACAAATACGTTCATAAGTATCGATTTTACTATTTATATAATATTTGATTAAGAATCAGAAAGTGATAATTCTTGTAATCTTGTATATAAAGCAATTTCTTCATCATTAATATCAGCAGGTATCACTACTAGGATTTCAACATATTGATCACCTACATTATCTTCGAAAGTTAAGCCCCTCCCTTTCAAACGTAACATTCTTCCTGTGGATGATTTTGGTGGTACTTGAAGTGTGACATTTCCATCAAGGGTAGGAACCTCTACTGCACAACCAAGAAGAGCATCATGAGGAAATAACTCTAATTTAAATAGAACTCTTAAACCATCAATTCTTAGACCACTTTCCGTTTGAACTTTTAACTGTAGATAATGATCTTTACCTCCTCTTGCAATATTTTCAAGTCTTAATCGCCATCCATCTCCAGCGAATGGAGGTGTATCAACTTCTACTACAGTTTCATCTTCAAGCTCAATTAAAATTGAAGATCCATTTAAGGCCTCATCAGGAGTTAATTCTATAACTGTTTCAATATCTTGGTGGAGTTTAACTGGTGGCGGCTCTTCTGGAGAGGTTGTAGGGTATTCATAATGATTAAATTCATCATTATTTGTATTTGTCGAATCATCCTCATATGGTTCGTTTTCATAATCATCGAAATTCTTTGGTGAATATTCATATCCAAATAATGAATCAAGATAATCTTCAAAATCAGGAAAACCAGTCTTGAAATTATTATTTTCGTTATCACCATGGACATTTTCATCCCCATTATTTTTTCTTACATTAGGATCACGTAGATACTCGTATGCTTCGTTAATTAATTTAAATCTTTCTTCCGCATTAATATCATTTTTATTTAAATCTGGATGCCATTTTCTTGCTTCTCTTCGAAAGGCCTTTTTAAGTTCTTTATCATCGAAATCAGGGGGTAAACCCAAAATCGACAAATAGTCTTTTTTAGAGGAAGTAGTCATTGTCCCATGGATCATCGTCCCTAGAATTACCATACCTCGAATTTTTATAATTTCTATTCATTTGATTATCCCAAGGGTCATCATCCCAATAATCATCTGAAAAAAGTTCATCCTTTAATGATCCAAATGTATTTTTAATACTCTGTAAGGGATTATTATCAGTTTTCTTTTCAGCAGCAAATTTTCTATTTAATCCGAATAATGCTTCTTGTAGAGCACTTACTGATATTTCTAATTCTTGAGGATCATCGTCATCTATATACTCTTCAACATCTTGAATAGCCAATTCAACAGCTCGTTGTTGCCTTTCGGCACCATAAGGGCCAAATTCTAATGAGGCATCTCTAAGTCTTCTCTCAGCTTGCGCAATCAGAGTTAAAGCACTATTTTTTCTATCAATAACAGCTCTTGTCTTTCTATCTTCATTAGCTTTTGCTTTAGCTTCTTCAATTATCGAATTTATTTCTTGTTCATTTAAATTAGAACCTCCAGAGATTGTAACTGTTTGCTTTCTTCCAGTTGTCCTATCAGTAGCACTTACTTCTAAAAGACCGTTAGCATCAATATCAAATGCCACCTGGACTTGAGGTATCCCTCTTGGAGCTGGAGGTATTCCTGATAGTCTAAATTTACCAAGGGATTTATTTTCAGAGGCTAAAGGCCTTTCTCCTTGCCGTACTTGAACAACGACTGATGATTGATTAGCTTCAGACGTACTAAAAACATCAGATTGTCTTACTGGTATTGGCGTATTACGAGGGATGAGCACTTTCATAAGACCACCAATAGTTTCTAAGCCTAAAGATAAGGGAGTAACGTCATTTAGTAGTAAATCTTGTAAATCACCACTAATAATTCCAGATTGTATCGCAGCTCCAACTGCTACAACTTCGTCAGGATTAACTGATTGACAAGGATCATTTGGAACAAGGGTCTTCACTAATTGTTGAACCATTGGAATTCTTGTGCTGCCTCCCACAAGAACTACCTCATCAATATCTTCAGCGCTCCACCCAGAATCATCTAAGGCTATTTGCACAGGCTCTAATAATCTATCTAGTAAATCTTGTGATAATGATTCAAATATTTTTCTATCTAAGGTTTCTTCAATATGTAACGGCCCTTCTTTACTTGTCGTGATAAATGGTAAAGATATTTTTGTTTTTTGCAATCCTGACAATTCACATTTAGCTTTTTCAGCGGCCTCAGTTAATCTCTGTAAAGCTTGTCTATCCCTTCTTAGGTCAATATCATTTTTAGCAAGAAATTTTTCTGCTAGCCAATCAACTATTTTTGAATCAAAATTATTTCCACCTAGTTGTGTATCACCACAAGTGGCTTTCACATCAAATACACCATTAGAAATTTTTAATAATGAAACATCAAATGTTCCTCCTCCTAAATCAAAAACTAAAACATTATTAGAAGAACTTTTTTCAAAACCATAAGCTAGAGCAGCAGCAGTAGGTTCATTTAGAATTCTATCTACTTTAATACCAGCTAATATTGCAGAATCCTTTGTAGCTTGCCTTTGAGATTCATTAAAGTAAGCAGGGACAGTAATAACCGCAGAATCAACAGTATCTCCAAGATAAGTTTCAGCATCATTAATTAATTTTCTAATCAATGAGCTAACTAATTCTTCTGGTGCATACTCTCTTTCTGTATTTGGACTAAGAACCCTAACGCTTCCATTGTTATTAGCCTTTACGTTATAAGGAACAGAAATACTATTCTCATCTAATTCATCCCAGTCACTACCAATAAATCTTTTTAGGTTATAAAAGGTATTCTTTGGATTTAGAACAAGTTGTCTTCTCGCCTGGTCTCCTATTACTATTTCCTTTTCTTTTGTAAATCCAACAATTGAAGGTGTAGTTCTAGATCCCTCAGAATTTGCAATAACAATTGGACGACCAGCTTCTATAACTCCGACTACAGAGTTAGTAGTTCCTAAATCAATTCCAACTATTTGCCCCATGATTTTAGATTGCTAAATTAAAGCAAAATTTACTAATAATTTAATTAATTTTTATCTTAGATATCTACATATAATAGTAAAAATCAAATATTTTCAACTTAATTTAAATAAATAAGATTATTTATAACTTATCAAAAAGATTACTATCTATTTTAAAAGATTCTTTAATAACAAAGGTGTTGATGTAGTTAACCAAAATAAACTAATATAAAACGGAGAGAGAGGGATTCGAACCCTCGATAAAGTTGCCCCTATACAGCATTTCCAGTGCTGCGCCTTCAACCACTCGGCCACCTCTCCCAAGATAATTATTTTAACCCTTGATCATCCCATTTTAGAGGAAAGTTATTTGAAAAAGACTTTCACAGTCACGATTAAAAATAAAGAAACCGGAAAGGTCTACCAAGAGCAGGTTAATAGTGACGACTATATACTTAAGGAATTTGAAAAGAAAGGTTTCAAACTTGCATTTTCATGTAGAAATGGTTGCTGTACAAGTTGTGCAGTTAAAATTAAATCTGGTACTTTGCATCAACCTGAAGCCATGGGTGTATCTCAGGCATTAAAAGACAAAGGTTATGCACTTCTTTGTGTAGCTAAAGCAACTTCAGATCTTGAGGTAGAAACTACATATGAAGATGAAGTTTACGATTTACAATTTGGACAATATTTTGGCAGGGGAAATACAAGAGTTGCGCCACCTTGGGAATTTGAGGAGGATTAACTATCATGTTTGAATTAAGTGAAATAGAGGAACTTGCAAATCAAGTAAACTTATCTAATTTATATGAAATAGCCAAGAATTCCGCTCAAATTGGGAATGAAATTTTAAAAGTTAATTACAATAAAATTCAGAAAATATCATCAAAAGGTAGGAAAGGAGATCTAGTAACCAATGTAGATTTGGAAGTTGAAAATAGAATAAAAGAATACTTATTAGAAGAAACCCCAAACATATCTATAAATGCAGAGGAATCTGGTAAATTAAACAAATCCTCTGATTTGACATGGTGTATAGACCCATTAGACGGCACAACAAATTATTCTCATGGATATCCTTTTTTTGGAACTTCTATTGGTCTTGTATACAAAAATAAGCCAATTATAGGGGCTATATCAGTACCTTATTTAAATGAGCTTTATTCAGCCTGTATCGGTTTAGGATCATTCTGCAATGATAGTAAACTTAAAGTATCGAGTCCTTCAAATCTTTCTGATAGTTTACTTGTAACTGGTTTCTCTTATGACAGATTTGAAACAGAGGATAATAATTATGCTGAATTTTGTTATTTAACTCATAAAACTAGAGGTGTCAGAAGAGGAGGAGCAGCAGCAGTTGATCTAGCATTTGTTGCTGCAGGTAAAGTCGATGGATATTGGGAAAGAGGATTGGAGGTATGGGACCTGGCAGCCGGTGCTATTATTGTAAAAGAGGCTGGTGGAATTATTTCAGATTATCCATCAGGCAAATTTAATTTAAGTTCTGGAAGGATTTTAGCTTGTTCCCCCAGCCTTGAAAATGAATTAAAAAATGAACTAGATAAAGTTTCTCCATTTAAAAAAAATCTCTATGCCTAAATTTCGTTAAATATAAAAATGACAGATATAAAGGAAATTAAATTAGTAGATGTAAAAAATAACTCTAACATCATAAATAATTTAAATAGTACATATAAACTATGGGGTTATGAAGAGGTTTCACCATCATTTATAAATACTTTAGAGACAATAAAAGGGCGTGGAATTATTGAAGAAAATCAGCTTGTGGGAATAGTAAGTAATAATTCATTATGTCTTAGACCAGAAATGACAACATCTATTGTTAAATTGTCATCTACAAGATTAATAAATAAGAAAAGACCTATAAGATTATTCACCAATGGAATGGTCTTTGATAAAAAACTAAATAATAAAAATTCATTTGAGTTTCAAGAAAAACTGCAGAGTGGAATTGAATTAATTGGATACGATACAAAATATCCAGAAATTGAAGTTATTAATATTTTGTTTGATGCAATCGATAATATTAATTTGAAGGATCGTTGTAATTTATTTCTACTAGTAAGCACTACAAAAATAATGGATTTAATCTTAAATAAATATAAGAATAATAATTTTGAAGAAATTAAGAAAAGTCTGGTTAACTTTGATCAAGATAATTTATCTAAATTAGGAATTGATGAAGATGATAAATATATTCTTAAAGATCTCTTATTCACAAGAGGAGAACCAATTGCAATATTAAAAAAATTGAAAAATACATATGGTACTAGTAAAACTTTGGATGATTTAAATTTTTTGTTTGAAACATTATCAAAAATATCAAGTAAATATAGTATTAAATTACAACTTGATCCCACGTTTCAACCTCACTTGAATTTATACGAAGGAATAGTTTTTCAACTAATAGGAGATGATGGTAATAATAAAAGCGTTATTGCAAAAGGTGGGAGATATGATGAATTAGTAAGATACTTTAGTCCAAATGAGAAGATCTTAAATGGGATTGGATTTACAATTTCAATAGATATCTTAAGAAATTTAATAAGCGAAGAAAAGAAAGATAAAAAAAAGATTTTATTAATGTTTAAAGATTACTATTTGTTAGAAAAAAGTATGAATGAACAAAAAGAACAACAGAAAAGAGGAAATATTGCCGTTTTATATTTAAATCCATGTGATAACTTAGCTAAAGCCAATCAAATTATGAAAGAAAACAATTGTAGTGAGATTTTGTGGGTTAAATAAAATCTTTTAAAAGTATATTCAGGTTTTTAAATTCAAATATTGTTCGGACAATACTCCTAATTAAACTTGATTAACGTGTTTCTACGAAATAGGATTTAATATATTTGATTTTTTTTAAATGGAAAAAGGCGAAATTCGTATTAATACCGAAAATATTTTCCCAATTATCAAGAAGGCAGTTTATTCTGACCATGAAATCTTTTTAAGAGAACTTGTTAGTAATGGTGTTGACGCAATAAGTAAACGAAGAATGGCATCGATGGCAGGTGATTGTGAAAATACTGAAGAGGCTCAAGTAAAAATAACAATTAACCGTGAGAAAAACACGTTAACAATTTCCGATAATGGAATTGGAATGAATGATGAAGAAATTAAGAAGTACATTAATCAAGTTGCATTTTCTAGTGCTGAAGAATTCCTAACAAAATACAAAAAAGATAATGATGAATTCATAGGTCATTTTGGACTAGGTTTTTATTCAAGTTTCATGGTGGCAGATAGAGTTGATATATTAACTAAATCAGCCATTGGAGAATCAAAAGCTTTCAAATGGTCTTGTGATGGATCGCCGAATTTCACGTTAGAGGAATCTGAAAGAGAAACAATTGGTACAGATGTTATTCTTCACCTACTTGAAGAAGAAAAAGAGTTTATCGAGCCTGAAAGAATTAAATCACTAATAAAAAAATATTGTGATTTTATGCCAATAGATGTCTTATTAGAAGGAGAGACAATTAATAAGAAAAATCCTCCTTGGAGAAAACAACCTAGCGAATTAAAAGATGAAGATTATATTGAGTTATATAAATACCTTTATCCTTTCCAGGGAGATCCACTGTTATGGATTCATCTAAATACAGATTACCCATATGACATACAAGGAATTTTGTATTTTCCAAAGTTGTCAGGTAGAGCTGATTGGGAAAAGGGAGAAATAAAACTATTTTGTAATCAAGTATTCGTAAGCGATTCAATTAAAGAGATAGTACCAAAATACCTTTTACCTCTAAGAGGAGTTATTGACTCTACAGATATACCTCTAAATGTTAGTAGAAGTGCATTACAAACAGATAGAAAAGTAAGGTCTATATCATCATTTATCTCAAAAAAAATCGCTAATAAACTGAAGGATTTGATAAAAAATTCTCCAGAATTTTATGCAGAAATTTGGGATTCAATCTCTGCTTTTATTAAAATTGGTGCTATCGAAGATGAAAAATTTGCTGATTTAGTTAATAACAGTATAATTTTTGAAACAATCATAAATTCGGAGAGTGACGTCACTAAAGATATTGAAAATAAATCCCTCATTAAGTCCAATGATAAATATTTCACAACTCTCGCAAATTACAAAGAGCGAAATAAATTAACTGATTCTAAAAAAATAATTTATTGTTCAGATCTGATTTCGCAGTCTAGTGCATTAAATATCTGTTTATCTGATAATAAAGAAGTTATTAAATCAGATCCCTTAATTGACGCACAATTTCTTCCATGGTTGGAAAGTAAAAATGAAGATTATCAATTCCAAAGAGTAGATTCAGAAATAAATGAACTAGAAGATAAAGAATCTAAAGAAATTGTAGATAAGGATGGTAAATCAAATACAGATAATCTTAGAGATACGATAGTTAAGGCCCTTAACAATGAGAAAGTAACAGTTAAAGTGCAGTCACTTTCAAGTAAAGATGCTCCACCAGCGATGATCTTGCTTCCAGAACAAATGAGAAGAATTAATGATATGGGTGCTTACATGGAACAAAAAATGCCTGGCTTACCTGAATATCATGTGCTCTTAATTAACAAAGAACATCCACTTATTGTTGGTCTTAATAAAATTACAGGCAACAAAATAATTATTGATGAAAAGGATCCTATTGAGAGTCCATTAGCTTCTAAAATTGCTAATCATGTCTATGATATGGCTAAGCTTTCCGTTGGTGGATTAGATCAAGAACAGATAATTAATTTACAAAATAATAATGCCGAATTAATTTCAGAACTACTAAATTCAACAAATTGAGTCATGTGTTAGAATTTTTAAAGATATAACTCAATTAATATGTCAAGAGTTTGCGAACTGACAGGTGCAAAAGCTAATAACGGGATGGCAGTTAGTCACTCACATATTCGTACAAAAAAATTGCAACAAGTTAATCTCCAAAAAAGGAGACTTTGGTGGGAAGAAGGAAAAAAATGGGTAAATATTAAAATTAGCACCAAAGCCCTTAAGTCTATACAAAAAGTTGGTTTAGATAAATTTGCCAAATCAAATGGGGTTGATTTAAAAAAATTCTAAATTTGATGAGAAATTTAGTTGTAAGTATATTTATATCTTTTATTTTTTTATTTAATTGTAATTCAGCAATCGCTTTTGACTTTGCTCCTGAAGTTGGAGATATTGCTCCAAACTTTCAATTAGAAGGTTTTAATAAAAACATAAAATCAAAAAATATTTGGGAATTAAATGATTTTCAAGGTAAGTGGCTTGTTATGTATTTTTATCCAAAGGACTTTACAGCAGGTTGCACTCTTGAAGCTAAAGGTTTTTCGGAATTAAAAAAAGATTTTTCAAAATATAATGCCGAAATTGTTGGCATTAGTGCCGATAATCAAGATTCTCATGAAAGTTTCTGCAGCGAGAAATCCATAAACTACACTTTATTATCTGATCCTGACGGAATTATTAGTGATAAATATGGTTCCTGGATTCCTCCATTCTCAGATAGAAATACTTTTTTGATTTCTCCAGATGGGAAAATTTCTTACAGATGGATAAGTGTTTTACCTTTAAATCATGCCAAGGAAGTACTTAATGTACTAAAGAAAAAAATATAAATTTTGCACGAGCTATCATTTGGAACTTGGATAATTCATATCTCTTCAGTCATTGAATGGGTATTTACCATCTTTTTCATATACAAAATTTCGACATATAAAAAATATAATTTATTTTTCTGGTTAAGCTTAGCTATGATCCCAAATTTAATAGGAGCTATGTGCGCTATAACTTGGCATATCTATGATAATCAAGAAGCATTATATGGATTAGTAACGCTTCAAGGGATATTTACATTTATTGGAAATTCAACATTAGCTATTGCATCATTCACTATTTTCAAAAAGACAGAGACCTATGAATGATTTATTTATAAAATTTATAGAAAAATTAGCTTCAATTGACAATACAGCTTTGTTCGCAGCATCTATATTTCCATATGGAATCTTTTTGTTTTACTTATATAAAATTAAAGTTGTAAATAAATTTGTAAAAATAGGCTATTCCTTAACAGTTTTATTTGTTTTTATAACAATAGTAGTTTCTATCTACACCTTAAATTACTACGACAAAACCCTTGTTGAGGTTGATTTCTTACATGGTTTTGCAGAATCATTCTTAACCTTAAGCGATTTTGTTATTTTGTTGGGCTTCATAAAGATCTTAAATACCTTAGAAGTAAACAACTCTTAAGACCTTTTACAATTTTGTGTTTTTTAGGTAAAAGTATTAGAGAATATATAAAAATAACGTTTTTCTATGTTTACCACATTATTTGCAGCTGCTTCTGCTCCAGCAACATTCGAATGGTCACCAAAGTGTGCCGTTGTTATGATTGCATGTAATGTTTTTGCTTATGCCATTGCTAGAGCAACTATAAGAAAACCTAATGAAGGTTTTGAAATACCTAATTCAAAATTCTATGGTGGTTTAAGTCACGCATCAGTTGTAGGTGCTAATTGCTTAGGTCATATTTTCGGAATTGGTGCAATCTTAGGATTAGCCTCACGTGGTGTTTTATAAAATTTTAATTATTTAACTTAAATTTCAAAACAATTTTATCTGCCATCTGATCAGGCATAAGTCCTAATTTTTCTTTACTCTGATCAGGTGAAGCATGATCAACCAAAACATCGGGTATGCCTATTCTGTATACAGGGATATTTACTTCATTATCGTTAAGCAATTCAACTATTGCGGAACCAAATCCACCTATTAAGGTTCCTTCTTCCATAGTCACCACTTTTTGAATCCTACTTGCTAAAGGCATAATAAGATTTTTATCTAGAGGTTTCACAAATCTTGCATTAACAATACATGCATTAATGTTCATATTTTTTAAGATCGCTGCTGTTTCAATAGCTGATGATACCATTGAACCATAAGCAATAATTAAAATATCTTCTCCTTCTTGAAGTATTTCAGCTTCTCCTATATTCAAAGGCTCCCAACCCTCATCCATTACAGCCACGCCTAATCCTGAACCTCTTGGTATTCTTAGAGCTGTAGGACCATTGTGGTTAATTGAAGTTATTAACATTCTTTGTAATTCAGATTCATCTTTAGGGGCCATCAATACAAAGTTTGGAATAGATCTCATATAACTAATATCGTACTGACCTTGGTGAGTAGGACCGTCAGCTCCAACTATCCCAGCCCTATCAAGTACGAACGATACTGGTAAATTTTGGATCCCTACATCATGAATTAATTGATCAAAAGCTCGTTGAAGAAAAGTACTATAAATAGCTACAACAGGTTTAAGACCATCGCACGACATACCTGCCGCAAGAGTAACTGCATGTTGTTCTGCTATTCCTACATCGATATATTGATCTGGTATATTTTTTTGCAATATATCTAAACCAGTGCCCGTAGCCATTGCAGCAGTAATACCAACGACTTTGCTATCTTGTTCACATATCTTCAATAAAGTTTGACCAAATATTTTACTATAACTAACAGGCTTAGGTTTCTTGGATGGAATAGATTTACCAGTTGTTAGATCAAATGCAGACTGCGCATGGTATCCAACCTGATCTGCTTCTGCATAAGGATAACCCTTCCCCTTTGTTGTGACTACATGAACAAGTACAGGTTTTTTAAGTTTATGAGCAGCGTTAAAGGTATTAACCAAATTACCAATATCATGACCGTCAATTGGACCCATATATGTAAATCCAAGTTCTTCAAAAACAGCACCCACTTTTGGTACAGCAAGTCGCCTAACGCTTCCTTTAATATTTTTTAGTTCTTCTGGTATATCCTTACCAATTAATGGAATGTTTTTAACGCTTTCTTGAACACTATCTGATAAAAATTTCAATGGAGGACTAACTCTTACCTTGTTTAAATAAGATGAAAGAGCACCAACTGGAGGTGAAATAGACATATCATTATCGTTTAGCACTACAACTAAAGGAGTGTTTGGTAAGTGACCTGCATGATTTATAGCTTCTAATGCCATTCCTCCAGTTAATGCTCCATCCCCAATAACAGCAACACATTTATAATTTTCACCTTTTCTATCTCTTGCTATTGCCATTCCTAAAGCGGCAGAAATAGAAGTACTTGCATGTCCAGCACCGAAATGATCAAATTTACTTTCAGATCTTTTGAGATATCCAGCTACTCCATTTTGTTGTCTAAGAGTATCAAATTGACTGAAACGTCCTGTTATTAATTTATGAGGATAACCTTGATGTCCTACATCCCAAACA
>JAOIPS010000025.1 GCA_028141225.1 Prochlorococcus sp. AH-736-L23
AACAAGATCTCACCAAGTTGTTTTGGTGAAGATAGATTGAATGTCTCCTCTGCTAACTCATAAACTTTACTTTCAATATCTTCTAAGGTACTTTTCAGTTCTTTTGAGAGTTTATCCAAATAAGGGATGTCGATGGTTATGCCATTCATTTCCATTTGGGATAATACCGGCTCTAAAGGCAGCTCGATTTCTTCGAACAATTTGATTAATTCATCTTTTTCCTTTGAAAAACTTTCTTTAAAAATTTTGACAATCTTAAAAGTTAGAAAAACATCATAACCGCAGTAAATACTTGCTTTATTAATATCAACAAATGAAAAGTCTTTATTTTTCCCAACGGTTTCCTTAAATGAGGGGGGCTTAAATCCAAATAATCTAAAACTAATTTCACTTAACCCATGTTTCTCCTGATTATTAAGAAGGTAGTCTGCTAACAAGGTGTCAAAGGTTACGCCTTTAAGATCAAGTCCATGATTAAAAAATATTTGCCTATCAAATTTAGAATTTTGGAGTGCCTTTTCTTTGTTTGGATCTTCTATCCAATTTCTTAGCTTTGAGAAAACTTCTTCAATTGATAATTGATTGGAAGTCTCTTTTTTTGTTTGATGACCAAGAGGTATATAAAATAAATCATCATTTTCTTCTCCAAGACATAACCCTATCCCAACAAGTTCTGCATCGATTGGATTTAAACTATTAGTCTCTGTATCTAAAGAAACTATTTGATTGGTCTTATCTAATCTTTGGATTAATTTATCAAGTAATTCGAAATCACTTACAACAGTTACATTGATCTTAGGTATTTTATTTTCACTATTTTCTAATTCCTTATTGCCTGCAACTTTTGGTGTCTCCTCCTCCTCTTTAGCTACATTATTTTTGTCAAAACCACCTTTACTGAAAGTTGAATTGAAAATATCAATTTGTCTAAGTAGTGTTGATAGTTCTAGTTTTTGCAGTGACTCTGAAAGTAGTTCTTGATTTATATTTTTTAATTCATAACCGTTACTTAAAATTAAAGGCACCTCAGTATTTATTTTCGCTAATTCCCTGGAAAGAAAAGCGTTATGTTTATCGTTTCTTAGCTTTTCTATAACTGAACCTTTGATGAATCCTTTATATTTCTTATCGTTGTTCTGCTGAATCTTGTCCAAAGCCTGATAGATTCCATCAAGAGTGTCATTCTCTTTTAGTAGATTAATTGCAGTTTTTGGACCTACCCCTTTAATACCCGGAATATTATCAGAACTATCACCAGTTAGGGCTTTAAGATCAACTACTCTTTCTGGCGCAACACCTAATTTTTCTTTTACTCCATTTTCATTCATAAGAGTTGGATTACCACTTTTCGCATATGGACCACCACCCATATAAAGTACATAAATATCTTTTTGATCATCTACTAATTGAAATAAGTCCCTATCTCCAGAAAGAATATTCACGCACCATCCTTTAGAAGAAGCATCATTTGCAATTGTGCCTAGGAGATCATCTGCTTCGTATCCTGGAGATTTAAAAATTGGTAAATTAAGGCTTTTTTCTAAAATGACTTCTAGTTGTTCAATATCCTGAAAAAAAACATCTGGTGCTACATCTCTATTGGCCTTATAATTTGGATCTAATTCATGCCTGAAAGTTGGCTTTTCGGTATCAAACGTAATACAAACACCCTCAGGACTAATATTTTTGCAATTATCCAGAAGACTTTTTAGGAATCCATAAGTGACACTTGTTGGAAATCCCTCTTTGGTAGTTAAACCTCCATCAATCCCTTTGCTAAATGCGTAGAAGCTTCTAAAAGCAAGTGAGTGGCCATCGACTAAAAGTAATATTGGTTTTTTAGAGTTTTCAGATTTTAAACTCATTTTCTCTTCTTAGCCCAAGGTGGAATATCAATAAAGATTTGCTCTCCAGGTTCTAATCCATCAATGACTGAAGTTTTATTTCCACTACTAATACCAATCTCGATTTTTTCAAATTTGGGAGAATTGTTTTTATCAACTTTCAAAATTCCTTTTTCACCTTTTTCAGTGACAATAGAAACTGTTGGTACTAAGATTTTTTCTTCATTACCTTCGACTCTAAATTCAAGATCTGCAGTCATTCCAATTTTAATTTCTTCAGAAATATCTTTAAAATTTAAAGTTACTTCGAATGAGGTAACATTATTATCTTTTACAGCTCTTGTAGCTATTTTTTTAACTATGGCACTATATTTTTTTGAGGGATAAGCCTCAATTCTTACTGAGGCTTCTTGACCTATTTTTATTCTGCCAATGTCACTCTCAGGAACTTTAGCAACAATTTCTAGGCCCTCTGATAGTTCAAAAATAAAGTTTTTGGTTTTAGGGTCTGAACTTAAATTTGTACTTGGTGTGACATAAGAACCTATCTCAGCATATTTTGCAGTTATCTTTCCTCCATAAGGAGCTTTAATTAGATAGAAACTTTTTTCAGCTTTTGCATCATTAAGTTTTGCGCTACTAATGTTGTAGTTATTTTTATAACTTTCATAGTCTTCTTTACTTACTGCGCCTTCTTGATATAAATATTCCCTTCTTAAAAATTCAGATTTTTGTTTTTCTAAATTTAATTCAAGTTCTTCAATTTTATAGATAAAGTCTTCATCATCAAGAGAAGCTAAAATCTGATTTTTTTTGACAAGATCGCCTTCATCTACTTTGATTTCTTTTATTACGCCTTGCTTCCGAGGCCCAATATTGCTTGTCCTTATTGCTTTTACTTCACCACTAGTGTTAATTGAATCTGAGAGGATTCCTTTTTCAACTTGAACTACAAAATCAGAAATATCTTTTGACTTATTTTTCTTGAAGGAATTGGTTATAAAAACGAAAAATATAGCTAGAGAAAGCAATATAATTCCACTTCTTAGATTTATATTTTTTTTTATTAAATCAAACATTTCTTTTTAAAGCAGAAGTAGAGAATATTTAGGAACTTAATAAATAATCAAGACGATTATAATTAACTTATCCAAGATTAGTTAAGTAAATACTATATTACTAGAAGATGTTTTCTTGATAATTTTTCCATAAGTTTTTTCAAATGTTAAAAGCAGGTATTATTGGATTACCAAATGTTGGAAAATCAACTCTATTTAATGCACTTGTAGAAAATGCTAAGGCCCAAGCGGCTAATTTTCCCTTTTGTACTATAGAACCTAATAAAGGCATAGTTTCTGTCCCAGATCAAAGGTTGCAAGAGTTAGGTAATTTAAGCTCTAGCCAAAATATTATCCCAACAAAAATTGAATTTGTAGATATCGCAGGACTAGTAAAAGGAGCTAGTAAAGGCGAAGGTTTGGGAAATAAATTTTTATCAAATATTAGGGAGGTTGATGCAATAGTTCATGTTGTAAGGTGCTTTGAAGATAGTGATGTAATTCATGTTTCTGGAAAGGTAGATCCCCTGGATGACATTGAGATAATTAATCTGGAATTGAATTTAGCTGATTTATCTCAACTCCAAAAAAGAAGAGAAAGAATTAAAAAACAGGTTAAAACTAGTAAAGAGGCAGCTAAAGAAGATTCCCTGCTAGAAAAAATTGAAGAAGAGCTAGAGAAAGGCCTTTCAGTTAGATCAATATCTTTGAATGAAGAAGAAAATTTAATAATTAAGCAATTAGGCTTCCTTACTGCTAAACCAATTATTTACGCAACTAATTTGAATGAAAATGATTTAGCTGAAGGTAATGATTTTTCATCAACAGTTCAGAGTTTTGCAAGTAATGAAAATACAGAATGTATAAAAATATCAGCGCAAGTCGAATCTGAATTAATAGAGTTAGAACCAGAAGATAAAAAAGACTACCTTATGGGTTTAGGAGTGGAAGAAGGGGGCTTAAGTTCTTTAATTAGATCAACATATAAATTATTGGGATTAAAAACTTATTTCACCACGGGAGAAAAGGAGACAAAAGCCTGGACCATAAAAGATGGTATGACTGCGCCACAGGCAGCGGGAGTAATTCATTCTGATTTTGAAAAAGGATTTATTAGAGCTCAGACTATTTCGTATCAAAATTTAATTGATTCAGGTTCAATTGCTAATGCAAAAACTAAAGGTCTTTTAAGAAGTGAAGGAAAGGAATATATTGTTAACGAAGGTGATGTAATGGAGTTCTTATTTAACGTTTAGTAAGTCTCTTAAGGCTTACTATTTTGCTTTTTGAATTTAAATTCAAAAAATGAAATTAATAAAATTAAGATACATCCTAAGCAACTTCCTATTAACCCAAAAACAATGGTTGTAAAGCCATCATCGTAGCCATATTGTAGTTGCGGTAAGTTAGGAGGTATTGGCATTATTTTTCAACAGAATTTTCAATATCTTCCAGTAAATGTTTAGTTGATCTACTAAAACCATTAGTTTTTAAATAGTTTTGAGCCTCTCTAAATTTTTCAGCTACTCTTTTTGCATAAGGAGTATTCATGGAATTTTGAGTCATGTTGAAAATGCGACTCATTTTATAATCTGATTTAGGTAACCCCTTGATAAGTATTCAAAAATACAAGAATATAAAAATAGGATTTTTTACTTACTAAGAAATTTATTGTGAAAAGTTCTTGATTCTCCAAATAAAGTTTTTTCAAATTAGAAAAATTGACAATGACAAATATATTATTAATTCTTTTTTTTGTACTTTTATTTTTATTACTTTTTTATTCAAAACGAAATAGAGGGTTAGCCCAAAAAACAACAATTAGTCCAACTTATGTACCTTTCTTAAAAGAACAAGAATTTAATCCTGACATAAGTACTGATAATTGGGATTTACACAAACTTAGATTAGATAAATTTAAAAGATCACAATATAAGGGATTAACTTTCTTCGTAAGTTCAGAAAATAAAATTTACTATCTTTCTGAAGAAGGGGATAAGGTTTATTGCTAACAGATGAAATTAATTTTATAAATAAGAAAAGCCGATAGAAATTAATAATATTAATGAAGTATTTATTTTTATTATCAGAAAAGTTCTACAGGCTTATTCAATGGGAGTGGAATACATTAAAAAATCTAAGAAGAACAAAAAGAAAGAATTATTTTTTAAGAGGAGCATTTGCTCTATTTAGTTTATTCTCTATTCTTTTTTTAATATTTTCGCCTCCTATTACTTTCGGAATATTATTTGGAGAGGGATTAAAATTTAGTATTTTTTTTATTTGGATATGGATCTTAAATTTAAAGTTTTTTTGAAAATGTATAATTTACTTCCCAAGGTTATTTAAAATTAAGAATATAAAAAAATAAACTTATGCCAAAAATATTCAAACAAAATAAGTTCGCTTTGTTGGGAGCAAATATATTAATAATTTTACTTTGGGTAACTATATCTTCCTTTTTGATGAATTTATTTCAAAGTGAAAATGCCCCATTTTATATATATAAAATTTCTTTTTTAATAAGATTTCTCCCTCCTATTTGGATTACATGGTTCCTTTGGATAAAAAGAGGTGGTTTAAAAAGATAAATTACAAAATCATTTTTACGGATTTACTATAAAAACAAATCAGTTAAGATCTGAAAGCTTACTTGAAATTTTCATGTAAGAATTAGGTAATTGAGAGATTGTTTTTAGCTAAGAAACAATCTCTTTTTCTTACAAATATTTTTTCTCATAAAAAAGTGTTTGTCAGTATCCCTATTGACAAACACTCATGACGATCATTTTTTAAAAATTAAAATTAAACAGGCAACCTATTATCAATTTCTATTACCCCAGAATCCATAAGACGGCCGATCTTAATAACTAAAGCCATATCTAACCTTGAAAATTCAGATTGATGGTTAGTTATCCAATCAAGTTCAGAAAGAGTTATAACTCCCAAAGTATTTACTTTAAGAAAAAGTAAGCCTAAATTCATTTTAAAAAATTCCTGGGATTATCCATCCGAATAAGCCATAATTTACAACTAATGCAAATAAGCCCATCATTGCCATTCTTCCATTAGTTCTCTCGGCGTTTTGCCAATAAGTTGTTTTTGAATTTTCCATTGTTCTGATTTGTAGAATTGTTAAATAGTAGGGTTTTAAACGAAACCAGGAATTATTTGACCAGTTGTTAGGTATGCTCCAACAGCAGCAATTAATCCAAGCATTGCGAATCTGCCGTTAAGAGTTTCAGCAACAACTTTTTCTTTTTCGATTGTTTTAACTTTTGTGTTTGTGTTTTTCATTTGATTAGAAGATGAATAGTTTAAATTTTCGTTTTGAAATTGCTTGGTTAAATAAGCAACGAGTATGGCTGTAAAGAATACAATTACGGCTAGGAAACCTGAAAGTGGACTCATTAAAAAATGCCAGGAATAATTTGTCCAGTTGAAACGTAAGCACCTACTAATGCAACAAGGCCAATCATTGCCCAACGACCATTAACTTTTTCTGCATTTTGTGGGTAGCTGTCGTATGAGACAGACTCATCTATGTAAGGACGAGTTTCAGTAGGGAACATGTTCTGTCTGCCGCCTGATTCAGTAGTAACGTTTGAATTAGCCATTGAAGTTGTGTAATTGTTAACTAATGTAACACTAATATTAATAAATGTAAAGTATTAGGCCGTAATTAAGTTATTTTCAAGATATTTGCAACATATATGTATCTAAAACGTGACATATACTTCTAAATAGTTGTTTTTAGGCTTGCTACGCTTACATGTTGGCTCGAAAACTATTGAGAGTTCAATTTGTTGTTTAAGTATTTATTTTTAAATCCTCAGAAAGATATCAATTTGGTAGAAAAAACTACATCATTTTGAAATTTGAATAATTAGTTTTTAGATATAATTTATTTCACTTTATTATGGAATTCGCAAAAAAAATCATGACCGAAAAAGCTGAAAAGCTTAATGGTAAAGCAGCAATGCTTGGAATGTTTGCTCTTGTAGGAGCCTACTACTTTACTGGTCAAATTCTTCCAGGTATTTTCTAATAAAATCCTTTTTAAATTTTTTCAGGGGCTTTATCAAGCCCTTTTTAATTATCTAATAATTCAAATAATTTACTTATTAGAAGCTTTCTTTTTGAAAAAGTTTTATCAATATATTTTTTATTCTCTTCTTTTAAAATTTCCTGACCATTTAAGCCTAATCCTTTAAGGACAAACTCTTTATCTTCTTTAATCCAGTTATTTATCATTCCCCCCGTCGTCTCTATATGGAATTGTAATCCGTAAGCAAATTTACCAATCCTAAAAAACTGTTCCTTACAACGTGCACTACTAGCAATGAGTACTGCTTTATTAGGTAACAAAATCCTATCTCCATGCCAATGTAGTACATGAAAAGGGTCTTCAAACAGTGCTTTAAAGTCTTTATTCGATTTGTCTATAAAAATTTGAGACCATCCAATTTCTGGTAATGCTTTTGGAGGTGATCCATATTTAAGAATTTCTACATCTCCCCCAGCAGCACTCGCAAGCAACTGAGCACCTAAGCAAACACCGACTATAGGTCTCTCATTTTCTAATTCTTTTTTTATAAAATCTCTTTCTAACTTTAGCCATGGAAATTTTCCGCTTCCAATATCTTTAACACCCATTGGTCCACCCATAATTAAAATTAAGTCACCTTTTTTTGTTTGCGGCAGAGCATTTTTATTATCTAAACGAATAATTTCTATTTTTAAATCTCTTTCTTTAGCAAATTTTTCAAAAAGACCAGGCCCCTCTATTTCTAAATGCTGCAAAACTAATAGGCGTTTTATTTCTTTCATTCACTTTCCATTATTTCAGCTGATTCAGAACAGACATTAACGCTAAACCACTTCATCGCGGACCAAGTATCTTCTTGGTATGTACCTGCTGCAATGCTTACAAAACAATCATTTTCATACCAACTTCGATAACTGGGAGTTACTCCCGTTCCTTTTAATCTATTTTCTAAGCCTTTTCCATATTTTTTAATAACAAGATTTATAGCTTCATTCTCAATTTCTCTTTGCTTTTCATCAGCAAAACCTCCTAGTGGACTAAAAAAAAGAATTGATGCAATAAGTAAACGTATCATTGAGTCTTTAGTTTATATGTAGCTGATTTCATATCGATTAATTAATTTTTTAAAATCATCTACTCTCTTTTGTCCATTTTTTAATGGTCTTGAGGAGTCAAGAACGGCTGCACAACATAATTGCCAGCAAGATTTTTCATCTAGTCCCAATTTCTTGCATATATTTTTTGGAGCTTTGATAACTGTATTTATTTCTGCAATATGTTGAGTGGTTTCCCATAATTCTCCTTCAAGAAAATCAATTTCAATACTTGATAATAATTCTGTAGCAACGTAATCCTTAATTAGCTCAGTTAATTCCACGATATTTTATTAAAGCAGATAAGTTAAATAATCTCTTAGTATTTTTATAGCAGGATAAAAAAAAAAGGAACTAGTTTCTACCTCATCTTGAATATCCTGTAGATTTTAAGAGACTACATCATTTCGTATTGATCAAGTTTGGTTTTTAATTTTGTTGCTTGTTTAATCAATGACAAAGCTTCTTTTCTGCCTGTTGAATTATTAGCCTGGACTATAAGATCGGCGTATTTCTTTGCGATTTTTTTTTCCATAATTTAAGATATATAAATACCGTTTTTGAATCTTGAAACTAGCGAGTCACAACTAGAGATAGATAAGGAGTCAACGGTTAAAACCTCAGAGTCAACAAATTGGAACGGGTTAACTCGTGTTTTAATTTATAATCAATTAATAAAAAAGCTGTTGGTATCTACGATTACATTGTTTTCAAACCCTGATTTAATTTATAGTTATCAATGAATTGGATTGAAAATTTTCAATCATCTTTTTAATGCAATTAATAAAAAAAGGGGGTTACAAACCCCCTTCGGTTTATCAAAAGACCTAATTTACTAATTACCTAAACCTAGAGGAGCCCAAAGAGTTGCTTCAGAACCCATAACAGGGACAACTCCTGTAGTTTTTGCATTAGAAACTTTATTTTTAACAATAGGAGTATCTTGTTCTCCTAAAGCTGCCCATAAAGTTGATTGATGAGCGATAACTGGTTGAACTTTTAATGGTTGAGATTGAAAAGAAGGCTTTTGGGTTCTTACAAGTTGGACTCCAAGAGAACCAACAATAAATGCTCCAAGAAAACCTGCAAATACAGCAGTAATATTGTTACTACTTACTGAGGTAGATACGTTATTAGACATAATAGTTATGTGACTAAATTTCATTTTTGACTGAAGTCCCCGTTCCTTGGCTTCAATCTTAATGCGGCTCGTAAAACGAGATGAACGTTTATGTAGTCTACGCTACATTTTAACTATAAGTATAATTTAATTTACAAGATGTTAATGGCAATACAAAAACTTATTAAAAAAAAAAGAAATTAAATTTTAAAGTGAAGAAAATATATTTGAATTTTTTTGAGTAAAAAATAATTGATTATTTTCATAATTGTTTGCAGAATAACTTTCGGAAACAACAGTTCCGTGAGTTACCCCAAAAATAAAACCAAGTAAGATCGCTAAACGCATCCAAGAATATAAATTTGAAGTTAATTTCCCTCGAATTAAGAATATATGATGTTGTTATTTATACTAAATAATTTTTTATCCCCCAAGATATGACATTGATGGATGAATTTTTTGATTTTTGTCAGTTTTTTTCTCTAATACTTTAAATCGATCTTCACTATAGTTATCTTCTCTAGCTTCCCAAATGCTCTTGATTTTATTTTCCAATTCATGGAGATCAATTGGTAGAGACAACCATGGGTTTAGATTTATACCTTCATTAGAAAAAAGACATGTATAAGCATAACCATCGCTAGTTATCCTCAATCTATTACAGTCTGAACAAAAAGGATTACTTATTGAAGAGATTGTACTTACAAAACTATTTGAATCACTCATGTACCATCTATTAGCAGTTTGTCCCTCCTTTCTTCCGTAGTCTTTTAATTGATGTTTCTTCTTTAGTAGCCTAATAATTCTTTCAGAGAAAAAAACATCTGATGGCTGCCAATTATTAGATATCCCTACGTCCATATACTCAATGAAACGAATTTCTATAGACCTTTTTTTTGCAAATTCAACTAATTCAAAAATTTGATTATCATTAATCTCTTTTTTTATAACTGCATTTATTTTTAATTTCCCTGCCTTTGGATTAAATCCAGCATTAATTGCATGATCTATTCCTTCAAGGACAGTAAATAATTTTTCTTTGCCAATAATTTTATTTTCCTCTCCAATCATGTTTGAAAAAATATCAGGATCAATCGCATCTAAACTTACTGTTATGCGGTCTAAACCATTTTTAAAAAGCTCATTAGCTTTTTTCTTAGAGAGCAAATATCCATTTGTGGTTAGAGAAATATCCTGTAAATTAGCTACTGGATTTGATTCTTCTAATCTTTGCGATTTAATTTCATAAAGAAGTTCATCTAATTGAGAACTCAATAAAGGTTCTCCTCCAGTGATTCTTAAAGAATTTACCCCTAATCGGCAACTGACTAAAATTAACTTTTTAAATTGTTCAATATTTAAAACATCCAAACTATAGTTCTCAGGCTTACAGTAAATACACGAAAAATTGCAATTCTGTTTAAGAGATAACCTTAAAACTTTTAACTTTCTTTTTCTATTATCCTCCAATTGCTTAAATCCCATTATTCATATTTAAGAATTCTCTCTTGGAATTTATATTAATTAAATCTCCATTTTTTGCATAGAAATATTTATGGGGAATTTGATCAACCCATCCGAGAAAATTTTTCTTCCCGGAGGATAACTTTTTTTTTAATTTAAAATGATTTTCTTCATTGATGGGATAAATTCCGAATAATGGTTGTGTAAAAATTCCATCATGGGATATTAACGCAAAATTTTGATTTTCTTCCCATGATTTTAAAAGTGAATAAATTAATTTTGTATTCAAATTAGGCATATCGACTGGGACAATTAGGATATTTTTAGTAGTTTTTTTAAAAGATGAAAAAATTTGTTCTATGCAAGTTAATGGTCCATCAAAGGGTTGGGCATCTGAAATAAACTCAACATTATTGCTTTTATCAACTTCCTTTAAATGAGAAGTATAATTTGTTATTACAAAAGTCTCTAAATTAAGGTTATTTAATATTTTTATTTTGTGAGTCAGCCAATTTCCTCCTTCATGATGTTTAATTAGTGCTTTATCAGACCCCATCCTTGAACTCTTGCCACCAGCCAAAATGAATGCTTTAAATTTTTTAAGTTTTATTTCCATAACTTAGGCAATATTTTTCCACGAGTACTTTATGTATCGGATAATACCAATAATCAGATTGCTAATTTTCCCCAATTTTGATTTTATTAGTGCTGACTATTAATTCTAGCCTTTTAAAAAAGTTGCATTTCTTTAAAAACTAGTTTTCGTATTAAATAATACAAATGAATGGATTGATCAAAATATAAATTGCTTAAAAATTAATCTCGAAAAATTTTCATGTTAAGTGACGTTTGGTCTTTAAATGGCAGATATAGAACTCTTCACCTCACCTGGTTTGCCTTTTTCCTTACTTTTGTTGTTTGGTTTAACCTCGCACCTCTTGCAACTACTGTTAAAGCCGATTTAGGTTTATCCGTTTCTCAAATTAGAACAGTAGCGATATGTAATGTCGCTTTGACTATCCCTGCAAGAGTTTTGATTGGAATGTTATTGGATAAATTCGGCCCAAGAAAAACTTACTCAACAATTTTGATATTTTCTGTCGTGCCATGTTTATTATTTGCTAGTGCTCAAGACTTCAATCAACTTGTTATTGCGAGATTGCTTTTATCAATAGTAGGAGCAGGTTTTGTTATCGGAATAAGAATGGTCTCTGAGTGGTTCCCTCCGAAAGAAATTGGTTTGGCTGAGGGAATATATGGAGGATGGGGAAATTTTGGATCTGCTTTTTCTGCTCTTTCTCTTGTTGCCGTAGCTGGATTCTTGTCTTTTTCAGGAGGGTTTGAGTTACCTACTGGAGCTGTACTTAATTGGAGGGGAGCTATTGCTCTTACAGGAATTATTTCTTTCATTTATGGAATTATTTATTTCTTTAGTGTGACTGATACACCTCCAGGAAAACCTTATCAAAGGCCTGCAAAAACAGCTGGTTTAGAAGTAACGAGTATAAGAGATTTCTGGGGTTTAATTGGAATGAATGTCCCATTCGCAGCAATTCTTTCAGTCCTATGTTGGAGACTTCAAAAAGTAGGTTTTCTTACTTCATCTACTTATCCAATAGCCTTAATCGCAGTTTTAGCTTGGTTTATTTTCCAAACTTGGGGAATTATAAGAACGAATATTGAATTATTAAATGGAACTAAAATTTACCCTAAAGAAGATAGATATGAATTCAAACAAGTAGCGATCTTGGAATTAACTTACATCGTAAATTTTGGATCAGAATTGGCGGTAGTTTCAATGCTTCCTAGTTTCTTTGAATTTACATTTGATTTACCTAAAGCTGTAGCCGGAATTCTTGCATCATGTTATGCATTTGTGAATTTAATAGCTAGACCTGCCGGAGGATTGATATCTGACAGAACAGGCAATAGAAAAAATACAATGGGATTCCTAACTATGGGATTAGGGTTTGGATATCTATTGATGTCTTTAATAAAACCTGGAACTTTTACAGGATCAGCAGGAATTCTTATGGCTGTATTTTTAACGATGCTTTGTTCGTTTTTTGTTCAATCAGGAGAAGGTTCAACTTTTGCTTTAGTTCCCTTAGTTAAAAAAAGAGTGACAGGACAAATAGCTGGATTGGTTGGGGCTTATGGAAATGTTGGTGCGGTAACTTATCTAAATATTTATAGCCTTTTACCTTTATGGATGGGTGGAGGTAAAGATCCTTCTCCAGAAATAATTGCTGCTTCAAATAGTGCCTTCTTCCAAGTTTTAGGTATAGCAGGATTAATAGTTGGATTTTTCTGTTATTTCTTTTTAAAGGAACCTCAAGGATCATTCGCTGATGCTTATGAAGGCGAAAAAGCTGAAAATTACGTTTAACCAAAAACTATTTAGATATTTATAAAAGAAATTTTATGAATTTTACTAAAAGTCAATGCCCATATTGCGGTGTTGGCTGTGGTTTAAAAATGAAGCCTAAAGGTTCGGTTTCTGATGATAAATGGTTAGTAAGTGGAGATAGGGATAGTCCTTCAACTCAAGGTAAATTGTGTGTAAAAGGAGCAACAGTATGTGAGACTTTAAAAGATGGGAGATTAAAAGTACCACTTTATAGGGAAAATTTAAATGAAGAATTTAAAGAAATTTCCTGGGACGAATCATATGAAATTCTGAAAGAGAATATTTTGAGTTCTATAAAAAATTATGGACCTGATTCAATAGCTATGTATGGCTCAGGTCAATTTCATACTGAAGATTATTACGTAGCCCAAAAGCTTCTCAAGGGAGCAATAGGCACAAATAATTTTGATGCTAATTCAAGACTATGTATGAGCTCAGCAGTAGCTGGTTATAACAGAAGTTTTGGCTCTGATGGTCCACCTTGTTGTTATGAAGATATTGATCATTGCTCTTTAATTTTATTAATAGGGACAAATACTGCAGAATGTCATCCCGTTCTTTTTGATCGAATTAAAAAACGTAAAAGAAATGTAAATGATAATTTAAAAGTAATAGTAATTGATCCAAGAGAAACTGAAACTTCATCCATAGCAGATTTTTACTTACAAATTTCTTCTGGAACAGATCTATTTTTATTTATAGGGATTGCTAATTATCTTTATAAGAATCAATTAACTGATCAAAATTTCATTGATAAGTCGACTGAAAGGTATTTTGATTTTGTAAAACATATACAAAAATGGGATTTAAAAAAAATAAGTGAAATTTGCAATATATCCGAGAAAACAATTATTGATATTGCAAAATTATGGGGAAAAAGCAAAAATGTTCTAAGTCTTTGGTCGATGGGTTTGAATCAAAGGCAAGAGGGTACAGCAGCAGTAAATGGGCTAATAAATCTTCATTTAATGACCGGCCAAATAGGCAAAGAAGGTTCTGGTCCTTTTTCCTTAACTGGCCAACCAAACGCTATGGGTGGGAGAGAAGCAGGAGGACTATCGCACCTTCTTCCAGGATATAGGTTTGTAAAAAATAAAATAGATAGGAATGAAATTGAAAAAATATGGGGGTTCCCTGAGGGAAAGATATCTGCAAAACAGGGTCTATCTGCATTTGAACAAATAGAAGCAATAAAAAAAGGATCTGTGAAAATTTGGTGGATTGCAGCTACGAACCCTTTGGTTAGCATGCCTAATTTAAACTTTGTAAAAAAAGCACTTTTAAAATGTCCATTAATTATCCTCAACGAATCTTATGAACAAAGTGAATCAATTAAATATGCTCATCTAGTATTGCCCGCAGCTCAATGGAGCGAAAAAGATGGAGTTATGACAAATTCAGAAAGAAGAGTAACCCTTTGCCCATCTTTCAGAGAATCGAATAAAAATTCAAAACCAGATTGGCAAATATTTGCTGAATTAGGACAGAAGATAGGCTATTTCAAACAATTTGAATATGAATCTTCATCGGAAGTTTATGATGAATTTTTAAAAACTACTACAAAAAGATTATGCGATATGAGCGGATTATCATATCAATTATTAAAAAATCATGGTCCTCAACAATGGCCTTATCCTAAAGGCAGCGTACCTAGTACATCTTCAAAAAGATTATATGAAGATGGTTATTTCCCAACTGAGACTGGCAAAGCAAATTTTTGTATTGATGATCCTATAGGGTTGGCTGAACCCCCTTCAGATGAGTACCCACTAATTTTGACAATTGGAAGATATCTAAGTCAATGGCATACAATGACAAGAACTTCTAAAGTTCAAAAACTTACAAAAAAGAATCCAGAACCGTTATTGGAAATTAATTCTAAAGATGCTTTATCTTTAAAAATCAAAAATGATGAAATAGTAAAAATTAAATCCAAAAGAGGGGAAGTTCAAGCAAAAGTTCAGATTACTGACAAAATTAAATTAGGTACAGTTTTTTTACCAATGCATTGGGGCTTTAGTCAAAAAAATATGTGTGAAGTAAACTCTTTGATGCATGAAAAGTCATGCCCGATATCAAAACAACCGGAATTAAAAGCATGCTCAGTAATAATTGTTCCAAACTAGGCAATAATCTTATTTCAGAATCTCATCAAATGCTCTATCCAAATTGTTGTGTTCATGACTTGGTCTAACTAATTTGCAAAAAGCAAATCTATCTAATTCGCTTAAATTTCTCCATTTTTCAACTGAAATA
>JAOIPS010000026.1 GCA_028141225.1 Prochlorococcus sp. AH-736-L23
CAGTGGTGGAAAAAGTCAAATATATGCAGCAAAACCAAGAAATGATAAGTTTAATCAAATAAATTGTTGGATTGAAGAGATTAACAAAAGGCTTAATTCTAAAAATGTTGTTGATTTTATATATGATATTTCTAAGGATGATCTTTTATCTAAATATTTTTATATTGAAAATATATCTAAGGAAATTAATAAAAATAATCTAAAATTAGATTTTACTAAATTTGATTTATTACAAGATAAAATTTATAAAATAAAAGAAGGTTTCTTTACAGAATTTGTAAGAATATTTATCCAATTAGCTTATATAAAATTAATTGAATTAAAGAAAAGTTTTTCTATTTTCAACTTCAATGATCTTATAAAGACTGTAGAAAATACATTTCTAGATTCAGAAATTAGTAATAGTAATACTCTATCTAAAATTCAAAAAAGATTTAAATGTGTCTTAGTTGATGAGTTCCAAGATACAGATATTACTCAGTGGAATTTAATAAAAAAATTCTTTAATACAAAAAATCATTTTTTACTTTGCGTAGGAGATCCAAAACAAGCGATTTACAAATTTAGAGGTGGAGATATTGAAACTTACTTAGATGCAAGATCAAATGCAATTGAAGTTTTTAATCTTACAGATAACTATAGATCCTCAAAAAAGTTAATTGATGTTCTTAATAAACTTTATAAGAATGGACTTAAACAATCAAAACTAAACTATAGTAAATTAACCTCAAGAATTAATGAAAATATTAGCCCTCAATTTAAATTTAATGATGTATTTGAAATTGTAGAATTTTCAAAAAAGGAGACTGATATAGAGGATCTTGTAACACATTACATAGTTAACTTTATTTTAAATAATAAAGAAATTGATATTAATAAAATTGCGATTCTTACATTAAATAATTCGCAATGCTTAGATTTTAAAAAAAAATTAAATCAGTTTAATCTCCCATGCAAAATTCAAAATAAACAAAATATTTTTGATACAGAAGCAAGTTCTCTACTGTTTTTATTTATTCAATGTTTATTAAATCCTAGGTCTTTAAAAAATATAAATTTGCTTGCTACTTCAAAGTTTATAGAAATAAAATTAGAAGATTTACTTGATCATGGAATTAGTAATAATTTAAAAATTTTAATTAATAAATGCATTGCTTGGTCCCAAGAACTAAGAGAAAAAGGTTTTTTAAATATTGTTAATGAACTAATTATAAATTATAAGTCATCCTCGATTATTCAAGATTCAGATTTAAATTCAAATTTATTTCAACTTTCAGAAATTGTTGAAATAGAATTAATAAATAATGATTTTGATCTCAATATAGTCTTCAACTGGTATAAAAATCAGTTAGATCATATTTTAAGAATTTCTACTGGAGAAGATTTTTTTACGAAAGATTATAATCTTCAAAATGGAATAAATATTTCTACCATTCATAGTAGTAAGGGCCTAGAATTTGAAATAGTAATATGTCCATATCTCTCAATTATTTCAAATAAATCAAATAAAATTAAAGGACCTCTTTGGAAATCAAATATTGATAGAAATATATACGTTAATATTTCTAATAATTACGCGAAGGTTGAAAAATTTAAATTAATAGAAGAAGAAGATTTATTTAAAGAGAGTGAGAGGTTGATTTATGTAGCACTTACAAGGAGCAAATACAAACTTATTATTTTTAATGATTTAGAGGATACAAATAATATTTTAAATAATGATTTACTCAATAATTTGGAAAATATCAATATTTATAAGTCTACTTTTGAAGTCAAGATAGAAAAAGAGAAAATAAAAGAAATTTTTTCTAAGTTCCAAACCAACCAATTGAATAATAATCTTTGGAAAATCGATAACGTTAATAAAAAAATATCTAATGTATTTAATTCTGATCAATTTATTTCTTATTCAAGTTATTCTTCTTGGATACGTAAAGATAAAAATATTGATGCAGTCATTAATCAATATAAGGATTATGAAGATAATATATCAATTATCAAAGATTCTAATTTTAAGAGTTCAAAGAATTATCCTAATTATTTTTCTTATCCAAATCCCTTAAGTGAATTTCCAAAAGGAACTATTGCTGGGACTTGCCTACATAAAATAATAGAAAGATTTGAATTTAGAAATGATAATAATAGAGAATTAATTAATTTAATTATTGAAGAATTGAACTTTCATCAAATCGATACTTCTTTGGCTTTACAAGTAAAAGATGCGATTTTAAGAATCATAAATATATCTTTAGGAAGAGAATTACAAAATAAGAAACTAGTTGATATTCCAAATGAATACTTAATTAAGGAACTTAAATATGATTTAACCCTATCTTATGAAGGTAGAAATATTAATTCTAATGATATATCAAATTGCTTTTTTTTAGATCAGGAATATGAATTTGGTAAAGAATATGCAAATAAAATAAATGATCTTCAAATTATGAATAAAGGCTTTCATTCAGGATGTATTGATTGTGTTTTCCCTGTAGGAAATAAATTAGAAGATAGTAAATGGTGGGTAATTGATTGGAAAAGTAATTCGATTTCTGGTAGTGATAATAGTGATTGCTTACCAAGAAACTATAACTATGAAAACATGAGAAATGAAATGATTAAACATCATTATCCATTGCAATCTCATCTTTATTTATTAGCATTGCATAGATTATTAAAGTGGCGACTTAAAAATTATCAACCAAATAAACATCTAGGAGGATATATTTATTTGTTTTTAAAGGGATTGCCAGATTTTGAATTATTTGAAAAATCCAAGTATGAAGATATATCTCCGGGTATTTTTATTAGCAAAGCACCTTTAAAGAGAATTAATTATTTAGATAAACTTTTTTAGAATGACTAAAACTACTACAGATATTGAAAAGTTCCAATACGATCATATATTTAATTTAATCTTAGGTATTTTCAAATTTAGTGAAAAAAAATATGGAAATTTCGTAAAAGATGTAATAAGAATTTTATTAGAGTTTGAAAAACATGGAGAAACTATTATTGATGTTGATAATAGTTTAATAATCTTTGAATTATTAGAAGATGGCTGGCCTAATAAACATATAGATGTTCTAAAAAATATAGGTTTGATTGGTTCTCTTCATTCTCCATTCGTATTAGTAAATAGAAAATTATCCTTATCAAAATGGTCAAAAAAGATAGAAAGAGTTATTAATTCATTTCTAAAAAAAATAGATACTGATAATTTAATGAACTCAATAATTTATGAAGATGATAATAAAATTGATCAAATTAAAAATATATTTAAATATTCAAACTTAGTTTTCCTTCAAGGAGGACCAGGTACGGGTAAAACCACTTTAATAATAAAGTTAATACTAGAACTACTACAAATGGATAATTTTTTAAATATTGGTTTGTCTGCGCCAACTGGTAAAGCTACAGCTCGTTTAAAAGAAGCTCTTAATGATAAAAAAAATATTTCCTTTAGAAAATTTCTAGACCAAATAGAATTTCAAACTTTACATAGATGGATTTTAAATTCTCTAAATAAATCTCTTTCGTTGAAATTTAAATTAAAAGAGCTTGATATTTTCATAATTGATGAAATGTCAATGGTTAATATCGATTTGATTGAATCCGTTTTAAATTTGCTAGCAAAGGACTGTAAAATTATTTTAGTTGGAGATAAAAATCAGTTGTCTCCAGTAAATAACTGTTCTATATGGAATTATTTGTTTGAATATTCCGATAATAGTTCAATTAAATCTTGTGTAGTAAATTTAGAAAAAACTTATAGAAATAATGGAGACATAGCATTAATCAGTAGTTTAATATTTAATAATGATTTTTCTTTACTTAATCAAAAGATAAAAGAATTAGAAAAAGATAAAAATTCTAAAGAAATTAATATTTCAAAGAGTAGAGAAAAAGAAATTCCAAAGGATCTATTATTTTCGATTAAAAGCTATCTAAAACAGTTAAATATTTCAACTTCAAATTTAAGTAAAAAAAAATATATATTTGATGAGAGTATTGATAATTTATTGCTTAATGAAAAAGATTTAGTAGATAAGATATTTCTGGATTTACAAAGTCACTTGATTTTATGCGAAAAAAATTCCGGAATATGGAGTGTTGAATATTTGAATGAAATCGTTTTTGGTCAAAAAAAACCATATGACCTTAATACTCTTAAAGAGGGTGTTCCTATCATGTGTACAAAAAATAATAATGAACTTGGATTGTCAAATGGGGATATCGGAGTACTTATAGGTTTAAAAAATAAAAGAAAATATCTTTTTAGAAAATTTAATGATAATAATGAAGAAATTGTCGCATTAATTGATCCATCTAATTTAGAAAATGTTGTACCAGCAATAGCTATTACTATTCATAAATCTCAAGGAAGTGAATCTGAAAAAGTAAATATTTTATGGTCCCAAAATTATAGAAGAAATCAATATGCTGTAAAAGAAAAAAAAGATAATCAAAATATCTTTTGCAGAAATAATTTTGAAAGAAGGTTATTTTATACTGCTGTTACAAGAGCAAAAAAATCTTTAAATATATATTATTTAAATTAAATTTTATTTTTGAGAAATTAGTAATATCTTAACCCCAAAGATGTTAGATTAATAATTCGGCTCTGTAAGGCTAATCAACAATTTAAGTCAATTTAGATATTTGTTGAATGCCTAATCAGAAGATTATTAGGCATTTAAAATGGCTTTAAAAAAAGATAGTAACTCTCTTGGTAGTGATCAGGAAAAGTCTCATAGTGAAGATTCCTCCCTAATAGAGTTCAAGAACTTAGATAACAAAAAAGAAATTGAATCTCAACTATTGGAAGTATCGAAAGGAGATGATAATGAGAATGGATTTATCGACTTTGGGTTTAATCAATCGATCTTAAACTCGTTAATAAATAAAGGATATAAAAATCCAACTCCCATCCAAAAAGCTGCAATTCCCGAACTAATGTTAGGCAGGGATTTACTAGGCCAAGCACAAACAGGAACAGGAAAGACAGCAGCTTTCGCATTACCATTAATAGAAAAACTTACAGATAATAAAGAATTAAATGCCAAGGTTTTAGTTATGACTCCTACAAGAGAATTAGCAACTCAAGTGGCTGAATCTTTTAAAAGTTATAGTTCTGAATCTAGTAATTTTAAGACGGTGGCAATATATGGAGGTACAGACTATCGAAATCAAATTTCTGCATTAAAAAGAAAAGTTGACGTAGTAGTTGGGACCCCAGGCCGAATAATGGATCATATAAGGCAGGGGACTTTTAAAATTAAAGATATAAATTGTCTTGTTTTAGATGAGGCAGATGAAATGCTAAATATGGGTTTTCTTGAAGATATTGAATGGATAATAGATCAACTTCCGGAGAATAAGCAGATGGTATTGTTTTCAGCAACAATGCCTAGTGAGATCAGAAACATAGCAAAAAAATATCTAAATGATCCCGCCGAAATATTAATCAAAAGTGTCAAAAAAGAAACTCAATTAATTTCGCAAAAATTTCTATATGTACAAAGGCACCACAAGTTAGATGCTTTAAAAAGAATACTAGAACTTAATAACGAGGGAGTAATTATTTTTGTTAGGACAAAACTACTTACTACTTCAATAGCTGAAGCTTTAGAGAATTCAGGTCATACTGTGGCAGTACTTAATGGAGATATACCTCAAAATCAAAGAGAAAATACTGTAGATAGATTGAAAAAAGGATTTATTAATATCCTTGTTGCAACTGATGTCGCAGCTAGAGGATTAGATGTTGAGAGAATAAAACTTGTTGTTAATTACGATTTTCCTTTTGACAAGGAAACATATACTCATAGAATTGGAAGAACTGGAAGAGCAGGTAGATCAGGAGAAGCAATTTTATTTGTTAATCAAAGAGAAAAACATTTTCTAAGAAACTTAGAAAACTCAACAAGAACCAAGATTGAAGAAATTAATATACCAAGTAATAAAATAATAAATGAAAAAAGGATGGAGAAACTTATAGATAATGTTAATGAGAGTTCTTTAGCTAAAGATGAAAATGAAGAAAATAAAGCTTTGATTATTGATGTACTAGATAATTTAAAAGAAAAATACTCTATGGATGACTCAAATATTGCAATGGCAGCGATTAATTTACTAATAGGTAATAAATCATTTTTTGTTAATGACGATGATTCTTGGATTAATAAACAAAATAATACTGATCGAAATAGATCAAATAGAAATAGTAATAATCGTATGAGAAATTCAAATAGAAGAAATAATTATCAAAATGATTCTTTTGAAACTTACAAATTTAACTTTGGAAAATTTGATGGAGTTAGAGTTGCGAATATTATATCCTCAATCTGTAATTCAACTAATATAAATGGTAGATCCATAGGAAAGATACAGATTTTTAATGATTACAGTTTGGTAGATTTACCCAGAGATCTGCATAGAGAAACTAAAAATAAATTAAAAAAAATTAAAGTCAGAAACTAGTGATAGAGAATGAAAGCTGGCAAATATAATTTCTTTATTTCTGTGAATCTGATAATACTATTCAACTGCTTTAATAGTTATTATTTGGCTGAAACAAAACAAAATTCAATCATAAAATTATTTTGTCTGCATAGTGTCAAAGAAGAGATGATGCAAGCAGAAATGTTATATAGTGAAGAAATTGCGAATGAAACTTGTGATTGTTACTACGAAGAATTTATGCAAACTGCAAGTCATCAAGATGCAAAAACAAAATGTAAATTGGAAACTAAAGAAACTTTAAATCATAATAGAAAAATTTAATTATTATTTTCATGAGGTCTAAGAACAATCAAAATCCAATAATTAGACTTTATTTAAATCTGATTGAGGAAAGAAGGTTACTATTTTTTGCTTTTCTTAGTTCCATAATTAATAAAATATTAGATTTAGCTCCCCCTGTAATAATTGGCCTTGCTGTGGATATCGTTGTTAATGAACAGAATTCATGGATTGCTGGTTTTGGAATAAAAGAAGTTCCAGCACAATTGATTTTTCTTGCATTTGCTTCAGGAATAGTTTGGTCTGGTGAATCATCCTTTGAATATTTATATTCGATTTTATGGAGAAATTTGGCTCAGATATCGCAACATAAATTAAGAATAAAAGCTTATGAGCATATCCAGGAATTAGATATGGATTTTTTTGAAAATGATAATACTGGAAGGCTATTATCTATTTTGAATGATGATATAAATCAACTCGAGAGATTTCTAGATCAAGGGGCTAATCAGATTATTCAGTTATTTATAACTGTTTTAATAATTGGGGGCACTATGATTTTTGTCGCACCAAAAATCGCTTTATTTGCTTTCTTTCCTATCCCAATTATATTTTTAGGATCAATTAAATTTCAAAGGAAGCTTGCTCCAAAATACAGAGATGTGAGAAGTAAAGCCGGACTGTTGGCATCAAGGCTTAATAATAATTTAAGTGGAATTCTAACCATAAAAAGTTTTACTAAAGAAAAATGGGAACTAAATAGATTAAATAAAGAAAGTCTCGATTATCAAAGAAGTAATAAGGCTGCAATTAAATTATCTTCTGCTTTTATCCCTCTTATAAGATTTGCAATTTTATTTGCTTTTATAGCGATTCTATTAATTGGAGGTTTCCAAACTTGGAATAAGACACTTGAGGTAGGTACTTATAGTTTTTTAGTGTTTATTACACAAAGATTATTATGGCCTTTAACTACTTTGGGGCATGTTTTAGATGATTTTCAGAGATCTATGGCTTCAATAGACAGAGTGATTGATCTCATAGATACGCCTATAAAAATAAAAGATGGAAAAATAAAAATTGAACCTAAAGATATCAAAGGAGAAATTATTTTTAATAATGTTAATTTTAATTATCCTGGACGAGATTTAACTTTAAAAAACATAAATTTCAAAATTGAAAATAACTCAACATTAGGAATTGTTGGTCTAACAGGTTCTGGGAAAAGTACAATAATAAAACTACTACTTAGAATCTATGATAGTAATAATGGATCAATAACCTTGGATGGGGTTTCTATTAAAGAAATAAATTTGAGGGATTTAAGAAAGTGTATCTCTTTAGTAAGTCAAGAAACTTATTTATTTCATGGAAGTGTACAAGAAAATATTGCTTATGGCTCAATCAACCCAAGTCTTAAAGATATTATTAAAGCTTCAAAGATTGCGGAAGCACATAAATTTATTGAACAGTTACCAGATGGTTATAAAACTATAGTAGGGGAAAGGGGCCAAAGGCTCTCAGGCGGGCAACGTCAAAGAATTGCTTTAGCGAGAGCTGTTTTAAAGGATGCTCCAATATTAATATTAGATGAAGCTACAGCTTCAGTTGATAATGAAACAGAGGCTTTAATTCAAAAATCATTATCTAAAATCACCAAAGAAAGAACAACAATAGTAATAGCTCATAGATTAAGCACTATAAAAAATGCGAATAATATTGTTGTTATTGATAAAGGTAAAATAGTTGAAAACGGAAAACATGAAAAACTATTAGATCAGAACAAAATATATGCTGATTTATGGAATGTTCAAGTAGGGATCTAGTATGGAATTTCTAAATTATATTAAAAAGTTAAATGATTCAATTACATTACTAAACATACGGTCAACTTTATTCCATCTCTCTTCATTTGTTCCAACAGCGAAAGTATAAAGTGTTCCTCTATCAATTACGACAGTAGCTAATTCGTGTCTAGCCTGTTCATTTAAATTTAATTCATACTCTAAATCATAGAAAATATGATTGGAGGCCTCCCTCTTATTGGCATTTATAAGTTTTACCTTTCTACCTGAACCTTCTGGAGCAATGACTTTATCAATTAATGTTTGACCAACTTCACTTGGGCTTCCTAATTGCTCTAATTGAACCTCTTTATTTACATCAGAAATAACTAAACTTAGGGTCTCATTACTATTTATTAAATCATGATAAATAATTTCAGGACCTCCATCGACTTTTACTCTAGTCCATCCTGTTGGATACAAAAAGGCATATCTTCCATCTGGACTTTGATAAGCTTCTAATCCCGCATTTAGTCCTCCACTACAAGCACTAAGTGTTAAACACAAAAAAATCAAAAATAAATATTTGAACGGGTTAAATTTAATATTTTTCATTTTGTTTGAAATTACTAACTAAAAATATAATAAGACATTAAAAGCAAACAATTATGGCAATTCAGAATTTTGCGTCTAAATTATCCCTAGAAATAGTTTAATTTTGATTACTTATACCAAACCGCTTTCAAAATTAATTGGTCATTTTGAGAAATTCCCAGGGATTGGTCCAAGAACAGCTCAACGACTAGCCTTGTTTATTTTAAAACAACCTGAAAGTACAATAAGAGATTTTTCAAAGGCTCTTTTAGAAGCTCATAGTAATGTTGGTCGGTGCAAAAAATGTTTCAATTTGACTTCAGAAGATGAATGTGAAATTTGTAAAAATACTGAAAGAAATCAAAAACTAATTTGTGTAGTAGCAGAAACTAAAGATTTGCTTGCTTTGGAGCGCGCTAGAGAATTTAAAGGTGTTTACCATGTTATTGGTGGTTTAATATCTCCAATGGATTCTGTTGGCCCAGAACTCTTAGAAATAAGAAGCTTGGTAGAAAGAGTTAGTAAGTCTGAAATAGATGAGATCATATTGGCATTGACCCCCAGTGTTGAGGGAGATACAACAAGTCTTTATATTGGAAAATTATTAACCCCTTTTACTAAAGTTACTAGGATTGCCTATGGCCTCCCAATGGGTAGTGAACTTGAATATGTGGATGAAGTTACACTTGCAAGGGCGTTAGAAGGACGAACAAAATTAAATTAGACAATGAGAGACTCTAACCTAATCAATAAAGAAAAAATCTTAAGACTTCCCTCTTGGATTAAATTTCCCATTAGTAAAGCTTCAGAATTCGAAAAAATACAAAGACTCATCAAAAAATCAAATATTCATACTATTTGTGAAGAAGCAAGATGTCCAAATAGAGCAGAATGTTACGCCTCAGGAACGGCCACTTTCTTGCTAGGTGGATCGATATGTTCTCGTTCATGTGCTTTTTGTCAGGTAAACAAAGGTAGACCTAGTTCTGCCAATACTGATGAATGTACTCAAGTTGCTAAAGCAGTAAAGGTACTAAATTTGAAATATGTTGTTTTGACATCCGTAGCTAGAGACGATCTTCCTGATCATGGGGCAAATTTTTTTATATCTACAATTGATGAGATTAGAAAAATTGATTCAACAATTAAAATAGAGGTTTTAACGCCTGATTTATGGGGTGGGGGCAAAAATTTTGATGAAACTAATAACCTTCAGACTGAGAGATTGAAGATGATTTTAGAAAAAGATCCGATATGCTTTAATCATAATCTTGAAACTGTTGAGAGACTGCAAAAAGAAGTTAGGAGAGGTGCAAATTACAAAAAATCCCTTAGTTTATTAAAAAAGTCAAAAGATATTGCTCCTCATATTCAAACTAAATCAGGAATTATGTTAGGTCTTGGAGAAACATTGGATGAAATAAAAAATACAATTTATGATCTTAAAAAAATAGATTGTGATCAAATTACAATTGGCCAATATTTAAGGCCATCGTTCCATCATTTGGCAGTTAAGAAATATTGGGATCCATCGGAGTTTGAATATTTATATCGCTTCTCTAAGGAATTAGGATTCAAGAAAGTATCTTCTGGCCCCTTAGTTAGAAGTAGTTATCATGCGGGTTAACTTTCTTCAATTAAAGAGAGTTTCTTTTCAAGTTTTTCCAATATGGAAATACATTCCCCGTTCATGAGTGTACCTGCACCTCCCCAAACCAATCTTAATAAAAGATCTACTGGGCTAGAACCAACTTCTTTTACAATTTTGAATCCTATTAACTTGAAATATCTTACAAGTTTTTTACTATATCCTTCACTATCAAAAATAGCTAAAAGTCTTACTTTGTTGCTTGATTTTTTTTCAATTGCCCAAGCCATAGTTGTTGCCCATATTAATTCTGAAACAAAAGCAGGCGCTTTACTAAGGATTCGTAAAGTATCAAGCTGAATACCTTGCTTATATAAATAAGTCCAACCTTTCATTTCGGCCCAAATCTTAATAATGTTATCTTTCTGTTCTGCTATAACGATTCTAAAGAAACATAATCCGAGTGTTTCTCTAATTTGAATTTTAATTAATAATCCAATGGTACCTGCTAATTTTTCTAATTTTTCAACTTTCACGATTTTAAAAATTAGTCCTTAAAGATTTTATGATTTTCCACTTTTAATCTATCGATCTGTTTTTGTCTTTCTTCAAACCTTTTCCTATCAATATCACTGAATTGATCTATGCAGAAATGACATTGGATACCCTTTCTATATTCTTTTCTTTCTTGATCTTGAATTGAAACTGGCATTCCACATGCATGACAAATAGAGTAAGAGCCTTTTTCTAAATCTTGATTTAAAGCTACTCTTTTATCAAAAACATAACATTCACCTTGAAATAAGTTTTTTTCTTTTGGTATATCATGAAGGTATTGAAGGATGCCTCCTTGTAGGTGATATATATTTTTATAACCTTTCTTTTTCAGCAAACTGGTAGCTTTTTCACATCTTATTCCTCCGGTACAAAACATTGCTATGTTTGTAGACTCTTTATTTTCTAGATGGGTATCTAAATGATCATCTACCCACTTGGGGAATTCGCTAAAGTTTCTTGTATTTGGATTTATAGAGTTCTGAAATGTACCTAAAGAAATCTCATAATGATTTCTAGTATCAATGACTATTGTATTTTGATTTTTTATTAACTTATTCCAATCGGCTGAGTCAATGTATGTCCCATTATTTTCTGAGGGGTTTATTTCAGGGAAACCCATGGTAACTATTTCTTTCTTGATTTTTATTTTTAATTTTTTGAAGACCTTCTTTTTTGAAAAGTTTACTTTAAAATTAAAGGCTCTAATATCTGCATATTTATTAAGTAAATTGATGACAATATCAATTACATTTTTCTCAGCACAAATAGTTCCATTAATTCCCTCACTAGCAAAAATTAATAAACCTGAAAGATCCTTTTCATTTCCTATTTCTAATAATTTATTTTTAAGATCAAGAATTAAGTTTTCTTGAAATGAGAAGAAAGAGTAAAGAGAGACTATTTTGTAATTTTTGCCTTTCATAAAGAAGATAATGTTTTTTCACAAGTTTCAAAATCTTTGTTAAATGATACTCCAACTTCTTTAAGAAGTTTTCTGTCAGATTGAAAAGATGGATTTGAAGTTGTAAGTAACTCATCTCCATAAAAAATTGAATTTGCCCCACATTGAAAACATAAAATTTGGGCTTCTTTTGCAAGCTTTTCTCGTCCTGCACTTAATCTTATTTTACTTTTAGGCATAAGAATTCTTGCTGTAGCTATCATCCTTATCATTTCAATAGAATCAATTTCTTGATTATCTTCTAAACCAGTACCTTCAATCGCTACAAGTGAATTTATAGGAACACTTTCAGGGTGTGGATTCATGTTTGAAAGTACTTCCAAAAGAGATGCTCTATCCTTATTTGTCTCACCCAGGCCTATTATCCCTCCACAACAAACATTTATTCCTGCCTTCCTTACTCTTTTGATAGTATCAAGTCTGTCTTGATAAGTTCTAGTAGTAATAATATTTTTATAATGCTCAGGACTAGTATCAAGATTGTGGTTATACGCGGTCAAACCTGCATCAGCCAGTCTGGAAGCTTGTTCTTCTGTAAGCATCCCAGCAGTAACGCATGCTTCCATACCTAAATCTCTTACGCCGCTAACCATATCTAACATTGCATTAAAAGATTTCCCATCTCTAATTTCTCTCCACGCCCAACCCATACAAAACCTATCTGCACCCTCATTTTTTGCTATTTGAGCTCTTGCTAAAACCTCTTCAACTTGAAATTGTGGATGACTTTTGATTTCGCTAGCACTATAAATTGATTGGCTACAGTACGAACAATTTTCCTCACATCCACCAGTTTTTACGCTGAACAATGACGCTAATTGAATATCGTATTTGTTAAATTTCCTGTGAACGGTTTGTGATTCCCACATTAAATCAATAAGAGGCATATTAAGTATTTCCAAAATCTCCTCTTTATTCCAATCGAACCTAATTTCTTTTAATAACTGATTATTCGAATTAACCATTTTTATTAGGAAAAGTATCGAGAATCTTCAAAAGATTCATTTGGTAATGATTCTATACCGCCGAAACGTCTATTTCTTGATTGGTAATCAATTATTGCTTTAAGAAATTCATGCTCATTGAACTCTGGCCAAAGTACATCAGATATATAAATTTCTGAATATGCTAATTGCCATAATAAAAAATTACTTATCCTTTTTTCGCCACTAGTTCTTATTAGTAATTCTGGATCCTTAATCCCTCTAGTTAATAGCTCTGAATTGAATAATTCTTCATTAATTTCACTTGGTTTTATTTCCCCAGAAGAGGATTTTAATGCTAGTTTTTTTGCAACTTTTACTATTTCTTGCCTACCTCCGTAATTAACACAAACATTGAATAAAAATTTATTGTTGTTTTTAGTAAGTGATTCTGAATTAGAGATGATTTCTTTTAAATTTTTTGGGAAAGGAGTTAAATCTCCGATAAATTTTATTTTTGTTGATTCTTCATGTATCTCTTTAATCTCGTTTTCTAAAACTTCGCTAAAAAGATTTATAAGAAATTCAACTTCTTTTGTTGGTCTTGTCCAATTCTCAGTTGAAAAAGCGTAAACAGTAATTACTTTACAACCTAGATTTTTTGCAGCTTTGAGAATTTTTTTTAATACACAAACGCCCTGTTTATGTCCAAATGATCGAGGTAAACCTTTTCTCGTAGCCCATCTCCCATTGCCGTCCATAATTATTGCTATATGTTTGGGCAATTTTTGCTTATCTATTTTCATTAATAAGTCACTAATTTTATTGTCTATTACTTTTTCTAAACTCATTAGTTAATCCTTTTTGTTAATAAAAATTTCTGATTTTTCTGACTCTTTTTTATTATCACTGATGATATTATCATCCGAGTCTGTTTTTTGGGATGAGACATTTTTACTTAATGATGCTTTATTTGCTCCCATAGAGTTTTGATTACCAATCAATTTTGCAAGAAGTTCTTGTAACCTGCTGCTGGTTATTGGCCTTTCGAGTTTGCCTTGGCTTGCTAATGATAACGTACCTGTTTCTTCAGAAACAACAATACAAATACATCTGTCAAATCTTTCTGTAATTCCTAATGCTGCTAAGTGTCTTGTGCCATATCTACTTATCCCTTGTCTTGATAGAGGTAGTATTACGCCAGCAGAAATTATTTTATTTCCTTTTACAAGAACTGCTCCATCATGTAAAGGCGTATCTGTAGCAAAAAGATTTATTAAAAGGTCAGTTGATAATTGTGCCTCAATATTGGTACCTGAATATAAAAAATCTTCAGGTCTTAAATCACTCCCCAAATCTACAACTATCAAAGCACCTCTTCTATTTTGAGAGAGTTTTCCTGCAGTATCAACTAATTGAGTAATAGTAGTTGAAGTTGCTCTAAATTCCTTTGGTGGATTCCCAAGTAATACAGCTAGCCTCCCAGTGCCTAATAATTCCATTAGTCTTCTTAACTCTCCTTGCCAAAGGATCGCTAATGAAAGAGAGCAAGCTAGGACTACAGCATCAATTAATTTTGATGTTAGTGGTAAGTATGCATATCTTTGAATAAACCATGCGGATGATACTAAAAACAAATATCCTCTTAGAAGCCATAATGTCCGTTGTTCTTTTACTCTAGAGAATAATAAAAGTCCGAAACCAACAGCAAATAAGACATCTAATAAAAGCTTTAAATTTATAATCCCCCAGAAATTCACACTAAAAACAAAATTAATTTAAA
>JAOIPS010000027.1 GCA_028141225.1 Prochlorococcus sp. AH-736-L23
TGAAGGTTTTAGTGATAGCAAATATCAAAGGGGATATTGATGAAAAAATACAAAAAAATTGTTCGTTTAATTCCCCTTGATCAAAAAAGATTTAAATTCCTCTATATTTTTAGTTTGTTATTAATATTTTGTTTGTTTGGTCGCTTAGTTAAATTGCAAATCATTAACGCCTCTGATTTGCAAAGGGAAGCTAGATTATTACAGTCTTCTAAAACTAACTCCTTAAAGAGAAGGCGATCAATTGTTGATAGAAATAATAGACTAATTGCTTACGATAAACCGCTCTATAAATTATGGGCCCATCCAAAATATTTTAATTTTCCTGGTGATTCAATACATAGAGTTCGCAGTATTGAAGAAGTTACAAAAAAATTGTCACCTATCTTGAATATTAATGATGAAATACTCTTGGGAAAATTTAATAAAAAAATGAGTGGTATCATGCTTTTGGATCAAATTTCTGAAGAAAAGGCAGAAAGGATTAAAAACCTTCAAATAAGCGGACTTGATTTGTTTAAATATTCGCAGAGATATTATCCACAAGGGGAGCTTTACTCTAACCTTATCGGTTTTGTTAATGACGAGAACAAGGCTTCAGCAGGTTTAGAGCTTCATTTAGATAATCAAATTAAAGTTTTTAATAAAAGTAATTTTATCAAAAGAGGAGGAGACGGAACTCCTCTTCCGGATAATTCAGCCCCAGGTGATTTTATTTCTGATTACAAAAGTTTAGGCTTAACTATCGATTCAAAATTACAGAAAGCGTCATTCAATGCATTATCAAAGCAAGTAAACAAATGGAAAGCAAAGAAGGGATTCGCCATAGTTATGGATGTTAATAATGGTCGGATTCTTTCCTTGGTTACATCCCCTTCATATGATCCAAATAAATTTTGGCAGTATGATTCTGAACTCTTTAGAGGTTGGTATTCTCAAGATTTATTTGAGCCTGGTTCAACTTTTAAACCTGTTAATCTTGCCTTAGCTTTAGAAGAAAAAATTATCCAGAAAGATGGATTAGTTGAAGATATTGGAGAGATTAATGTTGGAGGATGGACACTTTCTAATTGGGATAAAAAAGGTAACGGATACATTGACTATCCAAGAGTATTGCAAGTTTCAAGTAATGTTGGAATGGTAAAAATAATGCAAAATTTAGACCCTACAATTTATTGGGATTGGCTAAAAAATTTAGGTATAAATAAAAATTTAGAGACTGATTTATTTGAATCAACTGCTGGCCAACTAAAGAGAAAAGATTTATTTGTAAATCAATCAATTGAGCCTGCTGTAACTTCTTTTGGTAAAGGGTTCTCAATCTCGCCACTGAAATTGATTCAGCTTCATGCGGCTCTAGCAAATGGTGGTTTTGAAGTAACTCCTCATGTAACCTCAATTTTCAAAGAAAGACTTGATAAAAATCAAAAAAAACAATTTTTTTCACAAGAGGTCTCTAAAACTGTTCTTGAATGGATGGAGAGCGTAGTTGATAAAGGTAGTGGATCTGGAGTGAAAATCGAGGGCTACAGGATAGCGGGTAAAACGGGTACTTCCCAAAAAGCCTTAAATGGTTCCTATACAAGTAAAAAAGTTTGCAGTTTTGTTGCGACCTTACCAGTTAATGATCCGAAATATGCCGTCCTAGTAGTTGTTGATGAGCCATCCAAATCTTATGCATATGGTTCAACTGTTGCCGTACCAGTTGCTAAAGAAATTATCGAGAGTTTGATAGTAATTGAAAAAATACCTCCCAAGATGAAAGATCATGGAACGATTGTTAAAAAACCCTAAAATTTTCTAATTTTATAAATATTTAGTTCATTATCTGATGATTTCACCAAGAATAAAAGCTAGTTTATGTATATATATGATTATCCAGAATATGAAATCAATTTTAGAACAATTGTCCTCAATGACCGTTGTTGTTGCTGATACAGGAGATTTAGATTCGATAAAAAAATTTCAACCAAGGGACGCCACCACCAATCCATCCCTAATACTTGCTGCTGCTAAGAACTCTGATTATGTGAAATTAATTGATAAAGCTTTAGAAAGTTCAGAAAATGCATTGCCCCAAGGATTCTCCGAAATTGAATTAATCAAAGAAACTGTTGACCAAGTTTCAGTATTTTTTGGAAAAGAAATATTGAAAATTATTTCAGGGCGCGTATCTACAGAAGTAGATGCAAGACTGAGCTTTGACACTGAAGCTACGGTAGAAAAAGCAAGAAAATTGATCAATCTTTACAAAGATTTTGGAATTAAAAAGGAAAGAATTTTGATTAAGATTGCTGCAACTTGGGAGGGAATTAAGGCAGCTGAAATTCTGGAAAAAGAGGGTATTAAGTGCAACTTAACTTTACTTTTTAACTTCTGCCAAGCGGTAACTTGTGCCAATGCAAAGATAACTCTAATTTCTCCTTTCGTTGGCCGTATATTGGATTGGCATAAAGCAAAAACTGGTAAAACTAGTTTTGTTGGTGCTGAAGACCCTGGTGTTATTTCGGTTACACAAATATACAAGTACTTTAAAGAAAAGGGATTCAAGACAGAAGTAATGGGAGCGAGTTTTAGAAATCTTGATGAAATAAAAGAATTAGCAGGTTGCGATCTTTTAACAATCGCACCAAAATTTCTTGAGGAACTAAAAAAAGAAAAAGGAGAGTTAGTTAGAAAATTAGATGTAAGTACTCAAATAAATAATTCTATTGACTACGAATTTGAAGAAAAAGACTTCAGATTAAGTATGTTAGAAGATCAAATGGCAAGTGAAAAGCTTAGTGAAGGTATCACTGGGTTCAGTAAGGCTATAGAAGAATTGGAAGAGCTGCTACTTAATAGATATTCAGAGATTAAAAATCATAAACTGATTCCTGCTAAATAAATTTAAGTTTGAATTGAAATAGAATTAAGGCTCTCTTTTTGTTAAAAGTCTTCTGATAACTCTTTTTGCAATATCTTCATAACTCATTTCTCCTGATAATATTTGAGCAATACGTTTAGGTGCTGTTTTTCTTTTGACACCTAATTGGTATCCAGTTCTGGGGAATCTATAGAATACTTGGGCTATTCTCCTCCCCCAAGCCATTGATTTCCCCCAAATGTTATTAATCTTTTTCGTATAAAGATTTAAATCATCTACTTTTCCTGTTAGGCACTGATCTATGTATTCTGCAGCATAAAAACTGCTAATTAAAGATGGTCTAATTCCTTCTGCTAAAAATGGATCACATAAAGATGCTGCATCTCCAACCGCTAAAACTTTGTCACCATTAATTGAGTGGAAGCCATTCCATATTCTCAGTTTCTTACTAGTTGTTTTATAAGTAAAATCATCAAAACCGAAGCTTCTGATTACTTGTTTATTTATAGCCTGATTTTCTAGAAGACCATTATTTATAAAAGTACCTAAACCAATATTTAAGCCTTCTCTTAGGGGGAATGCCCATGCAAAACCATATTTTATAAATCCAAACTCAAATCTAACTGAATCTCTAGGTATTTCACCTAATCCTCTCAATCTTAATGAGATTGTGTTCGCAAATTTCGGTTTTTTTGGCCCTAAATTGAAATAACTCGCCCATTTCGATTGGGACCCATCTGCAATAACAAGAAATTCTGATTTATATTTTATTTTGTTATTGCAAGTAATTACCCATTTATCATTTTTTTTTATGATTTTTTCTATAAATAATGGTCTAATTATCTGAGCTCCATTACTTAAAGACTCATCAAGTAATAATTGATCAAGTTTCTCTCTTTTGAGAATCCAAAATGGAGATTCCCCACTCAGATCAGCAGTTACATTATCTTTAGACTTCCATCTGAATTCAACATTCTTAATTTTTGATTCTATGGAATCTTTTATATCTAAAGGAAGAAATCTTTGCATTGAAGATGCCATCCCACCTGCACATGGTTTGAAATCTTGAAATTTTTCTTTTTCGATAATTAAAACAGAATATCCCTTCTTTGATATGTTAAGAGCGGTGGAAGATCCTGATAAACCTCCACCAATTATTACAACATCAAATTCTATCAAACTTTTAGAATTTCCTTTTCTTTCTCAGATAATTTAGTTTCTATTAAGGATATATATTTATCAGTGATTTTCTGAATTTCAGATTGATTATCTCTGGATTCGTCAATAGAAATAAGGCCATCTTTTTCGTCTTTTTTTTCTTTATCAACAGCATCTCTCCTGATATTTCTCAAAGCTACTTTCCCTTCCTCTGCATATTTAGAGGCTAATTTACAAAATTCTTTTCTTCTTTCTTCTGTTAAAGGAGGAACATTTATTCTTATTACTTTACCATCATTATTTGGAGTAATACCTAAATCACTCATAGAAATAGATTTCTCTATCGCTTGTAAACATGAGATATCGAAAGGTTGTATTGAAATTGTTTGCGAATCAACAGTGCTTATAGTTGCAAGCGATTTGATTGGTGTTTCTGCTCCGTAGTACTCAACACTTACTCTGTCTAACAAGGAAGCATTAGCTCTGCCTGTCCTAATTGTATTAAAGTTTCTTTGTGTGGCTTCAATACTTTTATTCATATTTTCTTGAATTTCTTTTTCTTTCATAATTAAAAAAATTAAATGATCTTTAACTTATTAAAGAGCCTATTGGCTCACCAGCAACAGCTTTAGAAATATTCCCTTTTTTGAATATATCAAAAACCATAATTGGGATATTATTATCTTTGCAAAGTGCAATCGCAGTACTGTCCATTACTGCAATTTCATCACTAAGAACTTGTTGATAACTGAGAGAGGAATATTTCTTCGCATCTTTGAATTGATTAGGATCACGATCGTATACTCCATCAACTTTAGTAGCCTTCATAACAACTTCAGCATTTATCTCTGCTGCCCTCAAAGCCGCTGTAGTATCAGTTGTAAAAAATGGATTTCCGCATCCACCTCCGAAGACTACAACTCTACCTTTTTCTAAGTGCCTCATGGCTCTTCTTCTGATGTAGGGTTCGGCAATTTCCTGCATTTCGATTGCTGTTTGCACTCTCGTTGCAACTCCTACTCTCTCAAGACCATCTTGAAGTGAAATGGCGTTCATTACTGTTGCTAGCATTCCTACATAATCAGCCGTCGCGCGATCCATTCCGTCTGCAGATCCTTTAAGCCCCCTAAAAATGTTTCCACCACCAACAACTATTGCAAGTTGTACATTATTCTCGACTACTTTTGAAACATCCTCTGCAATTGACTGAACTATAGCAGGATCAATACCGTAAGGCTTTTCACCCATTAGTGCTTCACCACTAAGTTTTAAGAGAACTCTTTTGTAAGTCATTCAATAATTGTACTTTTAAGACCTTAGCAAGTAAATGTACCAAATTTATTTTTTTTCAGATATTACTTGCGTCTTTAAACATTTCTAAACCTGCCTAAAGAAAATTTAAATAATAATTTCTTCAGCTAAAATTCAACACACTTTTGTGCTTTTATTCCTTGTTCTTTAAATGGATGTCTTATTAGTTTCATTTCTGTAACTAGATCAGCGTAATTAATAATTGAATCAGATGCTCCCCTTCCTGTTAAAACAATATGATTTTTTCTATTATTTATGCTTTTTAAAAAAGTGATTATTTCTTCGGGTGCGAGATAACCAAGTTTTGTCGCAATATTAATTTCATCAAGAATGATAAGTTTATAAGATTCGTTTTGTATGTATTTTTTGGCTAGTTGCCACGCCTCTTGCACTAATTTTTCATCTCTTATTCTGTCTTGTGTTTCCCAAGTAAATCCCTCTCCTAGTGAATGCCAAGATATTTTTGAAGAAAGGTTTTTAAGTGCTTTTTCTTCTCCAGTGCTCCATCCTCCTTTGATAAATTGAATTATGGCTACTTTATAGCCATGCCCAATCGTCCTTAGAGCCATACCTAAAGATGCAGTTGTCTTGCCCTTGCCATTTCCTGTAAAAACGATCAATAATCCTTTTTTTGTTTTTCTTATTTGTAGCCTTTCGGCTTGAATATTTTTTCTTTGCTGCATTCTTTTTTTATATGACCTTTCATCGCTATCCGGTGATAATTTACCTCCCATTCCAAGTTTATTTGCTTGATTATCGAGGTTAAATATTTTCTCGGAAGATGAAGGTTTTTTTTGCATATGACCCTTGTTTTTATTTAATTATTATAAATCTTTAAATATTTTTAACTCTTTTAACTTTTAAAAGTGCATTATTTACTGCCTGTTGTTGATCTCTTTTAGTAATCCAGTGGTGATAAGTTTGTGTGTGTAAACTAACCGAATGTCCCATCATTCTGGCAGCCACAGTATCAGGTAAATCATAAAAAATTGTTCTAACTGCCCAAGCATGTCTCAGATCATAAGGTTTTATTTGTAAAGAGTAACGCTTAAACTGGTCTGTAACTTTTTTCCCAATATTCTGTAAGGTTGTAATCTTAAGGTCTCTATTAATGTTTGGTAGAAGTTCTGGATTTTCACCAAGTTTTGATAATTCGAACTTTGCCACCCATTCAGGATGAAATGGCCAAACTTGATGTTCCCCTGTTTTAGTCGTAGGCAAAACTCTAATAATTTTATCCCCAACATTTGTAAGAGAACTTAAATCACAAAAAAATACTTCATGATTCCTTAATCCATATGTAGCCATCAGACCAAAAACAAATTTCCAAGACTTGTTTGGTATCGTCTCCCAAAGTTTCTCTATTAATTCATCTTTAGGTAAATCCCTAAATCCTGCTTTGTTCAAACCATATCCTCTAGAATTTAATTTCCAATCTTCTGGTAGTTTAATGTCCAAAAACTTAGCTAAAACGCTTAAAGACGTAGCGCATTGCTTCCTACTTCTGGTACCTTCCTTGTAACTTTCAAGTGTTTTTTGAAATAATTTTTCTAAAGCTTCATTCTCATAGTCATTGTAAATATTTAGGATTCTTTTCATATATGGTTTATAAGAACTTCTCCACGTAGTTTTTCTAGTACTGGTTCGAAAATCACTTTTATTTTCTTTAAAAAAATATTCCTCAAATTGATTTAATCTTTTTGGGAATTCAAGACCATCTTTTATTTCCTTTTTATGAGGTTTGGCTATCCAATTAATCCAATCAAATTGATTCAATTCCAATTGTAAATTGATTAATTGTAATTTTTTTTTGGCCTCCTCTAATCCAGAAATATTAGCCTTTAAACCAAGAGATATTCTTTGAACTTTAAAGTTATTTTTATCTTCTTTGGAAGGAAGTGAACCACGAATATTTAATTTCTCACCTCTTTTTTCAATTTTAAGCTTGCTGCCTTGAGTAGCAAATTTATCATTGGCATTATTAATTTCCTGAATTACGTTCATTTACTTCTATAATTGACCATATAATGACGTTTCTAATGTTGATTTTCAATCTCCATAAATTTTAAATGGATAAAATAGGCGTCTTACTAATGAATTTAGGAGGGCCCGAACGCATTACTGATGTAGGCCCATTCTTATACAATCTTTTTTCTGATCCAGAAATTATCAGGACGCCTTTCCCTGTTTTTCAAAAGCCCTTGGCTTGGTTAATAAGCACTCTTAGGAGTACTACTTCACAACAGGCCTACCTTTCTATAGGTGGAGGTTCACCTATTAGAAGGATAACTGAACAACAAGCAAGAGAATTACAATCTAAATTAAGGGACAAGGGGTTTAATGCTACTACATATATCGCTATGAGGTATTGGCATCCTTTTACCGAATCAGCAATTGCTGATATGAAAGCAGATGGCATAGATCAAGTTGTTGTAATACCCTTGTATCCACATTTTTCGATAAGTACTAGTGGCTCGAGCTTCAGGGAATTAAAAAAATTGCGAGATTCTGATGATGAATTTAAGAAGGTTCCAATGAGATGTGTAAGGAGTTGGTTTAGTCAAACAGGTTATTTAAAGTCAATGGTTGAATTAATTTCTGAGCAAATTTCACTTTGTGAATCACCTTCAAAAGCTCATATATTTTTCACCGCACATGGAGTTCCTAAGAGTTACGTAGAGGAAGCTGGAGACCCTTACAAACAACAAATTGAAGATTGTTCTTTATTAATCATAAATGAGCTGGAAAAATGTTTAGGGCATAGTAACCCTTATACACTCTCTTATCAAAGTAGAGTTGGTCCTGTTGAATGGTTGAAGCCTTACACAGAAGAAGTGTTGGCTGATCTTGGACGGTCAAATGTTAATGATCTGATTGTGGTCCCAATAAGTTTCGTTGGAGAGCATATCGAAACATTGCAAGAAATTGATATTGAATATAAAGAAATTGCTGACAAGGCTGGTATTAAGAACTTCCGGAGAGTTAAGGCTTTAAATACTCATCCTACTTTTATTGAAGGCCTTTGTGATCTAGTCATTTCCTGTTTGGAAGGACCTCTCGTTAATATAGAGGAGGCTTCTCAATTACCTGAAAAAGTTAAACTTTATCCCCAAGAGAAGTGGCAATGGGGTTGGAATAATAGTTCAGAAGTGTGGAACGGAAGGGTTGCAATGATTATTTTTCTTGTGCTTTTTATTGAACTTATTTCAGGCTCTGGACCTCTACACAAATTAGGCATTTTATAAAGAACAATTAAAATTTATTTGATAATTTTTAATTTATTGAAAGACTATTTTGAATAAATTTCTGACATTACATTTCTAAATGAGGCAAAAGTATTTAATTAAGTTTAATATTTATAGTAAATATTGAATTTGTTTAGTGACCCTTACTTCGAGATCCTTTTCAAAGGGTAGTTCAAAACATGAAAATCCAGTTTGGATAACAGGTGCAGATGCACTAATGGATTCTTTAAAAATTCATGGAGTAAAAGTTATATTTGGTTATCCTGGGGGAGCGATTCTACCAATATATGATGCTGTTCATAAGGCAGAACAAGAAGGTTGGTTAAAGCACTATATGGTTAGGCATGAACAAGGTGGTTCACATGCGGCTGATGGATATGCAAGATCTACTGGTGAAGTAGGAGTATGTTTTGGAACCTCAGGCCCAGGTGCAACAAATTTGGTAACTGGAATTGCCACTGCGCAAATGGATTCAGTTCCCCTAGTTGTAGTTACAGGTCAAGTCCCAAGACCTGCTATAGGGACAGACGCTTTTCAAGAAACTGATATTTTTGGCATAACTCTTCCAATAGTTAAACATTCATGGGTAATAAGGGATCCTTCAGACATCGCGAAAGTAGTTTCTGAAGCGTTTTTTATAGCCTCATCTGGGAGGCCCGGCCCTGTTTTAATTGATATACCCAAAGATGTAGGTCAGGAGTTCTTTAATTACAAAAGAGTTTTGCCTGGTGAGATTATTCCTAAAGGATTTAAAAGAAATGGAGATATTAATGATTGCGATATCAATAAAGCAATTAAATTAATAGAAGATTCTGAAAGACCTCTTCTATACGTAGGAGGTGGGGCAATATCTTCAGGGGCTCATGATGAAATAAAAACTTTGGCAAAGAATTATCAAATACCAGTTACCACAACCTTAATGGGGAAGGGAGCTTTTGATGAAAAAGATAATTTATCATTAGGGATGTTAGGAATGCATGGAACTGCTTACGCAAATTTTGCCGTTACAGAATGCGATCTTTTAATCGCTATTGGAGCCAGATTCGATGATAGGGTGACAGGAAAACTAGATACTTTTGCACCTAACGCAAAGGTAATTCATATAGATATCGACCCAGCAGAAGTTAATAAAAATAGACGTGTGGATGTTGCAATTGTTTCTGATGTTTCAAAAGCTGTTCTTAAAATTAATGAACAATCCCTAAAAAGTAAATTTTCTTGTAAGACGAAAAACTGGTTAGAAAAAATTGATTTTTGGAAAAATAAACACCCTCTATATGACCCGCCTAAAGAAGGAGAAATTTATCCTCAGGAAGTTCTTTTAAAAGTGAGGGAACTTTCACCAGAAGCTTATGTAACTACAGATGTAGGGCAACATCAAATGTGGGCAGCTCAATATCTTAGGAATTCTCCAAGAAAATGGATTAGTAGTGCAGGCTTAGGAACTATGGGTTTTGGATTGCCAGCGGCAATTGGAGTAAAAGCAGCATTACCTAATTCAGATGTAATTTGTATCGCAGGAGATGCAAGTGTTTTAATGAATATTCAAGAATTAGGAACTTTATCTCAATATGGTCTAAATGTTAAATTGATTATTATCAATAATCGTTGGCAAGGGATGGTTAGACAATGGCAGGAAAGTTTCTACGATGAAAGATATTCCTCATCTGATATGAGTTGTGGTGAACCTGATTTTGTAAAACTTGCTGAGTCTTTCGGAGTTAAAGGATACTTAATTTCTCATAGAAAACAATTACAGAGTGAATTAAAAAATGCGCTTGATCATGACGGCCCTGCCTTGATTAATATCCTTGTCAGAAGAGGTGAAAATTGTTATCCAATGGTTCCTCCTGGTAAAAGTAATGCTCAAATGGTTGGATATGTTAATTGTGAAGACTAATTTTTTAAAATTCGTCATTTTAGAAAATTAACTTTAAGATAGTCCGGATACTTATAAATTCTGAATTGAAAAAATTATCAAAAATTTTAATTATAATTTGCTTGATTTTTCTTAATCCTGTAATAGTTAGCTCGGCCGAAATTCTTCAAATTAAAAGTTCAAATACTATTTTGGTGGGGGATCAAAATAGAAATTTAACTATTGGATTATTTTGTGTAGATGTAAATGAGAATGATGAGATTCAAGCAACTAATCTACTTAAGAGTGAATTCCCAAGGGGGAGCAAAGTGAAAATAAAGCCTTTTGGTTTCAAACAGAATGTTTTGTTAGCCAAAGTTTTTAATATTAAAGGTACTAAGGAGATGACCGAATTATTAGTCGCTAATGATTTAACTAGTGATATCTGTCCAAGTTAATTATCTTTATGAGCAAATAAGATTCCATTGTCTCGAGGTTGTTTGGCTCCTTCTCCAGGAATTAAATTCATTTTTGAATTTGTATGTGCATAAATTTGAGATGTCTATATTTGTATATGGGATGTTCTCATTTAGAAGTTGTCTATAGGCAGATCTTTTTATATCAAGTTGATTTAAGTTTTGCTTTCTGAAGTGATTTGAATCCCTAAAACAAAGATCTGTTTGGGTTTTAGTCAATTTAATCGTAGTGTTTTTGTTCTCGGCCTTTCTATAAAATTCTTTGAATGTCATTTTATCAACTAGATAATGTTCCTTAGAAATCGCTGGTCCTATTGCAACAAGTAATTCATCTCTAGATGTGCCAAAATTATCGAAAATTTTAATCAGATTTTTTATTATTTTTTTTTCTAAACCTTTTCTTCCACAATGTAAGGTTGCTACATTTCTTGTTCTTTTGTCTGCAAAAAATATTGGCATACAATCAGCTGTGTAAATCCATAAGTTTTGACTGCATTTATTGCCAACAAGACCATCTGCATTAGTTTTTGTTCCTTCTTCCGAATAAGATCCAAGCACTATCAAATTACTGTGAATTTGATTGGAAACGCAATTTATGGAATTTTCATTAAAGTGATTACCTAATGATTGAAGAAATTTCTTAGAGCTAGACTTAGTAAAGTATGCATGTTTGAAATTATTTTGACTAAGGATAGGTGATGTATAGTACTCAAATTTTTTGTTTTGAATATAAAGTTCATTTTTTGAGAAATATATTTCTTTGTAAGGAATAGTTCTTGCTCCTAAACTAAATTTATGAAATTAATTCAATATCTCTCAAGATCCAGAATCCTGCAAATTTTTCGATGTATGGTGTTGACTGTATGGAAATAAATTGATAGCCAAAAGAATTTTTTTTATTCTCTAAGAACTTTGTAGTCAAAATGTTTGCATCTTTTTCTGGCAAATCAGTTACCAGCCACTTATCGTCTTCTGAAGCTTCAAGTATGAGTTGGTTTTTATTTATGACTAATTTAATAGGCTCTAAACAACTAAACCATGCAGAAAGTGCTAAAGATCTATCTTTGCTAAAAAGTCTTAATCCTGGAACTAGGTATTTATCATCTAAATCTTGCTGAATTGGGAAAATATCTCCAAATTCTATAGGCCAATTTTCTGCTGTTTTTAGTTCGCCAATTGATATTTCAGCGATAGTTAAAGCATCGCCCCTCACTGCTTCTGGCAGAGGTTGAGGAGGGTTTTCCATTTTAGAAGAAAAAGTAGGGGCTAGTACACCTCTTACATAACCTTTTTCCTTTGGATAAATCTCTTTCTCGAGAAATTCGATTCTATCTAATAAATCGTAAGTTCTCCTACTTACAATAGCCTCAATACTAAGGGCCTCCAGAGATTTCTTAATGATCGATTTCATTGACGACCTCCAGAATCGAACTATTGAAGGTTTCTCCCACCCTTGTTTTTTTGCTTCACTTATTGCTTCATTTAGTGCTTTTGTAAGCCATACTGAGTTAACTTCATTGGCAGGGCATTTTTTATTCCAAAGAAAAATATCTTCTGTCTTATAACTTCTTGTAGAGCAAATAACTAACTCCCACCTTTTTTTTCCGTTTGATTCAATAATTGGTCTTGAGTAAAAGTCTAATTCCCAATCTGAAATTTTTAATTTATGACTTGACTCTATTTTTTTATTGATGTTCATTTATCTTGTTCTTTTTTATCGAAGAGTGCTTTAGTTTTTAATGCTCTTTCTTTGGCTTCTTGCATAACTTTTTGCTTATCAATAATTAATTCTCCCGCGGAGTTTTCCAGGAGTGCTGTATTGAGACCAATGCGCCCTTTCTCGAGGTCAATTTCAGATATCAAAGCTTTTATAATTTCCCCTTCTCTAAAAACTTCTCGTAAAGAACGAATCGATCCATTTGTTAAAGAGGATTGATGGAGAAGTCCACTAGCTCCACCTAAATCAATAAAAAAACCATATGGTTTTACAGCTAAAACTTCTCCTTCAATTAATTGACCTAATTCTAGAGCTGTAAGTTTAGAAACTAATGATGCTTTCTTCTCAGAGAGAACTAATTTTCTAGATTCTGGATTAACCTCAAGAAACGCCACTTTTAGATTTTTGCCAACAAAAGATTGATAATCTTGACCATCTTCAAGTTGGGATCTGGGGATAAATCCTCTTAATCCATCTACATCACAAGTAAGCCCACCTCTGTTAAATCCATTAATTAAAACGTTAATTAATTCTCCATTTTTTGCGGAACTTGATACTTTCTCCCAACTTTGCCTGAGAATTAATGCCCTAGCGCTCACTGTTACCATCCCATCAGCATTTTGTTCTTTGATAACCAAAACTTCCATTTCAAGGCCTATAGAAAACTTTTCTTTAAAGTTAGTTATGACACCCAAACCACATTCTTTTTTGGGCATATAACCAGGTGCCTTTCCACCAATGTCAACATATAATCCATCACTTTCGATTGCTATAACCTTACCTGAAATTGTTTCTCCAGTAGCCCCAATTGGCTCATTTGCATTTAAAGCCTCCAAAAAAGCACTTTCATCAAAATCGAATTCATCAACTGTTCTTTCTAATTGAAAATCTGTATTGTGCTCAGAAAAATTAAGCGGTCTATTTAAGTCTTGTTGAGTTAAATCTTTTTGAGAAAAATCAAAATCCTTAGTCTTTTCATTACTGTCATCAATTTCTTTTACTGAATTATCTTTAATGATTTGAGGTTTGATTGCAATATTTTCTTTTTTAATATCTT
>JAOIPS010000028.1 GCA_028141225.1 Prochlorococcus sp. AH-736-L23
GTTGGCGGTATTATACCAATTGCTCTTGGTACAGCTTATGGACTTAAATTGAAAGGTATAACTAATTCTACAGTTTATCTTTTTATGGGTGGTATGACTTCAGAAACTGGTATAGCCAATGAAGCAATTAAATTTTCAATCGGACAAGATTTGCCAATTAAATTTATCATCGAGATAAATCATAAATCTGTTTGCACAGACACCTTACCTACTTGGGGTATTAAAGATTATTCTCTTAAGAATAGTGAGAAAGTGGAATTTTACGAATATGATCTGCCATGGCCACATGCTGGAGCAGGAAAGAGGGTTCAATTTTAAATGAAATACTTTGATGCTCTCACTAAATCAATGAATTGGTTAGGAGAAAAAAAAGATACTCTTTTTATTGGGCAAGCAGTAAATTGCCCAGGGACAGCACTATTTAATACAATTAAAAATGTTCCTGAAGAAAAAAGAATTGAATTACCAGTATTTGAAGAGACCCAACTTGGAATGAGTTCTGGACTTTGTCTTAGTGGATATAGACCAATATCAATATTTCCCAGATGGAATTTCTTGTTATGTGCAGCTAGCCAATTAGTTAATCACCTCGACAAGTATCCTATAATGAGCGATTATAAATTTATTCCAAATCCGATAATTAGGACTGCGGTTGGCTCTGAAAGGCCATTGTTCCCTGGACACCAACATATTGGAAATATGAGTAACGGTTTTAGGGAAATACTAACGAGTATCGAAATAATTGAACTGAAGGAAACAGATGAAATTTTCGAAGCATACAAGTATGCGTATGAAAATGCAAATAAAGCATTTTTAATAGTAGAATTTGCAGATTTCTATAACGAAAAATAATTTTTAAAAGCCTTTTAAAAAAACATCAATAGTAGAGTGCAAACGATCAAACATTTTACTAGTCATTCCATGATGTACTGGTAAAAGTATCCCCCTTTCCATCACTGCATTAGAACAAGACAGTCCTTGCTTTGTTACTCTCTTTTTAATACCCCTGCACATAGGTTGTTTTAGAATATTACCAGTAAAAACAACTCTTGTTTGTATTTTATTTTTTTCTAAGAATATTTGAAGTTCTCTTCTGCTAAAAGGAGCTTTCTCATTAATCAAGACTGGGAAAGCTAACCAAGATGTTTTAATTCCTGGCCTTTCTTTTGGATTAGAGAAAATTTCAGGATATTGTGAGAAAAATTTTGTTTGCTTCAAGAAATTTTCTTGTCTGGTAGCAATATTTTGCTTCAACTTATTCAGTTGTTCAAGACCAAAAGCTGCTCCCATTTCATTACCCTCGACATTATAACCAGCTTTCTCGAAAACAAATTTTGCATCATATTCTATACCTTCAAGACTCACATTAAACCTATTCTCTATAGCTTCACTTTTTTCATCAAATAATGATGAACTTCTTCCCCATGATCTTAATAACTTTGATCTCTTAAATATTTCTTCATCATTTAAAGCTAACGCGCCGCCATTACCAGCGCAATTTATAATATGAGAGCCATAAAAACTAGTAATAGATAAATCAGTATAAGTTCCTGTTGAATTTCCATCTTCCAAAATTGAACCAATAGTATCTGCAGAATCTTCTATTAATACTAAATTATGCCTTTCGGCAATTTCTTTTAATTTTTTCCAATCACAAAGATTACCCATCAAATTTGGCGCGAGTATCGCACAAGTTTTATTGGTTATCAACTCTTCAACTTGTTCTACATCAATACAATATGTAAGAGGTTCTACATCAGTAAAAACAGGCACTAAATTACTTTTTAATATTGCACTTACAGTGGTTGAAAAAGTTAAGGCTGGAGTTATTATTTCAGATCCTTCACTAAAATTACAGGCTTCGACTCCTATCAACAGAGCTGATGAGCCCGAATTTACATATAAACAGTGTTTCTTATCAAATAAGCTTGCAATTTTTTTTTCAAATTGGTTTGAATAATTACCCATTTGAGTTGACTCACCCAAACATTTGATAACGGCTTCGATCTCCTCAGAACCATAGACCGTTTTAGCGTATGAAATTGGCTCAAACTCTTGCATATAGGGTTATTATCTTGATTTATAATAATTTATTTAAGTTAATAAGTGAACACGATTAATTGAATTTACTGAAATATAAAATATTAAGTAAAAAATTCTTAGCTTATAAAAATCATATTATGTTTATGTTTACTATAAAATTTTTTCTCCTGAACGAATGCTAATAATTTTATTTCTCATAATATAGATTAGCTTAGGTAATAATTTTGATGCATCACCAAAATTTTTATAGAAAACCACAAACTGTATTTTTGAGAAATTAAATAGAAAAAATTTCATTATCTTATTTATTGAAAGATTTTTTAACCAAACCATTAATCTTAATCTTGGAATAGTAGATCTCCTACTACTATCTTGACCAGCATGGATTCTATAAAAATATAGATCTGGTTTAAAATTTAAAATCATTTTGCCTTGACTTGCAAAATGATAAATAATCCTTACATCTTCATGAGGTCCTAGGTAACGATTTTTTAAAAAATAGTCAATTAATTTTTTTCTGTCATAAACCATTGTGGGGTATACAGTTGGTCTTGAAAAAGGCAAAAAGTATCCTGAAAGAATATCAAGATTATTCAATTTTTTTAATTTATCTGTATTTTGTGTTTGCCTATTGGGAAGTAATTTGCCAAAATTATCAATGTACTTAACTTTTGAACATAAAGAATTTGGTTGATACTTTTTTAATAAATTTAAGAGAAATAAAGCCATTTCCGGCGAAAACAAATCATCATCATGGCAAAACATAATATATTTAGAACTTGAATAATTCAATAAGAAATCAATATGCTCTCTTGCAGTTTTAAGTTTCCCTTTTTGTTTAATTACTAAACCATTAAAATTTTTAATTATTTGACTATAGTTTCCAATCAAACTTTCATGTATGGATATATACTTTTTAACACCCTCTTGTATTTTTAGTTTATTAAAAGCTTTAATAGATTCTTCTGCAAAATGATCTTTACGTGTAACTTTAAGAAAAATATCAAACAATTTTTAAATAAATTAAACATTATCAAATATTAGATTTAGTTGAATTATTGTTTGATTATTAATTAATAAAAATTAATCATTTCCTCAAAATGAAAAGATTAAATCAAAGGTTTGAGCTTTTCATCTTTTTTTAGTTATTATTGACTTATAAAAATAAGTTCTGTACACTTTTTTAAAATTAACTTGCACCATGGCAATTTCAGATTCTATCACCGTTGAAAATAATGCCATTAGTGAAATAGAGCAAGGCAAAAGAGAATACCAAAGAAATAAAAGGCCAAGAGTTTTTGAAAAAATTGATAATCATAATTCAGACACACTAAATGGTTCTATTAGTCCAATTTTAAGATTAAAAATTAATCGATCCGCATGTAACATGCAATGTCAACACTGCTGCGAAGAACCCTATATGACAAGAGACCTAGTTAAGAGAACGGGTAAAAAAGATCCCAGAAAGCAAATGGAGCTAGAAGATTATCGAAAACTATCAATAGAAGCTGATGAATACGGAATATTTAGATTTGTTATCACTGGGGGAGAAGCTCTTTTAGATAGAAATCTAGGAGATCTTATTGAAGTTTTAGACCCTTATAAACATCTAATTATTTTAGATTCCAATGGATGGTTTTTCGATGATGAAAAAGCCAAGTGGTTTGCTGATAAGGGTGGATATAAAGTTCAAATTTCTCTAGACAGCATGAATCCCGCAGATCATGATGCATTTAGAAGGACTCCAGGTGCCCACGCAAAAGCTTTAAGAGCATTTAAAGCTGCCAAAAAAGCAGGATTACAGATGCTTTTATCTTCTTGTTTAATAAAAGATCGAGTGTTTTCAGAAGAATTCGAAGAAATGATGGCTTTTTGTGCTGAAGAAGAAATTCCTCTTTACTTAACATTGGCTAAACCAGTTGGAAGCGGGAAAGGTCACGATGAATGGGTATGTACAAAAAAAGATGTGGACTATTTGAAATTTTTAGAAGACAAACATCAAATCTTTACTCACATGACCCCTTCTTATGGTCATCCTGGTAAATGTATTACTGTTAAAGGAATAAATACCGTAAATCATGACGGAGAAATTATGCCCTGCCCATTTATGGATATGTCTCTTGGCAACGTTACTAAAGAACCATTATCTCTAATATTAGATAGGGGCATGAAGAATAAGTGGTTAGGTCCCTATAGAGATGAATGTATAATTGGGGAAAATTGGGAGTTTATAAAGTTTCATAATGATAAAGTTAATGAATGGTCTCAAGATGTACCTTATTTACCAGTGCCCTATGAAAAAGGATTTGCTTTAACAGATTCTGTTGAAGATTAATTTATGCCATATTTTAATGAGTTAGGGTGGAGATGTCCTAATAGTTCATATAGAACCTACAGTAATTCCAAGACAAATTACTACAAGCTGAATAAATTTGTAAATAAACCTAGAGAAATTTTAGAAAAATCAAAAAAACATTTCCCAAGCCTACAAGATATTGAATCAAAAGTTTTTGAGAAAAATTTAGAGGAATTAAGAAAAAGAATAGAATCTAATGAAGATTTCAAACCAATTCTTAATTCAAAATATTACCCGTTTATTATTCCTATAAATTACAAAAAAATAGATATTGGAGAACAATTAGAAAAAGAATTACTACCACTTGTAGAAAGATCATTTAAAAATGAATTTCCTGATTGTCATTTTAAAATAACTATTCAAAATAATCTTCCTCTTTGTAAAAAGATTTCGATCTCTCAGATTTCAAGGTATGAGGAATTAGTAAAAAAAAATAATAAAAATGTGATTTGTGGTTTTTATTTTCCTGAAGCATTAATAGGTTATGATATCCCATCTCAGAAGGAACAAATGAGAGATTTACCTCAATTTGATGGTATTTGTATAAGCGGAGCATTAGATATATGTAGCGCTCTAATTGGAAACCCTCAAATGCTTATTCATAAAGAAACTTATTCTCCAATATTATGCTTAACAGCGCTAGAGCATCAAGATAAAAGGATAACGTGCTTGTTTAAATCTTATGGACCACACCTTGAATTTTGGGGATTAAGTAACCAATTACTTCCCGGAATAGATCAAGTTTCAGAACAATGGACTGGTGGGCTTTCTTTTTATAAGGTTATGTCGAATTAAATTCTTGAAAATCATGCACATGTCTCGTGTTTCTCTCGGGACGATGTTATTCGGATCATTAATAAGCAAAGAAAAAGCCTTTTCTTTACTTGATGCTTTTTATAAATTTGGAGGGAGAGCTATTGACACAGCTCAGATGTATCCCGTTCCCTGCACAAAAAATAAAATAGGATTAAGCGAACTTATTATTGGCGAGTGGATAGAGAAAAATAATATAAGGTCAAATTTATTTATTAGTTCAAAAATAGGCGGTAAATCTGAAAAAGTTCCTTTCCTAAATTCAGATTACAATCAAATCTATAGTGAAATACATCTCAAAACTGAACTTGAAAATATATTATCGAGATTGAGAACCAATTTTTTAGATGTCCTTTATTTACATTGGCCTGCAAGAAAAACTCATAATTTCAATAGAGGGATTTCAACTAATCCTCAAATACTTTATGAAAAATCTGAACCAAATCTGTTTGAAAATATCTTAAATCTCATTAATTTACAAAAAACAGGCTACATAAAAGCAATTGGACTATCAAATGAAACCCCATATGGTCTTATGAAACTAATTGAAATAACTAAAAAATATAATTACCAAGGTGATATTTTCATACAAAACCCATATAACATCATAGCTACTAGTTATGTAATTACATTACAGGAAATATGTTTAAGAGAAAGAATAAAGTTACAAGCTCACTCACCATTGGCTTTCGGTCTTTTAAGTCAAAAAAATATTAGTAATTTATTAGATAAGCCAAAAATTGATATAAATTCTAGAATGTCTAAATATCCCGAATACTTTAGGAGATATAACTTAAAAAAAGATAATGATTTTTTTCAAGATTTAGAAAAAATTTGTTTAAAAACAAATACAAATATTTATGACTTAGCATATGGTTTTTTATTAAATGATCCAACTGTTTCTCATATAGTTATAGGGCCTAGAAATATTAAGCAATTAGACACTTCAATAAAAAGTATTAAAAACTTTAATTTAGAAGATAAAGCCCATATTGATCTCGTTTATAAATTATTAGAAAAATATTCAATATTGGCATTTTAAAAAAATTTTCACAATTTATTTTTTTTACTTAGTAAATATTTTACAAAAAATTTATAATTCCTCTTTTTAAAAGTTTATAGTTTTAAGAAGAATATATAAATATGAGAGTAGCTGATTTTATTTTTGATTATCTCAAGAATCTTGGGATTAGTAATGTTTTCTGCCTACCAGGAGGTGGGGCTATGCATTTAAATGACGCATTGTATAAAAGTGGGTTAGAAACTACTATTTGCTTACATGAACAAGCCGTAGCAATATCTGCAGAATATTGGGGAAGGGTCGAAAATAATAAATTTGGAGTTGCTTTAGTTACGAACGGACCTGGTGCAACAAATACTCTTACATCAGTAGCTGGAGCCTATATTGAGTCAATCCCAATGCTTATACTTTCTGGTCAAGTAAAAACTGCAGACTATAAACCCCAAAAAACCCTTCGTCAAACAGGAGTCCAGGAAGTAGCAACTTTATCAATGGCCAAACCAATTACAAAGTTCCAAGCAGTAATAACAAATCCTAATGAAATAAAATCAACTTTAGAAAGGGCTATATTTGAAATGTTAGAGGGAAGGAAAGGGCCTGTTTGGATTGAGGTTCCTCTTGATATTCAAGGATCAAAATATAATGAGTTAGGACAAATTCAAATTCCCAAAGAAAATAAAAAAAATTCTAAAATTGAAAAAGTTAATTTAGATGAGTGGGGCCCTATTCTTTTATCGAAAAAAAGAATAGTTTTGCTAGCAGGTCAAGGAGTTAGACTCGATAATGCAGTAAAGGAATTAAATGATTTAATTGAAGATAACAAAATAATATCAGTAAGCACATTTCCTGGTAAAGATTGCTTCGAATATGAAAATCCACTTTTTGTTGGTCATCCTGGCACTGTGGCAAAAAGATCAGCCAACTTAGCAATTCAAAATTGTGATTTATTGATCTCAATTGGTTGTAGCTTAAACAATATAATAACGGCTTATAATCAAGCCGAATTCGCTAGAAATGCTGATAAGTTAATTTTTGATATTGATAAAAATGAACTTAATAAAGATCTACCCCCTAATTCATATAAGATTCAATCCACTGCCAAAAACGCAATAAAATTCTTAACAATAGCTTTTAATAAGTATGGTGATAGTTACAAAAATAACAGCTCTGAGTGGATAAGTTTTTGTAAAGACTTAAAAGAAAGATTCTCTTTTGAAAAAGATAATGCTTTCAATATAGATAAAGATTCGAATCAAAAAGGTATTAGCATATATAAACTTATGAATGGATTATCAAGTCCACTAAAAGAATTTAAATATATCGTCACAGGAAGTTCAGGTTTTTGTATTGAATCTTTTTATGTTTTATTCAAAAATAGTGCGAAACAACGAATATTAATTGATTCTGGTCTTGGATCAATGGGATTTGGACTACCCGCCGCAATAGGAGTGTGTAAAGCGACCAAAGAAAAAGTAATTTTGATAGAGGGAGATGGTAGTCTTCAAATGAATATTCAAGAACTGGCTACCGTTAAAGGTAATAATTTAAATTTGATAATAATCGTTATAAATAACAAAGGTTATTGCTCTATTAGGAATACCCAAGATGGCTATTTCCAAGGGAGACGATTAGGTAGCGATAATAAGAGCGGTTTACATCTACCTGATCTTTCTAAAATAAGTAGTGCTTACCAAATAAAGCACTACTTATGTTACGATCTCGAGTCAATTAAGACATACATTAATATCAATAAAGATTTTGATGGGCCTTTGATATTAGAGGTTTTTACTTATCCAGATGAAAAGTTACAACCTAAAGTAAGTTCAACTCCAAATGACCGAGGTGAAATGGTTACTATGCCAATAGAGGATATGTCCCCTTTACTAGATTTAGTTGAACTAAAAAAATGGATGAGATATAGTAACTTGCTTGATAGATCAATTGATGCGAGAAAATGAAAATCTGCAGGGTATGCAACTCTAAAGAAATTAGAGATTCCTTCACTCTCAAAAATTTTCCTTCTTCTGCCCAGGGATGGACTAAAAGTGAAATTGAGGCGAAAGTTTTAAAGGAGGATATAAATATTTTTGAATGTAAACAATGTGGGCTTGTACAAATTACAAATAAACCAGTCAAGTATTACAAAGAAGTGATTCGTTCTTCTGCTTACTCTGAAGATATGAAATTTCAAAGGCTCAGACAATTTACTTTATTGAAAAAACTATATATCAAAGCTAATAAAATACGTGCTCTTGAAATTGGAACAGGCGTTGGAGAATATATGAGCATATGCAAAGAACTTAATTGGGAAACTTTTGGGATAGAAGGAAGCATAGAAAACATAAAAAAATCTCTTGAGAAAGAAAAAATTATAAATGGTTTTGTTGGAGAATCAAATACTGAAGAATTAAAATTAAAACTTTTCAAATTAGTAGATAAAGAAAAAATAAATTTTTGTTATTGTCTTAACTTTATTGAACATTGGCCAAATCCAATTAGGTCATTAAAGGAAATTAAAAAACTAATTTCTAATGATGCTATCTGTTTATTTGAGGTGCCTAATTTTAATATGATAAAAGAAAATAATTTATATTCAGAGTTTATTCCAGACCATTTAAGTTACTTTACTATTAATAGCTTTTCGTACCTAATAAACAGTGCCGGTTATGAAATTATTAAAATTGAGAATTTCTATAATGACTACATAATCTCATGTTACTGTAAACCAAAGAATGAAAGCGATTTAAAAAATTTGAATAACAAATACAATAGTGAAAAAGAAATGATTTCCAAATCAATAACTCAACTAAATAATAATATTTTTTTCTGGGGAGCAGGACATCAGGCTTTGGCATATTTATCTATGATTGGTTCAAATAAAAATATAAAAGTAATTGATAGTGCAATATTTAAGCAAGGAAATTTTTGTCCTGGATCTGGATATAAAATCCACGACCCTAAAATATTAGAAGAAGTTGATAATGGTGAATTAATAATATCCTGTGGGGGGTATAATAAGGAAGTTCTAAAGATTGCAAAAAATTTAATAAAGGGGGACTTTAATTTCTACTATATTGTTAACGGTGAGCTAAGAAGAATCGAATAGATAATGTGGAAAATTTTTCATTATTTTATAAACCTTTTAATGAAACCCAAGTATGGTTTAGGTAAAAGAATTTTCTTAATATTAAGTCAACTAACTCCAATAACGAATGTAGAATTAATTATTAAAACTAGCCATAATAAATCATTATTAATTTTTAGGGATGATGAATTTTATGGGCCTGGTTGGCATTTGCCAGGAGGGGTTTTAAGGTTTAAAGAAAAATCATCAACAAGAATAATTAAAACAATAGAAAATGAAATTGGAGTTTTTTCCCCAAAAATACAAGATATAAAATTAATCGGAATATTTGAAATAGTTAATTTAAAAATGATAGTTAGGAGTCATTTTATCTCACTTATATTTAAAGTAACTTTGGAAGAGAATGCTAATCAATTTAAAGACTTCAATCCTCATAATGAATATCTCAATGGAGAAGTAGCTGCTCATGTAGAGTCTCCAAATAATTTAATTAAAGAGCATTTAAAATATAAAGATTTAATTGATGACTCTTTATTTAGAGGTAAATCCAGAAAGTATAATATTACTTATGATTATCACGAGATATGTTAGATCTTAATAAATTTTCCAATACTAAAATTTTGATTACGGGAGGTACTGGGCCATTTGGAATATCAATCTTGAAAAAATTAGATAATGCTAAATCCTCTTTTAATATTTTTCTCTTAACAAGAAATAAAGAAAAAGTAGAAATCTTAAAAAAAAGATTTTCAAACATAAATCTTTTTCCTATCGAAAATGAATTGCCATTTATTAACAAAGCATTTATTAATAAATTACCCGTAGTTGACTATGTATTACACATGGCAAGTGTAACTGCAAAAGAAAGCTATGAAAATATTGATCCGCTTTTAAAGTACAGACTTTTATCCGAAGGAACATTAGATGTTTGTAATTATGCCTTAAAGATAAAAGCAAAAAGATTACTTTTTACAAGTAGTGGCTGTGTTTATGGTCCTACCAATAATGATGAGTCGTTAAAAGAAGATAGACCATTATTAATTTCAAATAATTCATCTAAAAACAATAGCTTAATTATCGGTAAGCTTTCAGCAGAATATATTTGTAATTATTTTAGAGAATTTCATGACCTTGATACAAAGATTGCTAGATGTTTCAGTTTTTGCGGAGAAGGAATACCTGTTGACCTGCATTATGCTATTGGAAATTTTTCACATCAAGCTATTAATAATAAAGAAATAATAATTAAAGGTGATGGGAAATCCATGAGAAGTTACATGGACTTAGATGATCTGGCATTTTGGTTGCTCAACCAATTATTTAGGGATTTTAAGAGCAACATTTTAAATACTGGATCTGATGAAGCAATCTCAATACTTGAGCTTGCAGAAAAAATTAAATTATTGGCGAATTCAAATTCAAATATAAAAGTTTTAGGAGAACAAAATGTTTCTCTATCTAACCCGCTAAGAAATTTTTATATACCTGATATAACCAGAGCAAAAAAGGAATTAAATTTAACTATTAAATGTAAATTAAATGAGTCTGTAAAAAAATATTTAAATAGTTTATATCAATGAGTTATATTATTAAGTTGAATTTGTAATTATTGTGAATTCTATAGAATTAATAGCTGAAATTGGAATAAATCATGATGGGAGTATAGAAAAATGTAGAAAATTAATTGAAGGTTCAAATTTATCTGGTTGTAAATATATTAAATTTCAATATAGAAATTTAAATAGGTGCTATCATTCAGAGAAAGAAATTGGTGATGAGATATTAAGAAAAGAAATAAGCAGGTGTTTCATAAAACCCAAAGATTTAATAAATTTAACTGAATATGCCAAGAGTCTTGGTTTATTTGTAGGTATAAGTTTTTTTTGCTTGGAGGATATAAATGACTTTAAAAAGGATTTAAAAAAATTTGATTTTTTTAAAATACCATCTCCTGAGATGAACAATTATTTTTTAATAGATAAACTTTTAAACTTGGATAAAAAAGTTTTTTGCTCTACTGGTGCCCATTCTCAAAATGATATAGATTTTCTTGTCAAAAGATACAAAGGTCAAAAACAATTAATACCTATGCATTGCGTATCAAATTATCCATTAGAGGCATTTAATTCTATTATTGGTTACGTTAGATATTTAAAAAAAATATGGGGAGGATCAGTGGGATATTCAAGCCATGATAAAGATCAGATGGGATGCATTGTGGCAGCATCAATGGGTGCTGATTATATTGAGAGGCATGTTACATTAGATATAAATTCAGACGGCTTAGATCATTCCACAAGTTCAAATTTAACAAAATTTAAATTATTAAATGATCAACTCAAATTAGTCTCATATCAGAGAGTCGGAGATAATCCCAGAATAGTTAATCAAGGAGAAATTATAAATCTCCAGAACCTTGGAAGGTCTTTCTATGCTATTAAAGATTTCAAAAAAGGGTATAAAATAAATGAGAAAGATTTTGAATATAGATCTCCCAGAACAGGCTTAGGATTTAAAGAATTTAAAAATTATTTAGGTAAAGAAATATATTCTTCAATATCTAAAGGAGAGGTATTAAGTGAATATCACTTTAAGAAAAGGGCAGATGAAAAATTACAAATCTCTTGTCTATTAAATAAAAAAATAAATAATATTTCGTTACCTGTTAGGTTACATGACATAAAAAAAATTAGAGATATCTTCAATATCTCTAATTTTGAATGCCATTTATCCTTTGGAGAAGTTTTAAATAAAAAGGATCTAGGAATATTTCTAAATCATGAAAGTTATTCAATACATATTCCAGACTATATATCCTCGACGCAGTTAATAGACCCTTTTTCAGAAAATAAAACTATAAGAGAAAAATCAATTCTTTTAATAAAAAAAACACATGAATTAGGAACTTATCTAAATGGTTTAACTGGTAAAAAGATAATAATTGTTGGGAGTTTTTCTATTTATAAAAAAAGCAAAAAAGAATTTTATTCTTCCTTAAAGAAATTACATCATGAATTCAGTGATAAAAGAGTGGAATTATGTTTTCAACTACTACCCCCATTTGCTTGGTACTTTGGTGGGAGCGTAAAAGTAGATATTTTTGATTCTATGGAAGATTATAAGTTAATTTCAGATCTTAATTTAAAAATTTGTGCAGATTTAAGTCATTTGCTTATGTCTTCTTACTACTATAATTTCGATCCTGAAAAAGCATTTGAATTAATTAAAAATAATGCAGTCCATTTTCATATTTCAGGTGCTGATGGACCTGATGGCGAGGGTAAGGGACTTAAACATTTAAAAAATAATGAAAAAAGAATTCTTGATAAAATGATATTTAGTGATAAATTATGCGTTATTGAAGTATGGCAAGGCCACTTGAATGGTTTTAATGGTTTCAAAGAAGAGATAGAATATATTAATAAAGTTTACTCTTGATTAAAAATTCTCCACAAAAACATCTTATTATCGGCGGATCAGGTCAAGATGGTTCACTACTTTCGAAGTTCCTCATTTCTAAAGGGCATGAAGTTCATATTACTTGCAGAAACATTACTAGCTTTTCTCTAGAACGTCTTAATTACTTAAAAATAAAAGACCGTTTAACTATTCATAAATGCGATATAAAAGATCTAAAGGCATTCCAAAAAACATTAGAAAGTGTTTTACCTGAATATATTTATTTTTTAGCTGGTTATACTAAAACAGTAGATTCTTTCAGCGATATTTTACAAGTAGCTGATAGCAACCTTAAACCAATTTGTTTTCTTCTAGATTTTTTGAGGAAAAACATACCAGATACACGTTGTTTATTTGCGGGAAGTTCTGAGATATTTGGACAAGAGAATGTCAACGAGAAAGTGACCTTGAAATCAAAAGTTAATCCAACTAATCCATATGGCGCATCAAAACTCTTCTTATTTAATGTCGTTAAGCAATATAGGGATTACTACAACTTACCTGTAATGACGGCAGTTTTATTCAATCATGAAAGTGAATTGAGGAGTCATTTTTTTGTGACAAAAAAAATTACCAAGAATCTTGTAACTTTTACAAAGAATAATGACTATAGCTTTCAATTAGGGAATATATCTTCTCAAAGAGATTGGAGTTCAGCAAAAGATTTTGTAAGAGGCTTCTATCATGCCCTCAATGTAAAAACTAAAATAGAAGATATTTTACTTGCTAGTGGAAGACTAAGGACCGTAAGAGAATTTATAAATATATCTGCTAATTATCTTGGATTAGAATTAATTTCTGAAGGGGAAGGAATTAATGAAAAAATTTATTGTAAAAAAAGTGGAAAACTTATAATTTC
>JAOIPS010000029.1 GCA_028141225.1 Prochlorococcus sp. AH-736-L23
CTGGAATAGTAAAAACGGCTTTAGGGATATATTCATAATTTACTTTTCTTTTTTGGTCATTAAAAAAATTATCCGAAAAAACTCTCCCTTGTTCTATTGCTACTGGAGTTAAGTTTGGCTTATTTATGATATCGCCAACTGCAAAAATATTTGAATTGCTTGTTTGATTAAGTTCATCGACATCTAAATATTGGCCATCCATCTTTAGATTTAAAAAATCTAAATTTAAAGGCAAAAGATTTGGTTCTCTTCCTGTAGCAATAAGGATATTATTAGTTAGGAGCTTATCTCCCGAGTCTAGGGTAGATTCCAGATTTCCATTTACTTTTTTGATAGAATTTAATCGAGTATTGGGGATTATATTGATTTCAGTAAAAGTAGGTGATTCCTCTAGGCATGAAGAAAGATCCTCATCAAAACCATTAAGTAAATGTTGACCTCTAATTAATTGAGTTACTTCAGTACCTAAATTTCTGAAAATAGAAGCAAATTCACAAGCAATATATCCACCTCCTACTATTAATATTGATTTAGGAAAGTTTTCTAATTCAAAAATATCATCACTAGTCCATGCCAAATCTACCCCAGGAATATTTAATTTCTTTGGTTTACCTCCAACTGAAATAAGAATTTTTTTTGAACTTATTTTGTTTTTAATTTTCTTTGTGTTTGAACAAATAATTTCTAATTCATTTTGAGTAATAAATCTTCCTAAGCCTTCAAAAATTGTTATATTCAACTTCTTTAAAGAATTTCTATGTAAATTACTTAATCTAGAAACCTCTTCTCTAACATTCTTCAACAAAATATTTGATTCAAAATTAATACCTTCATTTTTTAACCCGTATCCTTCAGAAGAATCCATATTTTTTTTACTTTTAGCTGCATAAACCATTAATTTCTTAGGCACACAGCCCCTTATCACACAAGTTCCTCCTATTTGATTTGCTTCTATAATTGCGACTTTTGCTCCATAAATAGCCGCACGTTTAGCCGCCGCGAGTCCTCCAGATCCAGCGCCAACAACAATTAAATCAAATTCAAATTCCAAGACGTTTTTAATCAATTATTATAACGTTAGTTTATAGCTTTAATTCAAATAATGAATGGGATTTTGACATGGGATGATTTAAACAAATTTGAAGTTGAAGATCTTGATAGAGTCCATGGTATAAATAATTCCTACGCAAATTTAAGATTATTTGGACATAGTGAAAATGATGTATTTATTACCCTCTATAGGGATAGGCATTCTTGGTGTCCTTACTGTCAGAAGATATGGTTATGGCTTGAATTTAAGAAAATTCCATACAGAGTAAAGAAAATAAATATGTTTTGCTACGGCCAAAAAGAAAGTTGGTTCCTTGAAAAAGTCAGATCGGGGAAATTACCTGCAATTGAATTTAAAGGGCAAATTATAACTGAAAGCGACGATATCATAGCTTTTTTAGAAAATGAATTTGGAGCACTTGGATCTTTTATTACATCTAGTCACCTTACCAAAATTCGAGAGTTAGAAAGAGAAATTTTCAGATCCTGGTGTAATTGGCTCTGCCGAGAAAGCTTTAATTTTATAGATAACTCTTTTAGAAAAAAAAGATTTAAAGAATCCATTTCTAAACTCGATGAAATCTTAAGTATCTCAAAATCAGGTTTTGTTGATCCATCAGTTTCTAACACCGGTGATATAGAGCCTGGTGTTGGAGATATAATTTTTATTCCCTATATGGAGAGAATGAATGCATCACTTGTATATTATAAAGGGTTTAATTTAAGATCTAATTATCGTCATGTAGATAACTGGCTCACCCTTTTTGAGGGGACAAGTGCTTATAGAGGCACTCAAGGAGATTTTCATACTCATTCTCATGATTTACCCCCACAAATGGGTGGATGCTATAAAGAAAGCAATGAACAACAAATTACCTTCTCTAAGCGAATAGATTCTGGGGAGGGTTTAGGTAATTATGAAATAAATAAAAATTATGAGTCAAAATATTTCGCAAAAATTGCTCTTAAAAGAGTGATCAAGCATAAAGACAATTTACTAAAAGTAAACCCATACAATAAAGAATCCTTTGAAGAATCATTGAGATCAGCTTTGACCCATATGATCACAGGTGAAGTATTAATCCCTAAAAAACTTTCAGGAATCTCTCTAAGATACTTAAAAAATAGAATCTCAGTTCCAAGAGATATGACAATTATTTCAGCAAGGTTATTAAGGCAATCATTAAATAAAATTGAATCAATTAGTGATATAAATGAAATAGATAAGATTCCTTTCAGGCATAGATATGATCAAGATCCTAGAAATTTTATTTCTAGTTAAAAATAAAACTATAAATTTTTTCTTGAATCTATTTGAAGTAAATCCCTTATTTTTTGAACTTGACTTGCAATATTAGGATCAATGGACAATTTTTTTTCAACCTGTTCGATAGCATACATAACTGTTGTATGGTCTTTGCCACCAAATTCATCTCCAATTCTTGGTAGGCTTAGGTCCGTTCCATGTCGCATAAGATACATACCTATTTGTCTAGCTTGACTTACTGGTTTTCTCCTACTTGAACTAATCAATTCATCGGTAGAAACTTTAAAGAAATCTGACACTTTATTAATAACTTGTTGTGGAGTAACAACTACTCCAACACTATTCGGATCAAGCATTGGAGCAATTGATTGGACAGTCATTGGTAAACCTGTTATTGATGCAAATGCAACAGCTCTAGTAAATGCTCCTTCTAATTCTCGTATATTCGAAGTGAATCTTCCCGCTATAAATTGAATTAAATCTCTTGGAAGACTCATTCTCTCTTGTTCTGCCTTTTTTTGAAGGATGGCTGTCCTCGTCTCAAGGTCAGGTGGTTGAATATCTGCGGTCATACCCATTGAGAACCTAGAAATTAATCTCTCTTGAATTCCGGACAATTGGTTTGGAGGTCTATCACTTGCAATAACTATTTGACTTCCTGATTCATGAAGAGCATTAAAAGTATGAAAGAATTCTTCCTGTGTATACTCTTTGCCTTCTAAAAACTGTATATCGTCTATTAAAATCAAATCTACATTTCTATATTTATCTCGAATAGCTGTCATTCCATCTCTTCGAATACCGCTAATAACATCATTTGTAAAAGTTTCTGTAGATACATATTTAACTTTTGCTTCTGGATCTATTTCTACTCGATAATGACCTATTGCTTGCATTAAATGAGTCTTACCAAGACCAACTCCTCCACAAATAAATAATGGATTGAATTCTCTCCCAGGAGATTCGGCAACGGCTAAAGCTGCGGCATGAGCCAACCTACTATTTGGACCCACAACAAATCTTTTAAATACGTAGCGTAAATTTAAACCATTAGGATTTTTGAATTGATTTTTTGAAGAATTATTTTGGTTATTACTAGAAAAAGATCTTGTTTGTTGATGAACATTCTGTTCGTTAGGTTTATCTTCATTTGTTAAATCACTGCTGACATTCGATTCAGATTTAAAAACAACTTTTACATCATGACCGCAGATTTCCTTTGCAGCTTTTTCAATAGTTTCACAATAATTCTTTCTTAACCAATCACTAGAAAATGTATTTGGAGCGATTAAAGTTAATAAGCCATTTTCAAAACAATTAAATTTAGCAGGCCTTATCCATGTCTCAAATGAAGGCTTACTTAAAGTTTTTTGGAGTGATTGTTGAACTTCCGCCCAAATAGGATTAGTTGCTTGCAAAATTTTATTCTCTAGATTATTAATCTAGTTGGAATTTAATAATTGGCCATTATCAAATCACAAGATCACGACAAATTTAAAATTATTTAACAAAGCATCAACTAAATTTATAAAAATAAATTTTATATTTTTTTAATAAGCATATAATTATTTTAAATCTCACTAAAGTATTGGATAAAGCATTACTTATTATCATGGCGAAATGGCATGGTTTTGGAAGATGCAAAACAAGATTATCAAAAGATATAGGTAAAAGTAATTCGGCGAAAGTACAAAGTGTGATGACCAAACACACAATTTCAGTCGCAAAATTTCTCCAAGAAAATAAACTAATTGATATTTCTCTTGCCATAACTGGTTTGGGGGTAGGAAATTGTAAAAATTGGTCTAGAGAATTAGGCATCAGAAAATTTAATTTACAGGGAAAAGGCTGCTTGGGAGAAAAAATGAAAAGGCAAATAATTATCAATAAAAAATTTTGTGTCAGACATAAGATCAAAAATATTATTTTTATTGGTACTGACCTTCCAGATTTATGCCATCAAGATTTATTGAATACTCTAAAAGAGTTTCAAAAAAATGATCTTATTTTAGGGCCATCTAACGATGGAGGATATTGGCTTATTGGTTTATCAGAAAAAATAATTTCAACGCATCTATATTTACCTTTTATTAATATTGAGTGGGGTACAAAGAATGTCCTTCAAAATACAATTGATAATTTTGCTTCTACAACATTGAAATATAAGCTTTTAGATAAAAAAATAGATATAGATACAATATTCGATATCGAAAATAGAAAGTAATCAACTTGTCTAAAATCTCAATTATCATTCCAACTATTAATGAAGCTAATAATTTGCCATTATTGCTTTCAGACTTATCAAATATTCAGAAAGAGAGCGAAATCATAATTGTTGATTGTGGAAGTGAAGATAAAACTATTGACATAGCAAATATTTATGGAGCGAAAGTATTTACATCCAAAGAAAAGAATCGAGGTTTGCAATTAGATATTGGTGCGAAGAATTCAAAAGGAGAATGGCTCATATTTTTGCATGCAGATACAAGATTAAATCATGATTGGTTTAGAAAAATTAATTCATATTTAGAGCGAGACGAGGAAAGTATTTACTATTTTGAATTCAAAATTAATCACAAAAAGATAATTTATAGAGTCCTGGAAATTCTCGTTAATTTTAGAAGTAAATTTTTTAAGCAACCGTATGGTGATCAAGGTTTAATAATTCATAGAACTTCCTATTTTAAGAATAATGGTTTTAGAAAGTTACCTTTGATGGAAGATGTAGATTTTTTAAGGAGATTAAACAAAAAAAAAGATTTAAAACAATTAAATATACCTATTTTTATAAGTTCAAGAAAATGGGAAAGAACTAATATTTTTATCCAAGCAATTAAGAACTGGCACTTTAGAAGAAGATGGTTAAGAGGAGAATCATTAAAATCTATATATTCTGACTACTATAAAAAATGATTAATTTGCATACCAAAAAGCACATTTAGAGCCCCTAGGTTCTAATATCCAGCCTTGTCTTTTGTAGAATGAAACCACTTCAGCATCAGCAAAAAGGGTTACTTTAGAAATTCCAATATTTTTCAATTCTTTAAGTACATATTTCATTAACTCTTTCCCCAATCCAAATCCTTGATAAACAGGGTTAATAGCGACATCCCAAACTGTTGCTTCTAGAATTCCATCGCCAGTACATCTTGCAAATCCTACTAGTCTGGGGAATTTATTATCATGACGCCACAACCCAACCACCAAAATACTGAAATCTAAAGCTCGTTTTACCCTCCTTATAGGTCTTCTGCTCCAACCCACAGTTTGCAAAAGTTGATCTAGTTCTATTAGATCTAAATCTTTATTTTTACTACATACAAATATTTCTTCTTTATTTGTTTGAGTGAACTCATAAGAATTTAAACCGTAGAGATCTATCAGCTCATCCCTTGATAGATTGTTTGATTTTTTTAACGATCCTTGGTTTCTAAAAATCATCAAAAATTCACGAATCCTTTTTGTTGAAGCTCAGAGAGCTGAAAATATAAACCCTTTTTCAGTCTCAATTCACTATGTGTTCCCTCTTCAACTAATGATCCCCCTTTTAAGACTAAAATCTTATCAGCACTTTCAATAGTTGCTAATCTATGAGCTATTACTAATGCTGTTCTTTTTGACAGAATTCTCTCAAGATCTTTCTGCAAAGTAGCCTCTGTAGAAGGATCCATAAACGCTGTTGCTTCATCCATTATTAAAACAACAGGATTTCTAATCGCTACTCGAGCTACTGAAAGAAGTTGTCTCTCTCCCGAAGAGAGATTTCCCCCTCTTTCTCTTAATAAGGTGTTCAAACCTTCTGGTAATTTTTTTAACAAATTATCTAACCCTAATTCGTTACAAAGATTTTCTAATTCAAGATTGTCTACGTTCGAATTTAGTTTTAAATTATCTGCGACATTTCCACTAAAGATAAAAGTATCTTGCAAAACTACTCCCAACATACTTCTAAGAGTTGCAATAGGAAAATCTTTGATATCTATATCATCGATTAAAATTTGGCCTGATTGAGGTTCATACAATCTACATAACAGTCTAATTATAGTCGTCTTACCTGAACCAGTTGGCCCTACAAAAGCCACATGCTCTCCTGGATTAATCTTGAAAGATAAATTCTTTATGATATGTTCTCCTTCATTGTAGAAAAAATCAACATTCTTAAACTCAATTTTGCCCTTAAATTTTTTATTTTCATTTTTAGCATTTTCTAAAAAATGTTTTGCGGAAGAAGAGTCCTTAATTTGTATTTCTTCATCCAATAATTCGTTTATTCTTTCTACAGCTGTTAAGCCTCCCTGTATCTGAGTAAATCTTTCTGCAAGCTGCCTTAAAGGTTCAAAAAGTCTTTGGGAATATAAAATAAAAGTTGTTAATGTTCCTAAACCAATATTTCCAGAAGTAACAAAATATCCTCCAACTGCTAAAACCAAGGAGACCGCAGCAAGAGAAATCCATTCTATAAATGCCGAAATACTACTGTCATAAAATATTGTTCCATTAACCGCTTTCTTGTAAGCAACTCCAGTTTTAGAAAATTTCTTGCTATTAAAAGCCTCTCTTCTGAACATCTGAACAACCTCTAAACCTTGAAGATTCTCTTGAAAATCAGAGTTGAGTTGAGATAATTCTTCCCTTACTTGATAATTGGCTATTCTATAACGTTTTTGAAGCCAAATAATAAAATATGAAACTGGGATTTGAGTCAAAAGTAATAATATGGCAAGCCCTCGATCAATTGACAGCATTGTCAAAGAAATCACAATCAGACTGACAAAGTCAGCAATGACTCCAACTGCACCACTCCCAAAAACCTCGGCTAAAGCATCAACATCATTCGTTAATCTTGTTAATAATTTACCTACAGGCATTTTATCGTGATACTTAAGAGATAAAGAGATTGAATGATCAAAAAGTTCCCTTCTTATTCTTGCTGTCAAACGTTGTCCCACTGCTTGGATATTATAAGTTTGGTATCCCTGCAGAACTAATCTGAATAGAACAGTTATAAATAAAGTCATGATTATGGCATTTATTGACTGCCCAAAGAAAGTTTTACTTAGCCAAACATCTGTAGTTTCGTTCTTAAGAATGGTAATTGCTTGACCAACTAATAATGGTTGAATAGCTCCTGAGAAAGAAACAGGTAATAAAACTATCAAAATAAGATAGATTGTTTTTTTATCTTTAGTTAAATATTTACCTAACTTTTTAATCCTTCTAAAATCTTTAAAAAACATTTAGCTAATCTTCTATAAAGCATTAGTTGATTCTATTGATAAAATAGTATCTCTGAGATGATTATCATCTAACCTCATAGATAAAGGATTTCCAATAAGTCTTGCAGTTGAATAATAAAGATCATCTATTTTAACTAGACCATTTTCTTTAAGAGTCTTTCCGGTTGCAACCAAATCAACTATTGCCTCTGCCATACCTGTAATAGGACCAAGCTCGACTGATCCTGTCAAATGAACTATTTCTACAGGAATATTTAATTCCTCAAAATAAGATCTTGCTGTTTTTATAAATTTACTTGCTACTTTACAATTCGCTGGGAGATCAGTTGGTTTTGAATAATTGCTATTTTTCTTAACCGCCAACGACATATGACAACCACCAAATCCTAAATCTAATAACTTTGCCACTCTTAATTCAGATTCTCGTAAAACGTCATACCCAACAATACCCAAATCAGCCTGACCATAACTTACATAAACAGGAACATCTCCATTTCTTACTAATAAAGCTTTTGCCCTTTTGCAATTTGATTCAAAGGTTAATGATCTGTTATTTTCGTTCAACGCATCAGAGAAATCTAACCCAGCTCTTTTAAAAGTTGAAATTGAATCTTTTAACAGAGCTCCTTTTGGTAAAGCTATAGTAAACATAGATCAATTTCTTCCAAAGATTCTTCATTCTAAGTTAACAATGGAATTTAATAAAGCTCGAAATATTATAGGACTTAGAGTTTTAAGTGATAACGTCATTTGGTTATGGGTAAAAGACAAATCCGTTGTGGTTATAGATCCATCTGTTCACGAACCAGTAATTAGATATATAAATGATAAAAATTTTCACTTAGAAGCTATTTTGCAAACTCATCATCATTCAGACCATATTGGAGGGACGAAGTCTCTTATTGAAAGATGGCCAAACGTAAAAGTGATTGCTTCCTCCAAAGAAAAAAAGCGAATACCTTTTCAAAATGTATCTGTAGAAGATGGACAAATTTTAAATATTTTAGGTGAAGAAGTAAAAATAATTGAAGTATTAGGGCATACGAACTCCCATATTGCCTTCTTTTTGAAAAGTGAAAATCCTATTCTTTTTATTGGTGACACATTATTTTCTGGAGGTTGCGGAAGAATTTTTGAGGGAACTTATCAACAAATGTATTCTTCACTAGAAAGAATCAAATCTTTACCAAAAAATACACTTATATATTGTGCACATGAATATACGATGGCAAATATATTATGGGCATTGAATCTCAAGCCTAAAGATCAAGATATAAAAAATAAACTTTCGGAAGTTGAAAAAAAACTTTCTCTTAATGAATTGACAATTCCTTTTTTACTTGATGAAGAGATGAAAATAAACCTTTTCTTAAGAGCAAAAAATTTAGAAGAATTTACTTTTTTAAGAGCAAATAAAGATTTATGGGTTTAAATAGATAGATAGGTAACTTATCAAACAAATGTCCCCCAAACAAGTAATTAAAACATCAAATGCTCCAGATCCTGTTGGACCCTATAATCAAGCAATAAAAGCTGGGGATTTTATCTATTGTTCTGGGCAAATTGCTATAGACCCAGCTTTAAATGAAATAACATGTTTAGGTGATATAGAGAAGGAAACTATTCAAGTTTTAAAAAATCTTGCAGAAGTTCTTAAAGCTGGTGGAGCCAAAATAGAGGATGTAATAAAAACAACTATTTACTTAACGGACTTAAGTAATTTTAAAATTGTCAATAAAATATATAGTGATTTTTTTAATATAGAGAATCCTCCAGCAAGGGCCTGTGTGGAAGTTTCATCTCTCCCAAAAGGAGTTTTAGTTGAAATAGATTGCGTCGCATTTCTAGATTAATTTCTAATTATTGAGAAATTTGAAATATGAACCAATTGTGCACCATAGTTGTTTAGATTATTAGTTGATAATTCATCTTTGATCTATGTCAGCAGCAAAGCTTAATATAGATGAACTAGAAGCAGGTTATCCTTTATTTTGCAAAGCTCTTAGACTATTAATTTTAAAAGGAAACTCAGTTAAAGATATAGAAAAGACAGTGTGTTGGAGTCATCTTGAAACTCTAAATAGATGTCTTCCTAGTAGATATAAAGCACCAACATATTTAATGGCATTAATCAAAAGAGATATTGCAAAGCCAAATAATTATTAAAAGGACTAATCTTCTAAATAAAATTTATCAATATCCATTGAAAAGTTTTTTTCCTTGTCTGTAATTTCTTGATTATCTAAAAATATTGAAAGACTTACGAAATTCTTACCGAAGCTGATATTTGGGTAGATATCCCTTTCTTTACATAATTTCTCAATTTCTCCCATAAATTTACTAATTTTTGAGTATTGATCAAATTCAAATCTTTTTTCAATCCTCAAAGGTGATTCTCTTTCCTTCCACATTACATTCTTTATTCAAGACTAATTACACTATACCTTCAACAATGTTTCTTAATAAATTTTTAGTCACTCTCCCAATAATCAATAATGCCGCCAATTGTTAAATCGGTTTGAACTTCTGGATTAGGGCATGCAAATCTAGCGGCTGAGCCACTAGCAGTAAAAACCCAGTTACCTTCTCTAGCCCCAACAGGATCAACAGCAACTAATTTCTTTCCTTTATTATTTTCTAAAATTCTTAAATTCATATGACCTAAACCAGGGACTCTTTGAGTGCATACCATCCTTCCTAATACCTTCATAATTTCCACAGTTTATAACCTCCTTTTTTATGACTTGTCAGGATCCCAATGATCAATTATTCCAACAATCGTTAAATCGCTTGGATAAGATTTGCTCCCTGCAGCTTCTCTAGCAGCAGAGCTTCCAACACAAATAACCCAATCTCCTGGTTTGCATCCAACAGCATCTACTGCAACCTTTTTTGAAGAGCCATCCAAGACAACCTGAAGATGCTTATGTTCAAAACCAGGAATCCGATTGGTAGAAACAAGTGGTTTTACAACCTTGCAAATTAACATAATTAGTGAGCCTCCTCTGTTTTTTTATCTATAGACATTCCAATAATTTGGGCGGAATGAATGTTGTCCCTATCTCTAATAGTAGAGCAAGTATGTAACAAACCTTGATCAACTAAATTTTTATATCTAATTGATATCGCATTATTAACTCTTTCACAATCTTTTATTGCCCTCTCTTTTGCGCCGGGTACTTTGCCAGAGTAATCAAATCTAATTACTACTGGAATAGGTAGATCTTGAGAAACATTTAATCCAGTAAAAATCTTCACTCCTACATCTAAATCTGGAGCCCCTTCTTCGACTGTATCTAAATGAGCAAAGTAAGTTAAATTTCTGAGATGTACTTCTTTAAAACCTATACCAACTCCAATAAATCTTTCTGCATGTCCAATATCTTCATAAGAACCATTATGAAAACTCTTAACATAATCAATTTGAGAAATATTATTGACAATTAATTTATACATAAATTTTTCCAGTCCACTGAGTTTATCTTTTGAAGATTGTTTAGAAATTATTTGACAAATTTCTCTCTCTGCATCCTCTTGTGAAAAGTTTATTGTTGAATAATAAATTTCTAAAGTAGAAATAGTTTTTTCTAAATCAATCCCTCCATCCCTTGTTGACAAATGTATTTTTAGTGAATCAGTGTCTGTATCGAGTCCAATTAACATTAAGTCCACAGAAGCACCGCAGCAAAAGCTATTCTCTACAGCCTCTTTGAAAGCATATAATTTATTTCTACCTTCTTTTGCTGCCAACTCGTCGTTACTCCCATGAGCTGCACATCCCTGATGCAAAGGATCAACAGAACTAAAATGATAGGTTACAACTTTTAAGTACCTCGTATCTTTATGAGATTCATTAGGAATATTCTCTCTATATCTTTTATGTTCAGTTTTTACCCATCTATTTACAGTATTTTCAATATCAAACAGCGCTCCAGCATGAGATCTTCTTCTTACTGTACTAAAAGGTATTCTCATTACATAAGCAACTGAATGAGCTAACCTTCCATCTGAACAAGGAGTTATATCAAGTAAATGTATTCCACAATCTAAGAGAAATTTTTCAAAATCTTCCGCATCCCTACTTCCAGCAGCACCTTCAAGTGGATCATTGTTAAAAAAATTGTCGCTAAGTTTCTCATGCTGTTTGAAAGCGCACCACGCATATAAAGCTCTCATATCAAGAGGCTTGACCCAAGATTTATCTAATACATGGAGAGGTAAATCTATTCCCAAATTTTTTCTTGATATTTTCTGAGCCTTATTTATAAAATCTTCCTGATGTTGGATTTGAGCAATTTCCTTGAGGGTTGGAACAATTTCGTCAAAATCACTTTTTATTTTGTTTTCATACCTAAATAGATTTTCATTTTGAATATTATTGGTTAATTTATGAGACTTTCCAGAATTTCGGAAATTATTTGATTCTTTAGTTTGTATATGGATATTTTCAGTAAAAGTTTTCATTGGAGCGGTTGGCCCCAATGTGAAGTTCTTGGCTTTAGCCAGTCCTCTTAAAGGCATTATTTACTTAACCTCTTGCACCACCTGAAAAGGTAACAAGTTGTCCTTCACGAGTATTTCCACTAGATCCGGTTATCAAGAAATCTGGTTTTTCTGTTTCCTCATTTCTTTTAACTTCCATAGGGGGCATAGCGCTCATGAATCCTGCTCTTGATGGATTTCGCTTTCTAGAAGAAGCTCCCTCAGTGCCTGTTACCTTATCACCGCGATCCCAATCATCACCAGTTACGTTTCCAACTGATTGTCCTTCTCCAGTAATCCTTGATGCGACTCTTTTTTCTGGTGTCTTTGCAGCACGGTCTGCCTCTTCAATTTCCATTTTTTGTTTATAAGTAATATTTTTATTCGGTTCAAATCTAAATTTTTCAGTGCCGGTGACCTTATCAACTGCCATATCAAAAGGTCCTGTTACCTTTGAACCATTTTCATATTTATTACCTGTAACACCTTGAGTATTTTTTTCAGAATATTTATCTCTTGATGGTGATTTAACAGAGAATTCCTTCCAAGAGTTACCTGCCGACTTTTCCGGATTTGCATAAGCCGTATCATGTGCAGGATTATCACAAGCTTGTGAGAGCTGATCTCCACCAACATAGGGAGTCCCTGTTAGATTTTTACAAGCACCTTTCTTAGCACCTGTCATTACTCCGCCAATTCCTGGTTGCTGTCCTGTAAGTCTGGCATTTGAATTATTTCCAGAATTAACTGTTGCTCGGGATTTCATATCTTCTGAAATCTCAGTACTACAATTTTCATTAATCTGATCTAAGCCTGCGTATGGTGTTCCTGTTAACACTTTGCATGAACCTGGTTCATCTCCAGTTACTATTTCTGATCTTCCTGTCATAGTACCGCTTATTAAATTTGACTTTGAAGAAAGGCTTAAACCTACTTTTCTAGCTTCTGGTTTTGGTTTTGAACCGCAAAACTTCTCATATTGTTGAGATCCTATGTACTCATCACCAGTTACATTCTTACAACTCCCATGTTCATTACCTGTCATATGGTCTGATCTTCCAACCCCTGTACCAGTTACATTATTCCCATTAAGAGTGTTGTAACTGCCTACTTTTTCAAATGCTTTACCTTTTGGATTTGGCTCAGAGCCAAGATATTGATCTCCAGTTAATTGATGTCCAGAACCTGATTCATCTCCAGTAACTAGGGTTGATCTACCAGGTAGTGATCCAGATACTTTTAATCCATCAGTTGTAGTGCTGTGTTTAACCTTTGAAGGATTTCTTGGGACATCACCACAATACTTCTGCGATTGATTAGAAGATACATATTCAGTACCTGTAAGGTTTTTACAAGTCCCTGGCTCATCG
>JAOIPS010000003.1 GCA_028141225.1 Prochlorococcus sp. AH-736-L23
CCGAATGAGATTCATTCCACCTTTCCTTATCTCTTTTTTCTTCATAAGCAGATTTCTCTGAGAAATCATCTAAAATCTGTAATAATTGATTTGAAATAAAATTAATTTCTTCTGTAGTATTATTTGAATAAATTGTTTTTAACAATTCATCAATTTTTAATCTATCTAATTTTTTCTCTGAATCAATTTGCTTCACTTTGAAAAAATCAACGAAGTATTAATACTATTCTGCACATCAATTAGAAAATGGACTTTCAACAAGGGTTAATCACAACAATACATGAATATGGAGTTACAAGAAATTTACTTAAAGAATTAAACAAAAGTCTTAAAAAAAGATCAACTAGCATTTTAATACCTTGCTTATATGAAGAATTTGAGCGTCCAGCATTAAAAGACATAAGAGAAGTTTTAAAAGACCTTACAAGCTTAAATGAATTAGTTATTGCTCTCTCTGCTAAAACTGTTGAACAAGTTAACGCAGCAAAATCATTTTTTAACTCAATGCCATTTCCAGTTCATGTTCAATGGACTAATTCTCCCTCTGTAATAGAACTATTAAAAAGCCAAGAAAAAAATGGGTTAGAACTTTTAGGAACTCCAGGTAAAGGATGGGCTGTCTGGCAAGGTATAGGAGTTGCGACAAGAAAATCAGATGTCGTTGCTCTTTTTGATGCTGACATAAGAACTTTTAGTTCTTTGTATCCTTCAAGAATGATACTTCCACTTCTGGATGAATCATACGGAATATCATATGTAAAAGCTTTTTACAGCAGATTATCATTAGAGACTAATCAATTACAAGGTAGAGCAACAAGATTATTTGTTGGTCCCCTATTGGCAAGTCTTGAGCAATTAGTAGGGAAGGGTCCCTTTTTACAGTATCTTCAATCATTTAGATATCCATTAGCAGGTGAGTTTGCTTTTACTAAAGACCTCGCTATGAATTTAAGAATTCCTTGTGACTGGGGTTTAGAAATAGGTTTATTATCAGAGGTTTATAGAAACGTTAGAACCTCCAAAATAGCCCAAGTTGACCTAGGTTTGTTTGATCATAAACATAAGAATATTGGCAATTCTTCTAAAGAAGGATTACAAAAAATGTGTAAAGAAATACTTTCAAGTGTTTTAAGAGGTCTCATGGAGCATCAAGCAGAGACTTTAACTAGTACTCAACTAGCAACATTAGAAGTTCTTTACAAAAGAGTTGGGGAAGATCGGGTAAAACAATTTGGACTAGATTCAGCAGTTAATCAACTTCCATACGATAGGCATGAAGAAGAGTTATCAGTACAAAAATTCGCGAAACTATTGAGGCCGGCTACAGAAGATTACCTAGCTTGCCCTACGACACAGCAGTTACCAAGTTGGTCAAGAGTTCTATCTTGCGAAAACAAACTGCAAGAAGATTTGGCAATTGCTGGGTCACAAATTGTAAAAACAACTAAAAAAGAATTAATTAAAAACTTCTAAAGTAAAAAGTACCTTTGAGCCATTGGGACTTCATCAAGAGGTTCACAAGTAAGAAGTTCCCCATCAGAAAAAACTTCATAAGTTTGAGGATCAACTGAAATATTTGGTAGTTTACTATTAAGTTTTAAGTGTGATTTATTGATATTTCTGGTATTTTCTACAGCAATACATTTCTTTTGTAAGTGTAATTTATTTGGAATATTTTGATCTATTGAATTTTTACTTAAAAAGGTAAAAGAACTCTTAATAAGAGATTGGCCGAAACTTGCAAACATAGGTCGACCATGTACAGGGCCTGGGGTAGGAATTGAAGCATTTGCATCACCCATTTGGGACCAAACTATAGATCCTCCTTTAACAACTAATTCAGGCTTTACCGCAAAAAAGGAAGGTTTCCACAATACCAAATCCGCAATTTTACCCTTTTCTATTGAACCAACATGTTTATTAATACCATGAGCTATTGCAGGATTAATTGTGACTTTAGAAATATATCTCTTTACTCTGTAATTATCGTTTCTATCAGAATCCTGCGATAGCGGGCCCCTTTGAACTTTCATTTTATGAGCGGTTTGAAAAGTTCTTGTAATTACTTCACCAACTCTTCCCATGGCTTGAGAATCACTAGCAATAATTGAAAAAGCACCTATATCATGCAAAATATCCTCTGCTGCAATAGTCTCTCTTCTGATCCTTGATTCAGCAAATGCAATATCTTCTGGTATTTTAGAATCTAAATGATGACAAACCATTAGCATGTCAAGATGTTCTTCTAATGTATTCCTGGTATAAGGTCTTGTTGGATTAGTACTACTTGGAAGAACATTTTTTTCTCCACAAATTTTAATAATGTCTGGCGCATGACCTCCACCAGCTCCTTCGGTATGAAAGGTATGAATAGTTCTTCCGGCAATAGCGTTGATGGTATCTTCAACAAAGCCTGCCTCATTCAAAGTATCAGTATGAATACATACTTGTACGTCAAACTTATTTGCGACATTAAGACAAGAATTTATTGTAGAGGGAGTGGTTCCCCAATCTTCATGAAGCTTCAATCCACATGCACCAGCTTCAACCTGATCAATAAGATTGCTCTCGTTTGTTGAGTTTCCTTTTCCAAAAAAACCTAAATTCATTGGAAATGCTTCTGCAGATTGAAGCATTCTTGAGATATGAAAAGAACCCGGAGTACAAGTAGTGGCATTTGTGCCAGTTGCAGGCCCAGTGCCTCCTCCCAACATGGTTGTAATTCCTGATGCTAGTGCTGTCTCAATTTGTTGGGGACAGATAAAGTGAATGTGAGTATCTATTGAACCTGCAGTAAGAATATGTCCCTCTCCAGCTATTACTTCTGTTGATGCACCAATAACAATATCAACTTTGTCCTGGATATCAGGATTACCAGCCTTACCAATTTCAAAAATCATTCCATCTTTTATACCCACATCAGCCTTAATTATTCCCCACCAATCTACGATCAAAGCATTAGTTATTACCGTATCTACAGCTCCATCACATCTTCTTACTTGAGACTGTCCCATCCCATCTCGAATAACTTTACCTCCGCCGAATTTAACTTCATCTCCGTATGTAGTTAAATCCTTTTCTACTTCTATAAAAAGTTCGGTATCAGCAAGCCTTACTCTATCTCCGGTAGTGGGTCCGTAAGTTTGCGCATAAGTATTTCTTTCAATTTTGTAGGACATAATTTTAAGTGTCTAAAGAACCGTTAACCAATGAATTAAAACCATATGCATTTCTTGAACCAGCAAAGGGAATTAATTTAACATCAGTTGTATCTCCAGGTTCAAATCTAATTGCAGTTCCTGCAGGAATGTCAAGACGCATACCAAGTGTTATTTCGCGATCAAAAATTAAAGCCTTATTAGCTTCAAAAAAATGATAGTGAGATCCAATTTGCACAGGTCTATCTCCAGAATTAGAAACTTTTACTGTTTTAACTTCCTTACCAAGATTTAATTCGATTTCACCTTTTTCAGGAATTATTTCGCCAGGAATTAAATTACTCATAACTAGTTAATCGGATTGTGAATAGTAACTAACTTTGTCCCATCAGGGAAAACTGCTTCAATTTGGACTTCATCAACCATTTCAGGAATGCCCTCCATAACTTGTGATTTTGAAAGCCAGGTAGTCCCCTCTGACATTAATTGACTTACAGTTTTTCCATCTCGAGCTCCTTCAAGAACTTGAAAGCTCAAAAAAGCAATTGTCTCAGGATAATTAAGCTTAAGACCTCGACTAAGCCTTCTTTCAGCTAAGAGCGCAGCAGAAAAAATCAATAATTTATCCTTTTCTTGAGGTGAAAGATGCATAATAAAAAATTAATCTATAAATTCTTAAAAAAGGTTCTTTCTGAACATAATTAATAATTCATAGAATCTTGTAAAGGCCATACACCTTGATATTTTGGCTCACAAAATCCACAAACAGACCTAATTTGTTTCCAAATACAAAAAAAACATTTCCTTGCATCTTGAGAAGAACTTCCTAGGAATCGTACAGAGATTCCATTTTCAAGAATTCCAATAGATAAATGATTATCACTTTCATTAAAAATCTTTTTTATATTTCCCACCAGATTATTAATTTTTGATTTTGAAAAATCTTTTTCGCAAATCCATATTAAGGATCCAAAAACTGGCATGTAATTCATGCCTGACTTGGCCACAAAACTTGCCTTAGATAATTCAATTTGATCAACATATTCCCAATCATCGTATAAATCATTATTTCTCATAATTTCTAATTTCGACCTAAAAACTCCACTTTGGATAGACTCTCCAGCTGAAGATCTTCCAAGCCTTATTAAATCAGTAAATAAGAAACTTGAAGTTTCTGAAATAGATACTTTAAATTTTTGATCATATAAACCATTTGCAAAGATAATTGTTTCTTGGGGGAGATATTCCAAATGAGAATTGTCAAGAATATTTATGAGATTCTTTTGCTTTGAAAAACTTCCTTTTGGATTAATTTTAGATCTTCCAACTGATCCATAGACTTTCTGAGCTGAAGAAGTGGTTAACAAAACCTTAGAATTTTTTTCAAGATTTACTTCAAACTCAAGCAAATCTCCTCCTACTAATCCCCCTGCAGTATGTAGTACAGGCAAAATGCATCTACCTTCTTGATCGTGAGTAGACTTCAATAACTTATAAGGAGAAGTTGATTTAGATTTAAAGATTGTTTTATCAACATTTCCTAAACTTGCTTTATTATTGAAAAAATTTAAGAAACAATTACCTTCCCATGAAGTTTTAATCATAAATTGTTTTCTTTAATTATTAAATTAAAGTAACCAAAAATTTTGATTATGAGAATGAATAAACAAATTGTTGTAACTGATTGGATTAAAGATAAACCGCGATTAGGTTCATTTTTAAAACTCACCTTAAGTTCAGATGAACGAAGAATCTTACGAGGTAAAAGATTAACTGATTGTAATCAAGAAATAATTTTACAGTTACCTAGAAAGGGCAAATTAAATGATGGAGATATTCTTTCAACTAATGATTCCAATTTTTATGTAGAAATAATTGCCAAAACAGAAGATTTAATTGAAATAAGGTCAAATTCTAAAAAGGAGCTTATTAAAACAGCTTATCATCTAGGAAATAGGCACGTGGAAGTAGAAATTGAAGAAGACATTCTTCTAACAAAAAGTGATTATGTTATTAAAAATATGCTTCTTAATTTTAAAGTTGATGTAAAAAATACCAACAAAAAGTTTTTCCCGGAAAGAGGTGCCCATAGTCATGAGTAAAAGTCACTTATTAAAATATTTATTAATAAGTCCTAACTTACCTGTTGGAGGATTTTGTTATTCGGAGGGGATGGAGAGTTATCTTAATAATAAAAATTTAAAAGACTCAAATTCGGTAAAAGAATTAATCCTAAATGAACTAAAAATTGGACAGATCAGACTTGATGCTAGAGTTTTACTAGATTTTTTTGATATTTTCAGCGAGATAAACGAAAACAAAAATTTAAAAAATAATTTGCAAAAGCTATTGAGTTTGGATAAATGGATCCTCTCATCAAAGGACTCTCTCGAAATGAGAGAACAACAAATTCAAATGGCAAAATCTCTCTTTGATTTAACCAAAGAATTTGGATTTGAATATCTATATGAAAATAATAAAAAAAGCTCCTGGTCATTAGCGTGGAGTTGGGCTTGTTATTGTTTTGAAATTACAAAATTAGAAATGGTTGAGAATTTTTTCTACGCGTGGAGTGCAAACCAACTTAGTGCAGCATTAAGAATTATTCCTATTGGGTCAACAAAAGCACAATTAATTCAAAGAGACTTATTAGAAGTAATTTCAAAAGTTTCTAAAGAAATTCTAGACAAAGAAATTGATGACATCTATTTTGGCAATGTAGGTTTAGCTATGGCACAACAAAATCATAATGACCTTTATACAAAACTTTTTAGAAATTAATTTATGAGCAGCAAATTGAGAGTAGGGGTAGCTGGGCCCGTAGGTTCAGGAAAAACTGCATTAGTAGAAACTCTATGCTTAAGCCTGAAAAAAAATTATGAGATAGCAGTTGTAACCAATGATATCTACACAAAAGAAGATGCTAACTTTCTAATAAATAAAAAAGTTTTAGAGGAAGGAAGGATTATTGGTGTAGAAACAGGAGGTTGTCCTCATACAGCGATAAGAGAGGATTGTTCCTTAAATAAAAATGCAGTTTTAGATTTAGAAAATAAATATAATCCCTTAGATTTCGTTTTTGTAGAAAGTGGAGGTGATAATTTAGCATCTAGTTTTAGTCCAGAACTCGTAGATTTATCTATATACGTTATTGATGTATCTGCAGGAGACAAAATTCCTAGAAAAGGGGGACCAGGTATAACAAGATCAGATTTATTATTAATAAACAAAATTGACTTAGCAGATATGGTTGGTGCAGATTTAAATATTATGAAAAGTGATACGGAATTTATGAGAAAAGGGAAACCTTGGTTTTTTACCAACCTAAGTAGCGGCATAGGAGTTGAAGAAATAACTAAATTTTTAGAATCACAAATACCAAACAATAGAAACTAGAAAAATGTTTATTAATAATATATTGGATTCAACAAAAAGTTACGACTGATACAAAACTAATCCTCACTCGTTAATAACTTTTACTTTATCCCCCTAATGAGGGTCAATTACCTAATTTATCCTAATTCATGAGAATTTCAAGGCGTATTTTGGCAGGTTTAGCTACTGCCTCACTTGCTGTCACAGCAACTTCCTGTGGTGGAGGCGGAACCTCCGGAAGTTTCGATGACACAGTAACCGTTGGTATTTTGCATTCGTTATCCGGAACAATGGCTATCTCTGAATCAACTCTTGTTGATACAGAAAAAATGGCTATTGAAGAGATAAATGCTGCTGGTGGTGTTAAAGTTGGCGGCAAAAGCTACAAAATAGAATACATAGTTGAAGATGGTGCATCTGACTGGCCAACTTTTGCTGAAAAATCAAAGAAACTTATAGACCAAGACGGAGTTCCTGTCGTATTTGGTGGATGGACATCTGCAAGTAGAAAGGCAATGTTACCTGTCTACGAATCAAAAGATGCGTTCCTCTATTACCCAATTCAATATGAAGCTCAAGAATGCTCTAACAACATTTTCTATACTGGAGCCACACCAAACCAACAATCTGAACCCGCTACAGATTTCATGTATAAGCGTTCTCCTGCAGCTGGCGGAGATTTCTTCCTTGTAGGTTCTGATTATGTTTTCCCAAGGACTTCAAACACAATCACAAAAGCTCAGGTAAAACAGTTAGGCGGTAAAGTTGTTGGAGAAGATTACCTTCCATTAGGAAATACTGAAGTTGCTCCAATTATCTCAAAAATCAAAAAAGCTTTGCCTGAGGGTGGAATAATCATTAATACTCTTAATGGTGACCAAAACGTTGCATTCTTCAAACAGATTCAAGACGCAGGTATCACACCTTCAAGTGGGTACTACGTAATGAACTATTCAATTGCTGAAGAAGAGATTAGTACGATTGGTCCTGAGTTCCTTGAAGGTCACTACGGCGCTTGGAATTACATGATGTCAATTGATACTCCTGCATCTAAGAAATTTGCTGCAAGTTTCAAGAAAAGATGGGGAGCAGATAGAGTTGTAGCTGATCCTCAAGAATCTGCTTATAACATGGTCTACTTATGGAAACAGGCGGTAGAAGATGCTGGAACATTCGACGACAACGCAGTAAGGGAAGCCCTTGTTGGACAAAAGTTTGACGCTCCACAAGGTCCTGTTGAAGTTATGCCCAATCACCACTTATCTCAAACAGTAAGAATTGGTGAGATTAATTCAGAGGGTGGATTTACAATCCTTGAAGAGACAGGAGTTGTTCTTCCTCAAGCATGGAACCAAAAGCATCCAAGTTCAAAAGGATTTGCATGCGACTGGACAGATCCTTCAAAAGGTGAAAAGTATAAGCTTTAATCTAATTAAAACCTATACTTCAAAATAAAAGGAGGTTAACGCCTCCTTTTATTTTATATAATCAAATATTTTCTTTTTCTAAATTGGAGTTACTTCTCGATAGTCTTTTTAATGGTGTTGCAATCGGATCTGTATTACTTGTTGCTGCATTAGGTCTAGCAATTGTTTTTGGTCTTATGGGTGTAATAAATCTTGCCCATGGAGAACTTATGATGCTTGGGGCTTACACAACATATGTAACACAATTAATTTTCAAATTACCTATATTAAAACCTTTCTACAATTCGTACATAATAGTTTCTATTTTCCTTGCTTTTATTGTTAGTGGAGTAGTAGGCATCCTCCTTGAAAAAACTATAATAAGAAAGCTTTATGGAAGTCCACTAGAAACACTTCTCGCAACTTGGGGCGTAAGCTTAATTCTTCAACAATTTGTCAGAAGTGTACCTTTAGCTTATGGGACCGGTCTAGTTATAAGTCTATTAATTGGTTTATTCTTACCAACAACATTCCCTTCAAAAATAAAAGAATCAATAAATTTCAAATATTTTAAATTTAGTTCTTGGCTATTTGCTGCTTTAACTGGGGTCCTGACAGGTAGCTTAATCTCATCCTCTGTCAGCAAACTTAGTAGAGCAAGCGCTCGAAATGTTGATGTAACAGCGCCCTCATGGATGAGAGGTCAAGTTGAAATTATTGGCACTGCATTTCCTAAAACAAGATTAATGATAATTGTCATTACTCTAATCTCTGTAATAGCAATAACATTATTTCTTAATCAAAGTGCTTGGGGGATGCGTATAAGAGCAGTTACTCAGAACCGACAAATGAGTGATTGTCTTGGTATATCTACTGAAAAAGTGGATATAATTACTTTTGGAATTGGATCTGGCTTAGCAGGAGTTGCTGGGGTAGCAGTATCTCTTTTAGGTTCTGTAGGACCTAATGTTGGCGGAAACTATATAGTTGGTTGTTTTATGGTTGTAGTGCTTGGAGGAGTAGGAAATTTATTAGGAACAGTACTTGCTTCATTTGGAATAGGAATAATGACAGATTTAATTGGAGCTGGCAGGCTCTTATCAATATGGCCAGATATGCCTTTACCTTTATCGAACACAATTAACTTTTTTGCGACCACAAGTATGGCAAGAGTAATGATATTTGCACTAATTGTTATATTCTTGCAATTTAAACCTACAGGTTTATTTCCTCAAAAAGGAAGGATGGTTGAAAACTAATGTCCTTAAGTAAAATTAAATTTGATAAAAAAATAGTATTATCATTCTGGATAATATTAATAGCCTTAATTATTGCAGCACCAACTTTACTCCCTGTATTTAGACTAAACCTCCTTGGAAGATACTTATCCTTATCCATAGTTGCACTTGGTGTTGATCTTATCTGGGGATATACAGGTTTACTAAGTCTTGGACAAGGTATATTTTTTGCACTAGGTGGATATTGTGCAGCAATGTATTTACAAATAACCAGCTCGTCTGAATTTCCAAATAATATTCCTGAATTCTTTGCTTTATATGGTGTTGAAAAATTACCTTTTTTCTGGGAACCGTTTAGATCGCCTGTTTTTACCTTCTTAGCTATCTGGATAATTCCAGCATTGGTTGCAGGTTTAATTGGATTTCTTGTTTTCAGGAATAGAATCAAAGGGGTTTATTTTTCTATACTTACCCAAGCTTCTCTTCTTGTATTCTTTAACTTTTTTAATGGACAACAAAAACTTATAAATGGAACAAATGGATTAAAAACAGATGTAACACAACTATTTGGTCAGATGGTAGGGTCTGAGTCCATGCAAAGAATATTCTTTTGGATAACCGCCATACTAGTAATAGCAGCATGGTTTTTTGCAAAGTGGGTAGTTAAAGGAAGATTTGGAAATATCCTTATAGGAATACGAGATGATGAACCAAGAGTTAGGTTTACAGGATACAACCCAGTTATATTTAAGACGATAATATTTTCTATTGCTGGAGGTCTCGCAGGAATTTCGGGAGCTTTATATACCGTTCAGTCTGGAATAGTATCCCCTCAATTTATGACGGTTCCCTTTTCTATAGAAATGGTTATATGGGTTGCTGTTGGAGGAAGAGGAACATTATTGGGAGCAATACTAGGAGCGGTTTTCATCAACTATGCAAAAAGTCTTGTAAGTGAAGCTTTACCTGCAAGCTGGATGTTTATTCAAGGAGGGTTATTTATCTTAGTTGTAACAGCTCTGCCAGAAGGAGTTTTAGGATGGATTCAAGGAGATGGTCCTAGGAATCTTCTTCAAAGATTTGGTTTGAAAAGAAAAATTGAAACCTATCCAAGCTTAGAAGTTAATAATAAGGAGGGGAATAATGAATAATAATGATCTTCTAAATTTAATAGATATTACTGTTAGTTTCGAGGGTTTTTTAGCTCTCAACAAACTTAATTTAAATTTAAAGAAAGGAGAATTAAGAGCTGTAATAGGACCCAATGGCGCAGGGAAAACAACCTTTCTTGATGTAATAACTGGAAAGGTTAAGCCAACAAAAGGTGAAGTAATTTTTAAAGGGAAATCTTTAGTAGGTAGAAAGGAACATAAAATAGCCAGACTTGGAGTTGGAAGAAAGTTCCAAAGCCCAAGAATCTTTGAAAATCTAACAGTTAAAGAAAATCTTGAAATATCGGTGACAACTCCCAAAAGTCCCTTAAACCTTATAAATAAAAATATTAAGGATGAGCAGCTTACTGAGATTGATCGTCTTATGAAGATTGTTAATTTAGCTCAAAAAGTTGATTCTAAAGCTGGATCTTTATCTCATGGCCAAAAACAATGGCTTGAGATAGCCATGTTAGTGGGACAGAAGCCAGATTTAATGTTAGTTGATGAACCTGTTGCCGGTTTAACTGATGAAGAAACAGATCTTACAGCTGATTTATTAAAATCTTTATCAGGCGAAAATACAGTAGTAGTAATAGATCACGATATGGAATTTATAAGAAGACTTGATAGTAATGTTTCAGTATTAAATCAAGGCACAGTATTATGTGAGGGAACAATGGAAACCATACAAAAAGACAAAAAAGTTATTGATGTTTATTTAGGAAGACCTGAGGACTAGTTATGGAAAATTTACTCGAAATAAAATCCTTAAATACTTATTATGGCGAGAGTCATATTCTTAGAGATGTAGATTTAAATGTTAAATCAGGAGAAATGGTTTGTTTGATTGGAAGAAACGGAGTTGGCAAAACAACTTTATTGAAATCACTAATTGGTTTGTTAAAACAAAAAAAAGGAGATATTTATTTGATTGGTGAAAATATCAATAGAAAAGCACCTCATCAGAGGGCTAGGAAAGGAATGGCTTACGTTCCTCAAGGGAGAGAAATTATTCCATACCTATCAGTTGAAGAGAATCTTATGTTAGGGATGGAATCTCTACCGGGTGGATTATCTAAGAACAAGAAAATAGATCCATTTATCTATGATCTCTTCCCAATCCTTAAAGATTTTCTTCAAAGGAAAGGAGGAGATCTTAGTGGAGGACAACAACAGCAATTAGCTATTGCAAGAGCATTGCTAGGCAAACCTCAACTTCTATTGCTTGACGAACCAACGGAAGGTATTCAGCCAAATATAGTTTTAGACATTGAAAATGCAATTAACCAGATAATTAGAGATACAGGAATTGGTGTTTTATTAGTTGAACAACATTTGCATTTTGTAAGACAAGCCAATAGATATTATGCGATGCAACGTGGAGGTATTGTCGCTAGCGGAAATACTAGTGAGTTGAGTCAAGCGGTTATTGATAAATTCTTGAGTGTTTAATAGATTATTATTTTAAATTAATAAAAAACTTTATTCATTTTTCGCATCTTATAAGGTCTATGCTGTTTGGATGCTCATTTATATACTTATTAAATTCCATTGCTAGTGTTCTAGCCTCGTAAGCGTCAAAAGCATAAAAACAGTTTTCTAATCTTATATTTTGAAAATCACGGTAATGCACTGTATAAGGCTTCAACATATTATTTTGATTCATTTTAATTTGCTAAAAAGCAATTACTTATATTCCAACCATGCATATATTGGTAAATTTAAAGCACAACTTTTGTTGTTATCAAAATATATTGACTTAAATTATGTAATAAAAAATACTTTATAAAGACGAAAAGTAATTAATTTATTTTTTTTTATTTTTAGAATCTTTTTTTTTACCTTCTATTAGAAAAACAAATTTTGATAAAATATAACCAAAAACTGGGACCCAAAACTTTTCATAAAAAAATTTCATAAAAAATTAAGCAGCTAATGATTCGTTATCTTGAATTTCAATTTTATTAATACACTTCAAATCTGTTGAATTAAATAAATCCTGCATAAGCAGAATATCAAGTTCCCCCTTCAACAAATTTAGATCAGATGAAAGTAGATCATCAACAAAATCATCAAAAGTATCTGAAAGAAGATTCACAATTTAAAAATTTATTTTTGCCATTATCATCGCATTAACAATAAAAGTCAACCAAATCCTAAAATTAATTTTTGAATTATTTGAAAATTAATTAATAAAAACTAAAAATTAAATAATAAATATAAACAAGCAAAATAACAGATTTAATATCAAGCTTAGGGTTTTTGAGTTAAATTTCATTTATCTTGCTTTTCTTAACTTTATATCTCTCCTGTTTTGAATTATCAAAACGACAACAATACACATATTTGCTAAAAAGAAATTTAAAGAATTCATCATCAAACCTTTTAATATATTTATAGCAAGACAATTGATGTGCCAATTAGGAAAGAATCACTTAAAAAATTTTTTGAACGTAATAAATTTTTATAGCAATCTAATTTGATATTAATAGCTAATTTTAAATATTATTTTTTAATTAGCTCGAAGTAACCATTTTTATTTAATAAGTACTTATCAAACCAAAGGCTTAATAGATTGTCTAATCCTATTCCATTCATTTTATTTATTTGCGAAGTTTTATAGTCTGAGAGTGCAAGCAATAAATACGGAAAAATCATATCAGAAACCCCTTTTGGCAGTTTTTCTAAAGGTAATCCATGAGCTCTATCCCATAAGATTTGCATATCCTGAGAGAACAAAGAACTCCAATAACTAAAATTACAATATAACTTGTCTGGAGGGAGGAGATTTACAGATAAACCTGGGAGAGATGAATTCATAGGAATAAATATTTTAAAGATTAATTGAATTTAGGTTTTTGAAATGATGAAAAATAATCTTAATATGCGAATCTCCTATAAATATAAAATAAATTTAACGCACAGTTCATCACTTAGCAACACCTTATTAAGTGTTATATTTATCCATCATTTCTTGAAATTTTAGGAATGATAAAAACTTTTTATAAGTTTGCAAGTCAAAAGCCTCCTGATTCTCTTCATTTAAATGGGTTGATTTACTAGGAATAAAATGATTTCCTAAGTTAGTATCAATTAAGAGTTTTGCATTATCTGTAAAGTCACCAGAATTGTCAAATAAGTTCTTAATATTATCTTCATTTGATTGATATGATTGAGTTGCTTTACCATTTTTTTTATTAAATATACCTCTTATAGAAAGTGCTTCTTCTACCAAAATACTTATTATTTTTGAATTACTTAAATTGTTCTCTGTGCTCAACTTTTCAATTATTCTCATAACATCTTCTCTAGGAATAAAACCAACTCTTTTTTTCTTGGTAGGCATTTAAAAATTAATTAAAGTTCAGCACTTGACTGTAATAAGTGTTGCACTATATTCATTATAAGTCAATTTAATGCTAATGATTTTACCAACAACATTACTCTTAGGAGCCCTTGGATATCTTTTCTATACTTCAAAAAAAGAACTTTCACTAGATCACCATGAACTTATAGAAAACCAAAAAGAGAATGATGATTTGTATAAAGATTTAGAAGATCTATTTATTTAAAATTACCGTATATGCATTAAAGAACTTTGTTTCTTGACTAAAGATATACAAAACCTTAAACATAATTAGAATTAGAGTAATAAAGCAATAAATTCAATGACTGTCCATCAAGATTACGAAATAAGAATCAATCTAAATGAATTGATCGAGAAGAGAATCCCATGTTGTGATTTACTTCATCCAGATCATTGTCTAACAGAAAAACAAGTCTCTGAAATTGCACATGATATTCGTATGGATTTAAATTTGCATGATGTTTACAAGCAAGTGGATCAACATATTATGAATTATGTAAATGCAGCAGGAATTGATAACAAAGATCATTGGGTTGAACCTCATCTTCCAGATTTGGAAAGAAATTTAAAAGAAGAAGTTGGAATAGAATTTGATTAGTTTTTTTCTTACAAAAGAAATCAATATATGTATTTTTTTTCCAAATCATCTATTAATTTATAAATACTTTTAGCTGATCTCTTTCTTTTTTTTAATATTCTCAATACTATAAATACGATCAATAATGCAAAAATAGGTGTAAAAATAATAATTTCATGATTCATAACCATCAAACAGTAGCCTAATATTTAAATTATTAAAATTTCTGCATCAATAAAATAGGTACTTTATACAAATATCCTTCGCTATAAATAATTAAGATTTTTTATAAAAAAGTGAATTGATACAAATTTTTTCATAAATTATGTAGAAATAAATTTTAAATTCAATAAATATCAATGATTAATTATTTTGCTTTAACAGTTACTGAGATGGGGATCGGCAAAATAGAGTTAGCAGTTATTGGCGCAGTAATTTTAATATTTCCAATTTTATTTGTTTATGCTTCTAAAAACCTTGATGCCAAGGGAGTTTTTGAATGGATGATGGAGAAACCAAATGATTGGATAGGTAAAAAATAAGACTCATACAATATACATTTTCTAGTTAAACTTCAAATTTTCTAAATTACTAATATCGAAATCATAAACCTGGCAATTATTTTCTAAATCATTAACTATTGAATTTTTTAGTAGAGAATTATCTATCAACTTATTAAGTTTATTATTTTTAAATTCCTTATTAGTTTCTCCAATAGCAAATGCCAAAGCTCCTTCATAAGAAATACCGAAGTTGGTAGTGTTGCAGTAAGTTCTAGTGAACTTGCTAGAAATCTTTTTAGTATACTTTTCAATAGTTTTTGAAGAAGTATCTAATGAGTAAACAGGACTACTAAATAGAAAAAGCAAAGTTAAAGTGAATATCGCAAAAACCCTTTTGATCATAAAATTTCAAAAATTGCAAATTTAATATAGTTTAAAATTTAACTCTGCCTAATATGTTTTATTAAAAATTATAGAAATTAAAAATTTATTAACCAGAACAGCTATTTCATATTTTTGATGATAAAAACTCTCTAAATGAGTATTTTATAGTTTGAATTTTTTTTGGTAATTTTTTTAAAAAACGCCTAAATGCTTTTGGCATAATAAAAAATCCATATCAATAATTAATAGATAACAAATAATACATGGGTATTCAATAAATAATTATATAAAAATAAGTAAATTAATTATTAAATATATGGATTGAGCTATGGATATGTATTTAAACATGAATTATTGTTTTATTAAGTATTAAATAAAAATGAATATGGCACTACCAGAACTTATTTATGCTCCTATAGATGGCGGAACAATACATAGATATGAAATTAGTGGTGGCAAGAGAAAATTTTTAAGATTTATAGGTTGTTACTTGGGTCAATGTAATTTCCACAAAAATATTGATGATGCTATTGATTACATAAAAAATTTGAAAGAAGCACAAAAGATACAAAAAATATGAAATAAAGATACATAGATACGATAGAGACTCAATATTTTTCGATAACTAAATAATTATTGCTACAAATAATAGAGAATTTTCTTTTTATAAGAAATTGATTATTTACTTGGGTTATAGTTCCGAAAGATAAACAGTCATTTAAAAAAAGAAATTAATTTATGGAAAACAGACAAATTAATTTTTTTAAATCAAAAGACTTTAATACCGTTCTTAAGCCATTTAAAAAAGGAACGGTAGTAAAAATTGACTCGTTTGATATTAGAGAAACTCAAAAAGATTTAAATATAGGTTTATTTGGTTGGTATGCAATTTGTCCCTCTAAAGAACTAAAAAAAAATAAGCTATATTATTTTTCACTTTATGATGAGCCTCTTGTTCTTTATAGAGATGAAAATAAAAACGTTAGGTGCATTAAAAATATTTGTCCACATAGAGGGGCTTCCTTTTTTGGAGGGACATTGTCAGATGGAGTAATAACCTGCCCATATCATGGAGCTAAGTTTTCATCTGGAGGAAGTTGCCAAAATCTCGACAGAATAACATGTCGCCATATAGTCGATAATAACTACGATAACTACGCCAAAAGGATTCATTTATCTCAATACAAAACTTCAGAAAAAAATGGATATATTTTTGTACATTTTTCTAAAAAATCTGAGACTGATTTAAATAATATAATTGAAGATACACCTATAAGTAACTACGAATTATATGAAAATGGTTTTTCACATAAGGATTATGTCTTTGAGGAGGTATTAGTCGACTTCAAATGTGATTGGTCAAGGATTATTGAAAATCACCTAGATATCCTTCATATCTTTTGGGTTCATGGCGATACAATCCCAGATAAAGATGTGAATAAAAACGTATTAGTTAGTTTTAACCAAAAAATTAATATTAATCCCTCATACATTGAAAGTATTTATTATTACAAGAATGACCCTACAAAAGAATTTATTCGTATAAAGTACATACCTCCAGGAAGGATATTAATTTACAAAGGCGATCCTTCCTCATCAAGATATTTACAAGTTTTAGATCATATCCCTTTAGGAAACAACAAAGCAAGAGTGATAGTAAGACACTACAGGAAATTTCTACAAAATAAACTGCTTAATAATCTCTTATTATTTAAAGAGACTCAAAGAAAGATTTTTTATAAGATATTCAATGAGGATTATATGATTTTAAAAACACAAACATATAATCACGATATGGGATTTATAAGTAAGGATGAAATAAAATTATTGGGAGAAGATAGGATAATAAATTATTTCTGGAAGTGGTACAAGAAGTCTGAAGAAAAAGATGAACCATGGAAAAATATTAACAAAACCCAAAATCTAGATGTATATGACAAAGTTATATTGAAATATCCGCCTGAGATAAAGAAGTTAGAAATTGCAAATAATATAAATATTATTAGAAAAACATTTATAAGATTTGCTGCTCCGCTTATATTTTTTATGTTAATAATATAATCCATGAAGAAAGTAGATAGACCTTCATGGTTGAATTGGCTTTATCTCTTTATATTTATTTTAAGCTCGATTCAATTGATTATATTTTGGAGTAATAAGTTTTAGTGATAAATAAATTTTGGTTTGACGCAACAAATATTAATTGTTTTAAAAATGGCTTCAGAGTAATTAAAGATTTAAATTTAAAAATAGCGTATTCAGAGAATGTAATATTAATTGGACCAAATGGTTCAGGTAAATCATCCTTAATTGAAATAATTAATAGAAACATATACCCAGTAGTAGCTAATAAATCGAAACTGAAGATATTTGACAAAGAACTTATAAATTTATGGGAACTAAGAAAAAAAATAAGTACGGTAAATAATGATATAAAAAATAGAATAAATCCAAATTTACAAGTTTCTGATTTAATTTTAAGTGGACTATATGGAAGGTATTGTTACATACAAAATAAATCTGAAAAAGATTCTTATAAGGTGGAAAAAATCATGAAAAAAATGAATATATCAAATTTATCTAAAAAGAATTTTTCCTATTTATCAGATGGAGAAAAACAAATTTCTCTTATCGCTAGGGCATTAATCAAAAAACCGCAAATTTTAATCCTAGATGAACCAATTGCAAATTTAGATTATAAATCAAAGTTTTTTGTAGTTGATAGGGTTAATGAATTATCAAAATTAAATACTAAAATTTTATGCGTCACTCACGATATTTCAACGATTACAAAAATTTATGACCGGGTTATAATGCTAAAAGATGGCAAGATAATCGCAGATGGAGATCAAAATAAGGTTATAAATAGTGAAAATTTTAATAAGTTATTTGGTATTCAAGTAGAGGTAACTAATAATAATGGACTTTGGAATATAAACAGATTAACTAAAGAACAATTATGAAAATAGCTATAGCGATAGCTATAAATAATAATTTTTTACTTTTTAAAAATGAAGAGGATATATTTTTAAATGAAGAAGATCCACATCTAGAGCACACTATTTTACCTCCTAAAGATCGATCTGAGACGAATGATGAACTTCCACAATTAAAACAAACTCTTTTTACGCTCATCTAAAATAAAGTATTTAGCAATTCTACTTAAATTATATTCTTAAATACTATGTAAAGAAAAACTTCAGAAATGTGATGATAATGAGAATCTATTGCAATAAGAAGTTTTTTAGTGCATAATTGATAATAATTCTCATTATCACATTTATTTAATGAATTTCCATAATTATGGGGAATCTCCGTCAAAATCAGTAAGGATAGTAACTGGGCAATCCGTATTAATAGACCCTTCATCAAGGCCAAAAGGAACATGCCTAGAAGTTGAAAGCGGAATTGCAAGAGTTTATTGTCCTTGTGAAGAAACTGAAGGAATGACACTCGCATTTTTACAATCAGGAGATCAATTAAGAACGGACCTTTTATGTAGCGAAGGTGTCTGTGTTGAAGCATTAACCGATTTGTCATTTCATAGCAATGTAAATATTGATGAGAATATTGGTTTCGATGCAGTTAATGAATGGACTTTGCAGCTCCTTAGGATAAGACATCTTGGCAATGCAGAACAGCGATTACAAGCGTTGTTTTCAATACTAGTAAATCGTTTAGGAAGAAGATGTGGGCAATGGTGTGAGTTGCCTTTTAGGTTAACTCACGAAAGAATTGGTGAGTTAATCGGTTCTACACGCGTAACATCAACAAGATTAATTTCTAAATTAAGATCATCTGAGTTACTAATAGCTCCTCTCGGAACACAAACAGTCAGTGTTGCACCTTCTTTTATTGAAACATCGCCACTTTAAAAACATGAAGGAATCACAAACACTCACTAATAGCCTGTTAATGGAAGTTGATATTTTATCGAATAGACTCAAAAATATAAAACAATCTTTCAATGCAACCAATAATAAAGCATTAAAGGAAAGATTATTTTCTGAAAACAAAAATATTTTTAAAAGAGTAAACGAGATTTATAAAATAGCTGAGTTATTAAATAAAAAAAATAATGAAAAATTTAACTTTTCTAAGTTACTTGTTGAAATAAGCAAAAGAATATTGAATGAAAATAAATTTGAAACAAATTTATTTTTTCTTTAAATCACTATCTATTAATAAGATTGCAGAAGGTTGATTAGAAGCAAACTTTACTTTGCCAAGTATGTTTGCGAATTCGTCTTCTGATTTTGTTTGAGCATCTATGATTGGATCTAAAAATACGTTGGTTCTTGTATCGGAAATTCTTTCTGAAATAGAATAAAGCTGTTGCAGAGATGAAGTTAAATCAGCTTCCATGTTGAAAGAATAAGAAATCAGATCCTCTATTGAATCCCATTTTTGAACGGGTGCAGGTATTTCGTCTAATTTTACGCTTTGTCCTCTTGCGATTAAGTAATCTGCAAACTTCTGAGCATGTTCCATCTCACCTTGAGATTCACTTAGAAAATGAGAAGCGAATCCATTTAAATCACGTTCTTGAAACCATAGATACATAGAAAAATATTGAACATTAGCATATCTTTCCATAGTTAGATGTTCAAAAATATTGTCTAATAAACTATTGTCTATCGGTTGAGCAACAGCTCTCCCAGATGGACCAAAATTGATTAATTTTTTGGTTTTTAAATTATTATCAATCATTTTCAAAAAATAGAAACTATACAAATAATACAACATTTTGTATAAATTAGTAATAAATTAATACTTTAAATTAAATTAAATAATATGATAATGAAAATCAATCGCAATACTATAAATGAATTTAGAGTACAGTTTTTCTGAACTGCTATTAACTAATAAAATATATAAATGTAAAAAAAAGAAATGTAAAAAGAAAAAATGCTCTAATTGGAAGGGGGGTAAGTGTAATTGCCTCTAAAAAAATCTACATATATTCCTTATATGCCCCAGGATATAAAAAATAGTAACTATTTTTAGTTATATAAATAGAACATTTATCACCATTATTAAGGAGATTATTAATATCAGTTCTAACCCTTAATATGTTTCCATTTATAGTTACTTTGTATATGAGAAATTCTCCAAGAAATTCTTTAGATACAACAATCGCATCACCAGATTCTGATCTTTTAATTGAAAGAAATTTAGGCGAAATTGACATACTATTAATATTTTTATTTTTCAAATATTCTGAACTATTTATTTCACCTAAACAAGAAATATATGAATTACCATTTTTTTTGAGTTTAATAATATTATTGCCCAAAATAAAACTACTAACAAATATAGACTTTGGATTATTTATGATGTTAATTGGTGTATCAATTTGATGTATTTTCCCCTCATTCATAACGGCGACTTTATCGCAAATTGACATTGCCTCTTCTGGATCATGAGTAACCATCAATCCACTTGCATTACAACCTTTTAGAATATTAGGAAGTTCACTTCTCAATTTTAGCTTGACATGCATGTCAAGACTACAAAAAGGTTCATCTAATAAAATAAAATTTGTGCCTGGAGCAAGTGCTCTCGCAATTGCGAGTCTTTGTTTTTGGCCTCCAGATAATTCATGTGGGTACCTTCCCTCAAAACTTTTAAGACCAACAACATTTAGTAAATAATCAACTCTGGATCTGTCTTTTTTGTTTTTCAAACCAAACATTACATTTTCCAAAACAGTTAAATGAGGGAAAAGTGCGTAGTCTTGAAAAACCATGCCAATATTTCTTTTCTCAGGACTAAGAAATTTTTTTCTACTTGAAATTTCCCTATCATTTAGAGAAATTCGCCCTTTAGAGGGATATTCGAACCCTGCGATTAATCTTAAAAGAGTTGTTTTTCCGCAACCTGAAGGACCAAGCAAACCTAACAATTCTCCATTTTCAATTTTTAGGTTAATTTCGTTTAATATCCAATTTGAACTTTCTCGCTTATCATATTTATGATGCAGATCATCAATTATTAACGCATCATTTTTCACTAAATTCTATTTATTTTAAATATATTAAACTAGCAGAAAATATTCACCATAAATATTCCTTGTATAATTTTATACACCATTTAATTTTCAAATTTAATGCGAAAGTCTGAAAGAGCAGAAATAATACGCAAGGAACTCAAAAAGTTATATCCATCGCCTCCAATACCCCTTGATCATACAAATGCATATACACTTCTAGTCGCAGTAGTTTTAAGTGCTCAATCGACAGATAAGAAAGTTAATGAATTAACAAGGAGCTTATTTAAGGTTGCAGATAATCCAGAAAAAATGATTCAGCTAGGTATTAGTGGCATATACGAATACATAAAATTTTTAGGTCTATCTAATCAAAAATCAAAGAATATCTATAACTTATCTAAACTATTGATTGAGAAGCATAATGGCGTGGTCCCAGATTCCTTTGAGAAGCTTGAATCTCTTCCAGGGGTAGGCCATAAAACAGCATCAGTTGTAATGTCTCAAGTGTTTAAAATTCCCTCATTCCCAGTCGATACCCACATACACAGGTTGTCACAAAGATGGGGTTTATCAAATGGAAAAAGCGTAGTTCAAACAGAAAAAGACCTAAAAAAGATATTTCCCGTTAATGAATGGAATACCTTACATTTGCAAATAATCTTTTATGGCAGAGAATACTGCACAGCAAGAGGTTGTGATGGAACAAAATGTTTTTTATGTCGTACTCTTTACCCAAAAAGAAAAAAGAAATTTATATGTAAAAAACCCTAAGAAATTAATATAATAACTTAATTAGTTTTTAAATCATGAAAATAGCAATTTCTGGTGCATCTGGGAAAACAGGTTATCGAATTACCGAAGAAGCAGTTAAGAATGGATATAAAGTTAGGCAAATTATTAGAAAAAATTCAAAAGTCCCAGAGGGTCTAGAGAGCTTAGAAACAATTAGAGTTTCATTAAACAATAAAAAAGAACTTGATAAAGCGTTTAGAGGCATTGATGCTTTGATAATTGCTACTGGTGCAAGAGCATCATTAGATTTAACCGGTCCTGTAAAGGTTGATGCGTTAGGGGTATATAGTCAATTGGAAAGTTGCAAAAGAGTTGGCATTAAGAGAGTTATTTTAGTTAGTTCTCTTTGTACTGGAAAGTTATTACACCCATTAAATTTGTTTGGTTTAATTCTTATTTGGAAGAAAATAGGTGAAAACTTTCTACGAAATTCAAATTTTCAATGGACTATTATTAGACCTGGAGGATTAAAGGAAAATGAAGATATTAAATCAGAAAATATAAATTATTCAAAGGAGGATACTCAAATTAATGGATCAATACCAAGAAGATTAGTAGCACAATGTTGTATAGATTCTTTAAAAAACAAAGCATCCATAAATAAATTAATAGAAGTAACAAGTTCGAATGATAATAAAAAGATATCTTTTAAAAAAGCTATGCAAATGATTTAAAAGATGTAAATATATAAAATAAAACTATGAAAATAAGTCCCAAAATTGACGCATTACAACTAATGCTTACTGATTTAAGAACTAGAAATGAGCCAATAAGACATAAAGCTGCATTTAAAGGCTGTCAACCCGAATTTCAAAGTCTTGTCTCGAGGTTAATAAAGCAGTTAGAAGACGAATTAGTTACTGAAAAGCTTGCTAATCGTAATAGTTAAAAAATTCCGATTACTTGAAGGAAATTAAGTTATCCAATTTTGCTTGTTGTGAAAGTTCATAATATCCTCCAAAAAATTTATTATCCAAAAATATTTGAGGGAAAGTATTATGGCTACTTTGAGTCATAATTTTTTGAAAACTCTCATCATTGTCTATTAAAGTAACTTCATGAGGGATAGATAAAGAATTAAGCAACCTAATTGCTCTTTTAGACCAAGGACAATCCTTTAAAATATACGCTTTTACACGTGATTCATTTTTTAAAAAATCATTATTTGAGACATTTATAATTTTTTGTTCAAAAGAAAGTAATAATATATCAGTACCTTTTTTCACAATACATCCCTCCTCAAGATGTCCGCCAAAGACATTACATCCCTCATCAGCAAAACTCAAATGTAAATGAACATCTCCTTTATTAAAATGTCCATTTAAGGAAACTATCTCTAGATTTCCTTCGAATTTATTTATCTCTTGATTTCCTGGGCATTGTATACAAACTGTTCTAAGATTACCAACCACTCCAGAAACATACCCGTATAAATTATTGGATAAAGAATATTCTTTAATTGCATTTATCAAATCAGATTCTGGAGATAGCTTTAGGCTATGAGGCTGCATTAGATATAAGGGATAATTTTGTAATATAAAACATCATTAATCATAAAGAGAAGATGAGTATATAATCTTTAGAATTCAGATTTAAATTAAATTTTAGAATCTATCATTAAAAACCATATAAAATTTTTACTAAAGATTCAAGCTTGTTGAAAGTGTAATATATTTTATATACGAAAACTAATTTGTTATTAAGTAAAAATCTAAAAAATTTGGCATTAAATATTCCCAACTTATTATCAATATCTCGCCTTTTCCTTGTATTCCCATTAATACTTTTTTTAGAAATTAACAGACCTTTTTATGTTTTTATATTAATTATTATTGGTGGTTTAACTGATTATTTTGACGGGCTAATTGCGAGGAAATTTAATCTTAAAACAAGATTAGGAGCTATCCTCGATCCCTTAAGCGATAAAGTATTTTATCTAATTCCTTTAACCTTCCTTTGTAAAAATAATTTTATACCCTTCTGGTCTTTGTCATTAATTTTATTAAGAGAATTAATTATCTCTAGCCTGAGGAACTCTACAAAAAACGGTTTACCAGCATCTATGTTAGGTAAATATAAAACATTTTTCTTTTTTATTTCAGTAATTACCTTCTTTACACCATTAAAAATTAGCTTATTGAATAATTTGGCTTTAATTTTTTATTGGTTAGGATTCATCCTAACTTTTCTGACTTTATTAGGCTATTTAAGAATTAAAAAGAATATTATCTAAATTTTCATCAAACTCCTCAATCTTTTTATTATTAAAATCTTTCAAAAAACTATCCTTTAAACCATTAAGTAAATCAAAAGTTGGCAACCACTCTAAATCACGTTTTATCTTAGAGATATCAGTCTGATAATGCTTTAATCTAATAGGAAATCCCTTTCGAGATTTAAGATCTAATTTTTGATAATCAAATGTTCTTAAAGAAATCTCATTTTGGTTTAATCCAAGGACATTCGCACAGAAATATATCAAACCTTTTATTGTAACTCCTTTTTCACCTGAACAGTTGTAAATATTATTTTTGGAATTTTCAAAATTTATGCACCTAATCATCACATCAGTTAGATCAGAAACATGACCTAGCTGAGTAATTAAAGACCCGTCACCAGGGATTGGTATAGATTTTTTAGTAAATAACCTTTCAAAAAACCAATTTTCAATTTTATTATAATTCCCTGGTCCATAAATATAAGTAGGTCTAAAACTTGTAAAAGGAATTTTTTGTTTTTTTAACCAATTTTCTGTCTCAAACTTTCCTTTATGCCTGCTATCTGGATCAATTGGATCAACTTCGGATAAGGGAAGTTCACAATTATCTTTATAAACACCTGCAGAGCTGACATATATATATCTCTGGAAAGAGTTATCTAAATTTTCTATAAGAAGTTTGGTTTGTTCTAACTCTCGTCCAGAAATATCATAAACAACATCATACTTTTTATTTCTTAGCTTGAGGATATCTTCTGAATTATTTCTATCACCCTTAATTAAATTTGTTTTTTCAGGATTACTTTTATTACCTCTTGTGAAAATATCAATATCATAATTTTTACTTAATAACTTTCCAACCAAAGACTTGCCAACAAATCTAGTGCCACCCATTACAAGAATTTTCATATTCAAAAAATATTTAACTGAAGTAGTAATCTTAAATAGAATTACATATTGAATAGTACTACTAAGTAGTAATTAATGAAAAGGATGATTCTATGGACCTAATACCAGCAATTGATTTAATGAATGGTAAGTGTGTAAGGCTTTTTAAAGGCGACTTTAATAAAAGAAAAGACTTTACAAAAGATCCTCATGAGCAAGCTAAATTTTGGGAAAGCGAAGGAGCAAAATATATACATATAGTTGATTTGGATGCTGCAAAAACTGGATCTCCAACAAACGATAGATCAATAAAAAAGATTGCAAAAACAGTTAACATCCCTATTCAAATAGGTGGAGGGATAAGGTCTCAAGAGAGGATAGAACAATTATTTTCTTATGGTATTGAGAAAGTTATCATGGGAACATCTGCAATAGAAAATAAAGAACTAGTTAAAGACTTATCAAATAAATTTCCTGGAAGGATAATTGTTGGGATAGATGCAAAAGATGGAAAAGTTAGTACAAGGGGTTGGCTTGAGCGATCTAATGTTTTTGCCACAGATCTTGTAAAGGAGTTTTCTTCATTTAAAATTGCTAGTTTTATTGTTACAGATATAAATACAGATGGGACCTTAGAAGGGACAAATGAAGAATTCATAAAAAGCATACTTGAAATTACAGATATTCCAGTAATAGCCTCAGGAGGTGTTGGTTCAATTTCTGATTTATTATCGTTAGTGAAATTTGAAAACTCGGGACTCTTTGGAGTAATAGTAGGTAAAGCTCTATATGAAAATAGATTCACTATAAACGAAGCGAATAATGTATTATCAGCAGAGAGATTAAATGACTTTGATTTAAACACAAATTACTACGCTTAAAAGAGTATAAAAATTGATTTAAGGCTGGTGCTTGCAGTAATTATTAGTTAATTTTGTATAAGAGATAAGAAATCTAGTCTTGGAATTAATTTCAAAAAAATCGATATTGATTATTGCTCCAAGCTTAATTGCAGAATCTTTATCGCTAAAGTTAACATCACTAGACCAAAATTTAGAAATTAATTTTAATAATGGAACAGGTGATAAAACTCCAGATTTAGTTATATGGAATGTTCTTAATTTCCAATCAGAAGATCTTATAAGGTTAGAATTATTAAAGTTAAAAGAAAGATATGATGAGTCAAAGTTTCTTATAATTCTATCTGGCGAACTTGTTTATGAAGCGAATACCTATCCATCGTTAAATGCTGAAGGTTTTCTTTTAAATCCCAGTGCAGAAAAAGTTCTTCAATCTATTGATACCATTTTAAAAGGTGGAAGGGTATTTGATATTGAAAATAATTCCCAAGTACCTTTAAACAAAAATAAGCCTCTCTCTTTTAGTCAAAAAATTCTAACTTCAGGTCTTAAACAAATCGATTCAGAAATTAATCATATATTCAAATATGTCAACTCTGATTCAACACCAGAATTTTATAAATTCATTTTAAAAGGAAGATTAAGAGAACTTATTACAGCAAAATCATTTCTAATTTTCTTATGGGGTAATTCACTAGAAGTTTATACAGAAGCAATTTATACTGAAAATAAAATTAATCTTGAAAATAATAACACTGTTTTCATTAAAGATAAAAACACCGCAGAAATATGGAATTTGATTTTAGATAGACTAAAAGAAAGGTATAACTCAACTAACTTGCAGGTTGAATTTAATAATTCATCAATAATTCTCTCTGGAATAAAGAAAGAATTCATTTCACGACTAATTTGCAAAATGTTAGATGAGTTAGATAATTTAGTAAAAAATATTAAGGAAAACTATAAGGAGAAAGATTTTAAAGATGATTTAAATTCTCTTATAAAAGAACTTAAAGTTAATACAATTTCAAATATCACAGACAGTTATTTTCGATTAAAAAAAGGAGGCGAATCTATTTCAATAAATGATTTTATTTATAATGAGGTAAGTTGCGAAGAGATAGATAGAGAATCACACGAATCAATAATGTTTATTGAGCCAATTATTAAAAATGAGGCTCTTGACTATGATGGAAAATTACTCCCTCTATATGAAACAGAATCGTTTTTGATCCTTGAAAATATAATTTCAAATTGGACAATAAGGAACTGTAATTTATTAGCTTCTGAAGTCTTTAATATTTGTTCTTCTTGGCCTGAATTAAGAACTGTACTTATAAATCCTGAATTACAATCGACAAGAAATTTTGAAAGATTTAGAAATAATATTAATAACTACAATCGCTGGCATGACTATATTTATATGCCTATCTACTTGTATGAGAGTAAACGAGAATATATTGATATTATCGATAAAAAATTTACCCGATATTTTAAAAATGAAAATAGAGAGAAAGAATTAGAGAATCTAGAATGGCTACAAAAACAAGTTACATTGTTAGTTGAGATAAGAGATGCCGTAGCACCGCAGTTAGAATTTGCTGTAAAATATATCGGTAATCTTTTCGTAACTTTTCTTACAAAGGTCGTTGGCAAAGCTATCGGTTTAGTTGGGAAAGGAATCCTTCAAGGATTAGGGAGATCAAATTCAAAGTAAGTTTTTAAACTTTAATGAAAATAATTCAATGGATTCTAATAGTATTAATTTTCTTAAGTCCATATAAAGCAAATGCCTCTAGAGATTCTGATAGTTACGATGGAAACATCTTTCCTATATACGCAGGGAATGGAGCTATAGTTCCTCCCCAGACAACTCTTCAGGAATCATTAAAAAATAAAAGAGTAGCAGTTTTATTTTTTTATCTTGACGATAGCTCAGATAGTAAAGCTATGGCTCCGATAATATCTGGTTTGGATTTGATATGGAGAAATAATATAGATATCATTGCTCTAACTACTGATGAATTACAGGATAAAGGAAAGTCTGATCTTAGAAATGAACCTAATTATTATTGGAACGGATTAATTCCACAAACGTTAATTTTTAATAGTGCTGGTGAAGTTAAATATGATAAAAATGGATTGATTAATATTGATGAATTAAACAAAGTTATAGGGGATTTAAAAGGAATTGATATAGAAGATACGACATTTTCTGTAGAAAGTTTTAATGAATACAACAGTATCATTTCTGAAAAAAAAGATAAAAACATAAATAAATAAATAAATAAAAATGATATTAATAAATATCCTCTTAGTTCTTTTAATTTTTTTAATTCTTTCAGATTTATATATTAAAAACTCACCCAAATCAAAGTTAAATCTAGAACCTATAAATTACAAAATCAAAAAAAAGGATGGTTTAAAGGAATTAATTATTGATTTAAAAATAACTAATAAAAGTAAAACCAAAGAAACGATGGTATCTAATATAAATTTTGAATTAGATTTTTTTAAAAGTAGAACTAACGAATATTGCCAAAATTTTAATTATCAAGAAGATATCTATATATATGAAAATAACAAAATCAAAAATTTAAATAATTATTGGCCAACAACAATTATCAAGTCAAATTCAGAATTATTTGTGAGAATCATATATAAGTTTAGCAATAATAATTTAAGAAAAAAAATAAAATATCTATGGTTAAAAGTAAATTGGGAGAACTATGGACATTTTGGTATTTCAAATAATAAGGATTGTTTGTTGATTAATTTAGATGGTCAGAAACAAAGGCCGAAAGAAGTTTTTGAAATTCCAATAAATAATAAATATAAAGCTATTGCTATCAAAACTGATTTACTTGGTTGCTTTGATAACCCAGTAGGAACTGTGATTGAATACTGCAAAGGAATTATAGAAAAAAATGATATTTTAACAATCGGTGAGAGTCCGTTAGCTATTATGCAAAATAGATATATTTCCCCTCAAAATTTAGAATATAGTTTATTTTCGAAAGCTTTATGTTATTTTTTTAACCCTACAAGCAGTCTCGCAACAGCTTGCGGCATGCAATTATTAATAAATAGAATAGGAGTCACAAGAATAACCTTTGCATTACTTGTTGGATTTCTCTTCAAATCAGTTGGTATTAAGGGTATGTTTTATAGGTTAACTGGTTCAGAATCATCTCTCATTGATGATATGAGCGGTACAGTTACGCCTTATGACAAGAGTATAGTTATGGGTCCTCTCAATGCAGATTTATTTTGTATGGAGGTATCGAACTATCTGAATATAGATGTTGCTGTAGTCGATGTTAATGATCTTGGAGGTGTGAAAGTCTTAGCTAGTTCAAATAAAAAAGTAAATAAAATACTAAAAAGAAACTTAATATCTAATCCAGCTGGCAATGGAGATGAAAAAACCCCTATAGTGTTAATAAGAGAAAAAAAGTAAATGAAAAAAGATACCTCTTATTCTTTTCAATCTAAAAAAGGAATTGAAGTAACTTTTGAAGAACTCCATATAAGGCACATTAACCTTTTAATAGATATTAAAAATAAGGAATTGAATAATTGGTTTTTAAAGATGGCAATTATAAATACCTTTGATGACTTAAAAATCTTTTTAAATAACCTTAAGAAAAATAAAAATAAATGCATAATTGCTATACATGGAAACGAAATTATTGGTTATTTGAATATTTTTCCTTTAAACAAAAAAGAGACTTGCTTAAAAATATCTAACCCTAAGTTGATTAACAAAGAGTGTTCCCTAACAGATAAACAATTAACTTTAGGATTGATAAAAAAATCTATCTCAATAAAAGATATCAAAACTTCAAGTTGGATAATTAACTCTGATATAAATAATGTTGACCTCATATCAACCTCAAGAGAATTAGGCTTTCAGCCTTTAGGAGAGATAATCCTTTGGGATGGTTCTGATCTAAATAAATCTATGAAGGAAAATACCAATGCCTATCAATTAATTAATGAATTCCAAAAGATTAATAAACAAAATATATTAAAAATAGTGAATTTTATAAGATCAAATCAATCTCCCTTAATAAGAAATATTTTAGATTTTGATCAAGACGACATTCTTAAAAGAAATAATTCTAAAAGTGGGGCCTTAATATATGAAAATTCAGTTTTATGTACAATTTTAAAAGATATAAATTATCAAAACGAAGAGATTTATACTTTAACTATAAGTAGGTATTGGGATAAGAGATTCAATTCTATTTTAAAAGAATTTATAAAAAGATTTTTTGAAAAATCACCTATTTCATATTTAAAAACTTATAAAGAAAATTCTCAATTAAATCTTTTTCTTGAAGAATGTAATCTCAAAGAAAAAAATCAAGAAATAATTCTTATCAGGAACACAATAGTTAAAAATGAAGCCAAACAAGTAAATATAATAAATCAATCTTTGGAATCAATCTTTGAAAAATTAAGTCCTCAAGGTAATCCATATCCATCTCCTTTTCCATTAAAAACAAAGTGAAATTTTGCAAACCTAAACCCAAGTCAATTTTGAGTTTGGATATAGGTACTAAAAGAATAGGATTAGCTTATTGTGATCCTCTATGCATAACATCAAATATACTTCCAGCAGTAAAACGGTTTGAAAATAATCAGGAGATTAAAATCATTAGAAATTATATAAATAAATTAAATTTGAGTGGGTTTATTGTGGGTATTCCACTAGATGGAGAAGGTCAAATGACCACTCAAGCTATTGACTGTAAAAATTACGGTCAATTACTTTCAAATGAATTAAGGCTTCCATTTTCATACGTCAACGAACATAGTTCAACTTGGGAATCTTCAAATAGATTTGGAATAAAAAAAGATAAGTCAGGATTGATTGATAGTTTTTCAGCAAAAATAATACTTGAACAATGGATCGAAGAAGGTCCTGAATTAGAAGAAAAAGCTGGTAAACCTCAGATAAAATATTAGTATTAAATTGCATAGACACTTTTAAATGAAAGAAGCCAACTCAAATGATAATTATGATGTACAGACTCTTTTATTAAATGACTCAAATGGAAACGAGCTATTTTGTTATCTTGAACAATTAGTAAGTGTTGAAGGCCAAGAATATGCTTTATTAACGCCAGTTGATACTCCAGTAAGTCTTTTTAAGATAAATGAAAAAGATGAACCTGAACTAATTGAGAAAATAGATAAAAATGAACAAATACTAAAAAATGCTGAAGCAGTTCTTCAAGAACATGATTTAAGACTTATCAGATCAGCCGTTACATTAACGGTATCAGGAGAACTTGAAGAACCAATTTACGATGAATTAGAAGAAGATTACGTCGATGATGATAGTGAGAGTTATGAATTGCTCGTTAACTTTAATCTTTTTGACCAAGAATATGGCTTATATATTCCACTAGATCCTTTTTTTATTGTGGGTAAATTAAAAGACAAAGGTGTATTATTAGTTGAAGATGATGAGTTTGATAAAATTCAACCTTTGATTGAAACTGAGCTTGAAAAAAGTAGTTCTTAAAATAAATGAGATCTATCCTAAAAGTTAATTGGGATTCAAACGGACCAATATATGCGATTTCTCAATCTGAGTTGCAAAAAAAAGGAATTCATTCTCTATTGCTAGATGTGGATGGGACTCTAGTAAATAGAAAATCAAATATGATCCCTAAAGCTGTAAAAAATTGGATCATAGAATCTAAAAAACTTTTCTCCTTATATCTAATAAGTAATAATCCATCAAAAAAAAGAATCGCAAAATTAGCGAAAGAATTAAATTTAAGGTACAAATGCAATGCATCAAAGCCAAGAAAAAAAGTAACTTTGTCTGCTATCAAAGAAATTGGCATTAAGCCAGAAAATATAGCCATTATCGGCGACAGGATTTTTACAGATATTATCGTTGGTAATAGATGTAATATAAAAACAATCTTAGTTAAGCGATTAAATAGAGATGGCTTACCTATAAAATTTAATTTAACTTTGACAATAGAAAAATTAATTTCTCATTTTATAAAATGAAAACTTGGGTAATAAAAATTGGTACCAGTATTTTAAGAGGGACAAAGGAAACATCAACAGAAGAAATTATTGAAACCCTTTCTAGATCCTTTACAGATTTTCTTTCAAAAGGAAACAAATTAATTCTAGTAACTAGTGGAGCCGTTGGATTAGGTTGCCAAAAATTGAATATAGAAACAAGACCAAATGATTTAAGTACCCTTCAAGCTACTGCTGCAGTAGGTCAAGTTAATTTAATGTCCTTATACGATAAAGTCTTTAATAAATTAGGTCATAATATTGCTCAAATTTTAATAACTAAAGCTGATTTTAATTCACGGGAATCCTTTAATAACGCTTCTAAAACTTTAAAAAAACTAATAGATTTGAATGTTATTCCAATAGTAAATGAAAATGATACCGTAGCCAATGAAGAGCTTAAATATGGAGATAATGATACCCTCTCTGCTTTAGTTGCCTTAGCGATAAATGCTAACAAGCTTATTCTATTAACCGATATTGAAAATCTATACTCAAAAGATCCACGTAATAATAAAGATGCGCAACCTATTAAAGAAGTTCATAATAGTGAATTAAAAGAAATTAAAGATAAAAATATTCAAAACTCAAATAATGAATGGGGAACAGGAGGAATTTCTACAAAATTAATTTCTGCCGAAATAGCAACAAAAGGAGGAGTTGAAGTCCAACTAGTTGATGGAACTAATAAAAAAAACTTAATTGAAATTTTTAATGATAATAAAATTGGGACTTTATTTTATCCAGTAGAAAAACCTATAGGAAACAAAAAAAGTTGGCTCTCACATGCAATTCAAACAGTTGGGAAAATCACTTTGGATGATGGCGCTTCTTTTGCAATTAAAAAAAAAGGTGCTTCACTTTTAGCGGTTGGTGTTAAGAATGTAGAAGGAAACTTTACAATTAATCAGGCAGTTAAAATCGTCAATACAAATGATAAAGAAGTTGCAAAAGGTTTAGTATCAGTAAGTAGCGACAAATTAAGAAGTATTTTAAATAATAAAGAAAATAACAACTCCTCGATAATTGTCGTGCACAGAGATGTTCTTGCTCTCTCTTAGAAAAAAATTAAAATTGAAAAATGCTTTTAAGTGATTTAGTTGATCTAATAAAAAAAGGAAATTCAAATTTTATTAGTGCCAATATTTTCGAAGATTTAAATATAGATGATGCTGCCTCATTAGATACTGCAGTTAAATATCAAATATCTTTTTTAGAAGAAAATAATATCCTTAAAGAAAAATTAGATCAAACTAAAGCATCAGCAATAATAACTACCAACAACGATGAAATCGTTAATGCCCTAAAGAAACTCAATATTTCAAATATAATCGTTAAAAATCCAAGAATTGCATTTGCCGAAGTATTGGATTGTTTATATAAAACTATCAATTTCAAATCAGGAATTCACGCTTCAGCAGTTATAGATAAAACAGCAATAATTGGAGCAGATTGCTATATTGGACCTAATGTCTACATTGGAGAAAATACTATAATTGGTGAAAATAATCGTATCCTTCCTGGATCATCAATTTTAGGCAATGTTCGAATAGGAAATAATAATATAATTCATCCAAATTGTGTTATTTACGAAAATACCACCCTAAAAGATAATTGTGTAATTAATTCAAATTCAGTTATTGGATCAGAGGGATTTGGTTTTATTCCTAAAAATGGCAAATGGGTCAAGATGCCTCAAAAAGGTGGTGTAAAAATAATGAGTTTTGTAGAAATTGGAACGAATTGTTGTATTGATAGACCAGCAGTTGGATTTACTTTTATTGATGAGGGAACAAAGTTGGATAATTTAATACAAATAGGTCATGGAGTTAAAATTGGAAAGAATTGTGCATTTGCAGCTCAAGTTGGTATCGCTGGAGGAGCAAGTATTGGAGATGGTGTTATTTTGGCAGGGCAAGTAGGAGTCAATAATAGAGTAAAAGTTGGTAATAATGTCATAGCGAGTTCAAAATGCGGAATCCATTGTGACATAGAAGATGGCAAGGTAATTAGTGGTTTCCCTGCCATGGAAAATAAATCATGGTTAAGGAGTTCAAGTATTTTTAAAAAATTACCAGAATTGGCAAAAAAACTTAGACAATTAGACAAGCAATAATTTATTGTTCTATTAAACAAAAATTTAAATGAAGAAATATAAAATTGTTTTATTGTCGGGAGACGGAATTGGACCAGAGATTTCAGAAGTTTCAAAAAAAGTTTTAAAAAAGCTTTCTAAAAATCATAATTTCGATATTGAGATCATTGAAAAATTATTTGGAGGGATTGCTTATGAAAAATATGGGACTCCTGCTCCAGATGAGACACTAGATCAATGCAAAAAATGTGATGCTGTACTTTTAGCCTGTGTTGGAGATATTAAATATGATTCTCTTGCAAGAGAATTAAGGCCAGAAAGTGGGTTACTAAAGTTAAGATCTGCACTAAACCTTTTCGCAAATATCAGGCCCGTCAAAATAAGAAAATCTCTATTAGATGCAAGTTCATTAAAAAAAGAAATTGTTGAGCATGTAGATCTTATTGTTGTAAGAGAATTAATAGGGGGAATTTATTTTGGAAAACCAAGAGGACAAATAACAAATACAAAAATTCAAAAAGCTTTCAATACGATGGTTTATGATTCGGCCGAAATAGAGAGAATAACTGAAATAGCAATAAAAATTGCTAACCAGAGAAATAAAAAAATATGTTCTGTTGATAAATCAAACGTTCTTGAGGTTAGTCAATTGTGGAGAGATACAGTTTTAAAAATCACCTCAAAAGATAAAAATATATCTCTAAGCAATATGTACGTTGATAATGCCGCAATGCAATTAGTTAGAGATCCTGGTCAATTTGATGTAATTTTAACTAGTAATTTATTTGGAGATATTTTAAGCGATTTAGCCGCAATGTTAACTGGTTCTATTGGTATGCTTCCGTCAGCTTCTCTAAACAATAGTGGTCCTGGTGTTTTTGAACCTGTTCATGGTTCGGCTCCTGATATAGCTGGTAAAAACATAGCGAATCCTTTAGCAATGCTTTTATCTGCTTCCATGATGTTAAAAATTGGATTAAGTGAAGAAGAAGCTGCAGAAAATTTAGAAACTGCCATTGATAAAGTTTTGTCAAAAGGATTTAGAACAGCAGATTTAGCTGATGGGTCTTCTGAAGTTTTATCTTGCAGTGAAATCGGAAATAAAATAATAGATGAAATCTAAAAAAAAATTAATAAATAAAAAAATATTTCTAAGTTAAACATAAAGTTGGCATATGACCTGTCAGAATCATTAGATATTGTTTTTAAAAAATGTCAAAACGTCATCCAGTAGTTGCTGTAACAGGATCTTCAGGAGCAGGAACAAGTACAGTAAAAAGAGCCTTTGAGCATATTTTTGCCAGAGAAGATATTGTTCCCGCAGTTGTAGAAGGTGATAGTTACCACAGATTTGAAAGAATGCCTATGAAAAAAGCTATGGCAGATGCTCTTTCAAAAGGCGAAAATTTCTCTCATTTTGGTCCAGAGGCTAATCTTTTTGACAAACTAGAAGAACTTTTTAAAATCTATGGTGAAACTGGAGGAGGGAAGAAAAGATATTATCTACATAGTCTTGAAGAAGCAGAAGAACATAATACAAGACTTGGGACATCATTAGAACCTGGGCAATTTACTCCATGGGAAGATATTCCTGAGGGAACAGATGTACTTTTTTATGAAGGTTTGCATGGCGGGGTAGAAGGTGATGGATACAATGTGGCATCTTATGCTGATTTGCTTGTTGGTGTTGTTCCGATAACAAATTTAGAGTGGATTCAAAAAATCCATAGAGATAACGCAGAGAGAGGTTACTCAGCGGAAACCATTGTAGATACTATATTAAGAAGAATGCCTGATTATATAAATCACATTTGCCCCCAATTCAGCAAAACCGATATTAATTTCCAAAGAATTCCCACAATTGACACTTCTAATCCTTTCATATGCAGAAATATCCCAACTCCTGATGAGAGCTTCGTGATCATACATTTCAGAAAAGGGGCAAGAGAGAAATGGGGGATTGATTTTCAATACTTGCTTGGAATGATTAACGATTCATTTATGTCAAGTCCAACAAGTATCGTTGTAAATGGAGGGAAAATGGGTTTTGCAATGGAACTAATTCTCACTCCAATAATTCATAAAATGATTGAGGAGAAAAATAAATAATTAATTTTCGATTATCAACTCAAATCATTATATTTTTTTTCTTTGAAAAGTTTTTAATCTAGAAGATCTCAAATTTTTATATATCTTTCTTGATAAAAGTACCTTATTTAGATTTAAATAGAAAAAACAGGAAACGCTGTGTCATTAATCGACTGGTTTGCCGCAAGGCGTAAAGATCAATTTGTTGGGAAAGTTTCTCAGGATACTGATGAGGGAGATGGTTTGTGGGTTAAATGTTCAGAATGTTCGCAAGTAGCCTATAGAAAAGACCTAATTTCAAATTTCAATGTTTGTAATAATTGTGGTCACCACAATAGGATAAATAGCGATGAAAGGATAAATATAATTGCTGACAAAAATTCATTCGAAGAGTTTGATAGTTCACTAAGTCCTACAGATCCTTTAGGTTTTAAAGATAGAAGATCATATGCTGATCGAATTAAAGAAAGTCAAGCAGGTACAGGTTTAAGAGATGGAGTTATAACAGGTATCTGTTCTATTAATTCAATGCCCTTAGCATTAGCTGTTATGGATTTTAGATTCATGGGAGGATCCATGGGTTCAGTAGTTGGTGAAAAAATTACAAGGATAATTGAAAGAGCAACTTTAGAAAATTTTCCAATTCTTATTGTTTGTGCATCAGGTGGCGCAAGGATGCAAGAAGGCATGTTAAGTCTCATGCAAATGGCAAAAATATCTGGAGCACTAAAAAAACATAAAGAAAAAAATCTTCTCTATATGCCCCTATTAACTCATCCAACCACTGGGGGGGTAACAGCAAGCTTTGCAATGTTAGGTGATTTAATTTTGGCGGAACCTAAAGCTCTTATTGGATTTGCGGGAAGAAGGGTTATAGAACAAACATTAAGAGAAAAATTACCCGATAATTTTCAAACAGCTGAATATCTGCTTGAGCATGGTTTTGTTGATGTAATAGTTAAAAGAAAAGATCTCAAGAGTACTCTGACTAAAATTTTAAAAATTCATGGTGTAAAAGAACTTACAAAAGCAAATATATAATATGAGAATTATTCTAAATTTTTTTTATTTTTCTTTAAGCCTTTTATTTTTTATTTTAAATTTTACTCCCTGTTCTTATGGAATAGGAAATGTTGACTGGGTCCTACTAAAAGAGAATAATGAAGGCAAAGAATGGCTTGATAAAGGGAGTTTTAAGCAGCTTCCAAATAATGAAATAAGTGTTTTAACAAAGTTCTTTAAAAATCCAACTAATTCTGATGATGATGGAGAGTTATCACTTTATGTAATGAGAATTAATTGCGCTGAAAAAAAGTTCAAAGATACCTCAATAAATGGAATCCCGCAATTTAATTCAAAATGGCGAACTTCTAATAATGATGAACTTATAGATGTTGTTATTGAAAATAGTTGTTCAAGATTTATTAATTGATAAGAATGAATTCTAAAAATAAAAAATTAAAAATAGCAATCGCTGGACTAGGGTTTGGTAAAAAAGTTCATTTAGAGGCACTAAAAGATTCTGATTACTTAACTCCTGTAGCTATTTATCATTACGAGAAAAAACAAAAATCGATATTAGAAAAAGAGACTGGCCTAGATTTTTTTCATAATTGGGAGGACTTAATTAAATCTCCAGAAATTGATGGGATCATTATTGCTACCCCTCCTGAATCAAGATTTAAATTAGCAAAAAGCGCTCTTGAGAATAATAAAAATTTGCTATTGGAAAAACCTGTTTCAATATCCTCCCAAGAAATTGAAGAGCTTCAGAGAATATCTTTGATTAATAATTTAAGCGTATGTGTTGATTTTGAATATAGAGCAGTACCTCTTTTCCTTCAGACAAAAAAACTTATTAATGAAAATATCTTAGGAGATATATATTTAGTCAAATTAGATTGGTTAATGGGCAGTAGATCCGACCCCAAAAGATCCTGGAATTGGTATTCATTGGAAGAAAAAGGTGGAGGAGTTATTGGCGCCTTAGGTACTCATGCATTTGATATGTTGAATTGGATTTTTGGAGAAGCAATAAACGTGTCTGGCAAATTAGCAACATCGATAAAAAAAAGACCTTTACCTAATTCATCTGATTCAAATGATGTTACAAGTGAAGATGTATGTTTAGCCAATATAGAAATATCAAACTACAGCTCAAATCTTATTCCATGTCAGGTATCTTTATCATCGATTTCTAAAAATGGTAGAGGATTTAGTTTAGAAATATATGGAAGCGAAGGTTCACTTATTCTTAAAAGCGAAAACCAAAAAGATTATGTACATGGTTTTAATTTGAAATATTCAAACAACGAAAATAAAATACAAAATCTAACTGCAGATTCAAGTTTTAATTTTGAAAAAACATGGACTGATGGGAGAATAGCGCCAGTTTTGAGAATTCAAAATTTATGGGCTCAGAGTATAATTAATGGAACTCCTGTTATCCCAGGCTTATCTGAGGGACTTGCTAGTCATAAAGTTTGCGAAGCTATTAGAGAATCGTCGAAAAGTGGATTAAGCATCAAAATTTAAGGTTATACATTTATAAGTAGCAATTATCACCCGATAAAGTATTGGATTGATTTTATTTTTTTTTCATATTCTGGAAAAATCAATTGAACTGAATTATTAAAGAATGGCTTTAAATTATTACAAAAATGAGCTTAAAGAAAATGCTCAATTACTAGCTTCTAAAGGAAAAGGTATATTAGCGGTAGATGAATCCACTAAAACAGTAGGTAAAAGACTCGCTGGAATTGGCGTTGAGAATACTGAAGACAATAGGAAGGCATATAGAGGAATGCTTTTTACGACAGAAGGTCTTGGTAAATATATAAGCGGAGCGATTCTCTTCGAAGAAACTCTTTATCAGAATCACCAAGATGGTGAGTCAATGGTTAAGAAACTAAATGATTTAGGTATTATTCCAGGTATAAAGGTCGATAAAGGCCTAAATCCACTTCCAGGAGGAGGAGGAGTAGAAACTTTTTGCTCTGGCCTAGATGGGTTAGTTGAAAGAGCAGCAAAATATTATGAGCAAGGTGCCAGATTTGCAAAGTGGAGAGCAGTTCTGCAAATTACAAATGATGGTTGTCCTTCAAAACTATCAATTCAAGAAAATGCTTGGGGATTAGCAAGGTATGCAAGATCAGTTCAAGAATCTGGATTGGTACCAATTATTGAACCTGAAATATTAATGGACGGCGACCATACTATTGAAAAAACTGCTGAAGTTCAAGAAGAGGTAATAAAACAGGTTTATATTGCCTGTCAAGCAAATGGAGTTTTTCTAGAAGGCACTCTATTAAAACCTTCTATGACTGTTAATGGAGCAGATTGTCCAACAAAGGCTGATCCTATGAAAGTGGCTGAAATGACAATCAGAACTATGGAAAGATGCGTTCCTGCATCTGTTCCTGGAATAGTTTTCTTATCAGGAGGGTTAAGCGAAGAAGCTGCTTCTGTTTATTTAAATAATATGAACACTCTTTACAGGAAAGCTTTATGGAATGTTTCATTCTCCTATGGAAGAGCATTACAGCACTCATGCTTAAAAGCCTGGAAAGGAAGCGACGTTGAAGGAGGTCAAAAAGCGTTAATAGCGAGAGCTCAAGCAAACTCTGAAGCTTCAAAAGGTTCCTATGTAGCAGGATCTCAACCTTCATCTGATGAGCAATTGTTTGTAGCAGGGTACACTTATTAACTAAAAAACCTTAAAAATATACTTTGGGTCATAAAATTAGTTTCTCTAATTTAGTATTTTGTATATCTAATGACGTGACATTTGATACCTCTTTATACTAAACTCTCGGAAACATATGCTTTACATGGCATTTAACTTATTTTAATTATGGCCCTCGTTCCACTAAGACTACTTTTAGATCACGCTGCTGAGAATGGTTACGGTATTCCAGCTTTCAATGTTAACAACCTTGAGCAAGTTCAAGCAATCATGGAAGCAGCATATGAAACGGATAGTCCTGTAATCCTCCAAGCTTCAAGAGGGGCAAGAAATTATGCAGGAGAAATTTTTCTACGTCATCTAATACTTGCCGCCACAGAAACATATCCTAATATCCCAGTAGTAATGCACCAGGACCATGGTAATGAGCCATCAACATGCTATTCAGCAGCAATAAATGGTTTCACATCAGTAATGATGGATGGTTCTCTAGAGGCAGATGCAAAAACACCCGCTAGTTACGAATATAATGTTGCAGTTACAAAAAAAGTTGTAGATTTTGCTCATTCAGTTGGAGTTAGTGTTGAAGGAGAACTAGGTTGCTTAGGTTCATTAGAAACAGGGAAAGGTGAAGCAGAAGATGGTCATGGATTTGAAGGTGAACTTTCTACTGACATGCTTTTGACTGATCCTGAAGAAGCTGCAGATTTTGTTGCTAAAACAAAAGTTGATGCATTAGCTATTGCTATTGGTACAAGTCATGGTGCTTATAAATTCACAAGGAAACCTACAGGAGAAGTTCTCGCAATAAGCAGAATTGCTGAAATTCATAAAGCACTTCCAAATACCCATCTTGTAATGCATGGATCTAGTTCAGTTCCTCAAGAATGGTTGGATATCATTAACAAATATGGTGGTGAAATTCCTCAAACATATGGTGTTCCTGTTGAAGAGATTCAAGAGGGAATAAGAAATGGAGTTAGGAAAGTCAACATCGATACCGATAACAGACTTGCTTTCACTGCCGCGGTTAGAGAGGCAGCATTTGCTGATAAAGCAAACTTTGACCCAAGACATTTCAACAAGCCTGCTAGAAAATATATGAAGCAAGTTTGTCTTGATAGATACAAGCAGTTCTGGTGCGAAGGTCAAGCAAGTAAGATCAAACAAAATAGCACTAATTATTTTGCTGATCTTTACGCAAAAGGCGATTTAGATCCAAAAGTAAAAGCTACTGTTTAATTTCTTCCTAAATAAAAAAAACGACCTCCACAATTGGAGGTCTTTTTTTATTTCAATATTAATGATTTCAATGTAAAGAGACCATCAGTCCCACCAATTATCTCGTCACATGCTCGCTCTGGATGAGGCATTAAACCTAGAACATTTCCCTTTTCATTAGTTATACCTGCGATATCAAAAGAGGATCCATTGGGATTATTTTTATATCTCAAAGCGATCAATTCATTATCTACAAGTTTTTTTAAAGTATCAGAATCACAATGATATCTTCCTTCCCCATGCGCTATTGGCAACTTAATAGTTTTTTTTTGATCTACTTTATTAAACCAACCTCCTTTTGAAGAAACGATATCCAGTTCAACGTCATCACAGATAAAATTAAGATTTTTATTTGCAACAAGAGCACCAGGCAAAAATCCTGATTCTGTCAAAATTTGAAACCCATTACAAATTCCTAAAACTCTTTTCCCACTTTTAACAAACTCATCCAAGGCATTTATTAATGGAGAGAATCTCGCAATTGCACCGCATCTTAAATAATCACCATAGCTAAATCCTCCAGGTAAAACTATTGCATCTACATCACTTAAATCTGAAGACTCATGCCACAAGTATTTTGTTCTTATATCTAAACAACCTTCCAATGCCCATGAAACATCACGATCACAATTGGAACCAGGGAAGACAACAACTCCTACAGTAAAATTATCCATCTTATAATTTTTCTAGTGAATACTCATAATCTTCAATAACAGTATTTGCGAATAACCTATCACACAATAAATCAATTTTTTCTCTTACTTCGTTTTCACCATTACCTTCTATTTTTACCTCAATCATTTTTCCTATACGTAATGATTTTATTCCCTCGGCTCCAAGTTTTATAGAGGCAGATTTAGTTGCTTCCCCTGCTGGATCTAAAACTGAGGGTCTTAGTCTTACAAAAACTTTTACAGCAAATTGGTCCAATTAAAAATTAATTTCTACTAGAAGATTAGTTTAAATTTTAATAAAAAGTACTATTGATTAATAAACAAATATTTTTACCTTAGGGTTTTCTGAGTTGTTAGATGTTTATGTAGCCTCTACCAAAACATACTAAGCAAGTTCTTCTTGAATTTTCATGTGTTTTAAAATTTCCTGCCCCTCCACATTTTGAACATTTTATTTTATCAATTGATGTAACTTCGTCAGAGATTTTTTGTTTTAAAGCGATTTTTTGATTTTCCATCTTCGGCTTTCTACTGATTAAGTATCCCGAGTGATAACTATAATGTCAAATTGCTATTTTTGGTTCACTTAAAATCTTAAATTTCTCTTTAATTTTTCTATTGAAAGTTTTTATAGATTTTTCATCAAAGGAAATTATTACTAATTCAAGCCCAGCATTATCATTTGGTCTCCAACAATTGTCTGGAGCTTCTTCAAACCAAGTATTAATTTTCTTTCCAACAATTTGAATTTGTAAAGGCAATGATTTGTTTGGTATCCAAATACGTCCTTTTATTCGAAGAATGTTTAATTCATCCAAGATTTTTGAAATCTCCTTTTCAAAGTCATTTTTTTCAAGGAAATAATTTAATTTAATTGAATCTGATACAAGTTCAACATGATTATGGTCATGTTCTTCAGTTAAAAATTGTTTATAAGTCTCTTTTTTAAAATTAAAATCAAATAGATATCTCAAATCAATTTTCCCATTCTTGGATTTAAGGACTGGTGTAGATGAGTTTAGACTTCCTTGAATTTTATTTTTTACAACGTCAAACTGATCATCATTTAAGATATCTGATCTAGAGACTAAAACGATATCAGAAACTTCTAGTTGCTCCTCAAAAAGTTCATCTATAGTGGCGTTGTGATCAATTTTATCTGTTTCATTATATTGTTTTGTTATTTTATTTAAATCATTAATTGGTGAACCATTAAGCATTGATTCTCCATTAACGATACCAACAACAACATCAAGGTAGATGGAAGACCTAATCTCAGGCCAGTTAAGTGCTTGAATTAAGGGAATTGGTAGTGCCAAGCCACTTGTTTCGATAATTATTGATTCGATAGAAGGATTAAATTTTAGGAGAGCTTTTATTGATGGAACAAAATCATCTTGAACGGTACAACATAAACATCCATTGTTTAATTCGATTACACAGTCGTCTTCAGATTCATCGCATTTATCACAACTTTTAATCAAATCACCGTCAATTCCAACATCACCAAATTCATTAATTATTAAACCAAATTTTTTATTACTCTCTTTTAAAAGATATCTTAGAAAAGTTGTTTTACCTGAACCAAGAAATCCCGAAACAATTATGACTGGTATTTTTTGTTTCATCTTTGATGATTAACAACCTAAACTATATTCTGTACTCTCTCCTGTAGAACTATTTGTGCCATTAGCAATCGCACATAATTGTTTTTGTTGTGTACGACTAAGAACAGCATCAGTGAAATCTGCACCATCTATTTTTGCTCCTTCAAAATTACTCTCCATTAATAGAGCATTTGTAAAATTAACATCCGAAAGATCTGCATCTGTAAAATCTGTTGCATAAGCTAGTGCATCTCTTAAATTGGCTCCATTAAACTTAGAATTTTGCAATTTACTATTATTGAACACCGCCCCTTCTAAATTACTTTCACTGAAATTAAACCCATTCAAATCAAACTTAACGTATTCGTTACCGCTTAAATCTTGACCATGCATATCTGGCTCTAAATTTAGGTCTTGCTGGTTTCTAATCTCAGGAGGTCTTTTAGCCCATGCAGAATTTACAGAATTAAAAAATAAAATCCCAACGAACAACAAAGTAATTAATGCATTTTTTAGTGAAGGGAAAACAATTGATTTAATCATAATAAGACTGTATTTTAGAACTTAAGTATTTAAAGTTTGTAAGAGTATCTTAAAGGAAAATATATGGCAATGTCACTAAAGGTTATTGTTCCTCCTCATCCATTAATAAAACATTGGCTTTCAATATTGCGAGAAAAAAATACTCCAAATATTTTGTACTCAACAGGATATGAGCAATTAGGGAAATGGCTTACTTATGAAGCATTACGTAATTGGCTGCCATATAAAAAAGAAATTGTAAATACTGATAATGGGGACGCAGATGGATTCTTTATTAATAGTGATTATCCAGTAAAAGTGCTCGCAATGTTGCCCGAAGGGTTATCTCTTTGGTTTGGATCTAAAGAAGTAATTCCTAATTCAACCCTATCATTAGGAGAACTTCCTAAAACTATTGAATCAAATGAAGGAGTTATATTTTATTCAGAACAAATAACGACAAAATCAGCAACATTAGAAACTTTAATTAAATTAAAGGAATTAGGTGTTGATTCAAATAGGATTCTTTTAATAACTGCTATTTGCTCAAATAAAGGGTTAAATGAAATTGCAAAATTATTCCCTAATCAGGTAATTTATACCTCTTGCATAGATGAGGAAGACGAAAAAACGCCATTATTATTACCCGGTATTGGGAATCCATTATCGCGTTTAAGTACTATATTTCAAGATAAGAACTAATATAGAATATAGGAGTAAATATTTTACCAATGTCTGAATACAGAGATTCGTCTTCAAATAATCTTTTATCATTAATAAGCGGTGCTTTTATTGGAGCAGCAGGTCTAGCCTGGTGGTTAATATCCGAAGCAGACAAAAGAAAGGAGGAAAAAAAACAAAAAGCAATGATGTATTCTTCCAGAATTCAAGACGGTTCTGAAGCGATTGATTCAAATGAAAATATAAATGAAGATGAAGGAGAGAATCTTGAGAAGAAAGTTGAGCAACTTAATTCTGCAATTGCTGATGTGAGGAAGCAACTTGAAGAGTTGGGGCAATAGAATAAAAAAGGTTCTCAAATAATATGAATAAATTCAGATCATCTGCAATAACCCAAGGTGTGCAAAGATCCCCTAACAGATCGATGTTAAGAGCTGTTGGATTTAATGATGAAGATTTTAATAAACCTATTATTGGAGTTGCAAATGGCTACAGCACCATAACACCATGCAATATCGGTTTAAATAAGTTAGCTCTAAAAGCTGAAGAATCAATAAAAAGATCAGGTGGGATGCCTCAGATGTTTGGGACAATAACAGTAAGTGATGGGATTTCTATGGGAACAGAGGGTATGAAATATTCCCTAGTTTCAAGAGAAGTTATTGCTGATTCAATTGAAACAGCATGCAATGCTCAGAGTATGGATGGAGTTCTTGCTATAGGTGGATGTGATAAAAATATGCCCGGTGCCATGATTGCTATTGCAAGAATGAATATTCCCTCAATTTTTATTTATGGAGGGACAATAAAGCCTGGGAAATTACATGGAGAAGATCTTACTGTTGTTAGTGCATTTGAAGCGGTTGGACAATTAACATCAGGTAAAATTAATGAAGAAAGGCTAATCCAAGTTGAGAAAAATTGTATTCCTGGTGCTGGTAGCTGTGGAGGAATGTTTACAGCTAATACAATGTCTGCGGTTATTGAAGTATTAGGGTTAAGTCTTCCTCACAGTTCCACTATGGCTGCTGAAGATCTTGAAAAAGAACTTAGTGCATACAAAAGTGCTGAGATATTAGTCTCTGCAATAGAAAAAGATATAAGACCTCTAGACCTAATGACTAAGAAAGCATTTGAAAATGCAATATCAGTAATTATGGCAATTGGCGGATCAACAAATGCGGTTTTGCACATCTTAGCTATTGCGAATACTGCAGGAATAGATATCAACATAGATGATTTTGAGAGAATCAGGCAAAAAGTACCTGTTATTTGTGACCTTAAACCGAGTGGTAAATATGTGACGGTGGATCTTCATAAGGCAGGTGGAATTCCACAAGTAATGAAAATACTTTTGAATGCGGGATTAATTCATGGCGATTGCAAAAATATTGAAGGCAAAACCATCTCAGAATACTTACAGAATATTCCAGATAAGCCACCAACGAATCAAAATGTCATAAGAGACATAGATGACCCTCTTTATAAAAAAGGACATCTAGCGATATTAAAAGGTAACTTGGCGAGCGAAGGTTCTGTAGCCAAAATTAGCGGAGTAAAAAACCCTGTACTAAAAGGTCCAGCAAAGATTTTTGAAAGTGAAGAGGATTGTTTGAAATCGATATTAAATAACGATATCAAAGCTGGTGATGTTGTTGTTATTAGAAACGAAGGTCCTGTTGGAGGTCCAGGCATGAGAGAGATGTTAGCTCCAACATCTGCTATTGTTGGTCAAGGCCTTGGCGAGAAGGTAGCTTTAATTACCGATGGCAGATTTAGCGGTGGTACCTATGGTCTTGTTGTGGGTCACATAGCTCCAGAGGCTGCTGTTGGAGGAAATATTGCTCTAATAAAACAAGGTGATTTAATTACAGTTGATGCTGTAAAACAACTAATTGAAGTTGATTTATCTGACGAAGAATTAGAAAAAAGGAAAAAAGATTGGGTGAAACCTATTCAAAAATACAAAAGAGGAATTCTTTCAAAATATTCGAGAATAGTAAGCACATCAAGTTTAGGGGCTGTTACTGATTTATAAATAAAATCAAGGTTTATTTTCTTAATCAATAAAACTTTTTATCCTATTCGCTAAATTTTCCAATCTAGCGCTGTATTTTGGTGAGTTGCATTTTTTCCCATTATTGCTATCCATCCATAATGTTTTAACCCCACACCATAATATTGGTTCATCAGGGAAGTTAAGCTTAGAGATTACTAAAACCAATTCTTTATTTGATTTAAAAAGTTCTAATTCAAGATCATAAATTTCTATTCTTTTACCTTCTTTATCTCGACATAAGATATTAACTGTTAAATCAATTTCTTCTTCTTCGAATTCGTATTCACCATTTATTTTTACGACAGAATGAACAAAAGGTTTATTTGTTAAATCTGCTGATTTAGCGATTAAACTCTCTATATTATTTGGGGTATTTTCAAATAACACTTATTGATTTAATTAAAACTTTTATTGAACCCTGTTTAAACTCATTATTAAGTAATCCATCATCACCGAACTTAGAGTGTAGTAGTTGCAATCTTTTAATTTTAGATGGCTTGAATTTAAATGGGAAACGTACTTTATTAGCTCTTACTGAAGGTTTTAGCTCTCTAAAAGGAATTTGAACATTTGTTGTCCCGAATTTTTTTGTTGGAAATGATTTAATCCATCTAAGTCCACCCGGAATAAATTCGGTAAGTCCTAGTAGATCATCTTCACAAGCGACAGCAAATTTAAAAGTTCTTCCTTGTCCATCTATATTTAATTCAAAAGATGAATACTCAGATACATTTAAAGAAGGTTTATATATGGATGATCTGCAACTAACAAATCCTCCTGCTTTCTCGACAATATTACCCTTTAATATCAAACCAGAATTTGAAATTTCACAAAAAGCTGAACTTGATCCGCCCATAACAGTATCATTTAATGTTTTCCAACCATCGAACTCCTTTTTCTGGAATAAAAATTTTTTCTTACTCATTAAATAATTTGAATTATTAATAGACTCTAACTAAAATTTTAAATCTTTTGCTGATTCTTGATCACAAAAAATTGAAATTTGATTAATAGATTTAATTAATTTTGATGGTGTTCTATCTGGTGGTTCTTTTTCATCTAATAACCTCTGAAGAGCAATTCTTTTATTGGCTCCACTAACCAAAAATACAATCTTTGATGAGGCTGAAAGTACCTTTGGAGTTAATGAAATTCTTTTTAATCCTTTGCCTTCATTAAAAATCACAAAATCATCTACATTATTATTTTTTTGATAAGGGAATAGCGAAGCTGTGTGACCATCGTCTCCAAGACCTAATAAAGTTAAATCAAATGAGGGAGGGTTTGATCCGCATTTTTCAAATAATTTAGAAATAAATTGATTTTTTGTAGCTTTATCATCAGCGTTTACTTCATTAAAAATTTCATAAAAATAAGCTTTAGATCCAAAATTAGTTAACAAAGAATTTTTCAACATTAACGAGTTACTTAATTCTGAATTTGGATTAACACATCTTTCATCTCCTAAAAAAACATCAACTAAATCCCATTTAAGATTGCTTTTAGAAAGCAGTTGATACACAGACTTAGGCGTTGAACCACCACTTACGCAAAATTTGAACCTGTCTTTCTTTTTTAAAGTATGGATAATATGACTTTCAATAAAGTTAAAAACAGCTGTTGATAGCTCTAATTTGTCTTTGTATATATCTATGGTGTATCCATTTTTGACCTTTTCAATCATTTCATCCATTCAGTATGAAAACTACCTTCCTTATCAATTCTTTCATATGTATGAGAGCCAAAACAGTCTCTCATTGCCTGAACAAGATTCTGAGGAAGTCTATTGGTTCTATAACTATTTAAATAATCTAAAGTACTTGATAAACATGGGACTGGGATACCTGCCTTTGTGGATAGAGAGACTACTTTAGCTAAGTTATTTAATCTTGTCGCAATTTCATTATTAAACCAATCATCAAAAATTAAATTTTTTAGATTAGGGTCTTTGTTATAGGCATCTTGAATTTTACTTAATAATTTTGATCTAATTATGCAACCACCTTTCCATATTTGAGCAATTGACGGCATATTCAAACCATAGTTATATACTGCAGATGCTTCTCTTAAAATATCCATACCTTGGGCATAGCTAGCAATTGTGGCAAGTACTACAGCATCAAATAAAGGTTTCATTCCATCTGATATATTTCCTAAATCAAAATCCTCTATCTCTTTAGATGGGATAGTTTTTTCAATCTCACTACGTTGCTCTTTTAAAGAACTCATTACTCTTGCATTTAAAGATGCATAAATAGTTGGTACTGACACCCCCAGTTCTAGAGCACTTACTACAGTCCATAACCCTGTACCTTTCTGGCCAGCTTTATCTAATATTTTTTCCACTACATCATCTCCAGTCATCTCATCTTTTGTATTTAGACAAATCTCTGTTATCTCAACAAGATAGGAAGCTAATTCATCAGTATTATTCCAAATACCAAATACCTCTGACATCTGCTGTCCATTCATACCTTTGACTCTCTTCATAAGGTCATAAGCTTCTGCAAGTATTTGTTCAATTCCATATTCAATTCCGTTATGAACAGTTTTTACAAAATGACCTGAGCCTCCTGGTCCAACATATGCAACACATGGTCCGTCTTCAACTTTGGCAGCCATTTTTGTTAATAGGCTTTCTATTGCATCATATGAAGCCTTAGTACCACCGGGCATCATACTTGGACCCTCTAGAGCTCCTTTGGCACCTCCCGAGACTCCCATCCCAATGTATCCAAAACTTTTACTTTCAAGAGTATTCACTCTTCTTTCTGTATCTTTAAATTGAGAGTTGCCACCATCTATTAATAAATCTCCTTCCTCGAGATATCCAGAAATATTATCAATGACGGCATCTGTTGCAGGTCCAGCTTTTACCATCATTAGAATTCTTCTTGGTCTCTCTAGCTTATTAACAAATTCTTCAAGAGTTTCAGCTCCTTCTATATTCTTCCCAAGGCCACGACCTTGTAAAAATTCTTTTGTTTTTGAGTAAGTCCTATTAAAAACTACACTAGAAAATCCATTTCTCTCTGCGTTAAGAACTAAATTTTCGCCCATAACACCAAGACCTATTAAACCAAAATGTGCCTTGGACATAAAAAATTAAAAAACTCAATAAATATAGTTTGCCTGCAACTCAACAAAATTGCTCAAAAAAAATACTTATGTCAGCGAAAAATGATGGAAAAGATTTAAATGACAGTTCCGTTTGCAATAGTTGCATTTTTAACTACTACAACAATTCCATTTCTGATATAAAAGCCCAATTCTGGCTTATCTGCTTCTTCTACTCGATCTTTATTAATGATCACGACATTATCGCCAATTCTTGTATTCTTATCAAGAATTGATCTTTTTACAGTAGTACCCTCACCTACACCAAGAGGCGTTCCGCCCCCTTTTCTTAATTCAATCCTCTCTTCAGGGGATTCAAAAAAATCGGCTCCCATAACAAGAGTATCCTCAAGAACCGAGTCACTTTCAATCCTACTTCTTACACCTAAAACACAATGTAAAATACTGCATGACTTCAAGATTGTACCTTCACAAACAATTGAATCAGTAATTTGAGCATCTACAAGTTTAGAAGGGGGTAAAAATCTAGGTCTAGTATAAATTGGAAATTTCTCATCATAAAAACTAAATGGAGGTTTTGGTTGCTCAGTTAATGCAAGGTTTGACTCGAAGAATGCTCCAATAGTTCCAATATCTTCCCAATAATCATCGAAAACATAACTTTTAAGAGTATCGCCTCTATTGAGGGCTTCTGGAATTATGTCCTTACCAAAATCTGTATAATTAGGGTATTTATTTAGAAGATCGAAAAGAGTATTTCTGCTGAAAACGTAAATACCCATAGAGGCTAGATATGGTTTTTCGGCGGCTGACTCCTTACTTAATCCAAATTTTGAAGTATCTACTGCCATAGCCTTCAACTTCTCTCCAGTAGGCTTTTCACTAAATTCTTTTATATTTCCTACATCATCTGTTCTCATTAGGCCAAAACCTTCTGCTTGAGCTTCATCAACAGGCAAAGCTGCAACAGTTAAATCAGCAGCATTATCTCTATGATGTTGAACAAATAAACTGTAGTCCATTCTGTACAGTTGATCCCCTGACAATATTAAATATTCATCAACATCCCATTCTTGAAATAACCATTGGTATTTTCTTACAGCATCAGCAGTACCTTCAAACCACTTAGGGCTATCAGGAGTCTGTTGCGCGGCTAAAACCTCCACAAATCCTTGGCCGAAGGGGCCATTTAAATTATAGGTTCTTCCTATATGTCTATTTAGAGATGCACTATTGAACTGGGTCAATACGTACATTTTTTCAATGCCCGAATTTATACAATTACTAATTGGTATATCTATTAAACGATACTTACCTGCCAACGGCACAGCAGGTTTAGCCCTCATTTTTGTTAAAGGGTAAAGTCTAGAACCTTTTCCTCCTCCGAGGATTATGGCCAACACACGCTTCATTCAATCTATGGGGGGTAGATATACAACTACCTAAAGTAACTGATTATGGGCAAATTTAGAAATACTAATGGTCAGTTTACGAAGGTATTTCGATAAATCACTAGAAAAACTTAATATAAATTGAGAAAAATTAGTTATTTTTGTCCTCTTCTACCAAAGAAAACAATTTTTCAACGATTTTCAAAGAAACCTGTCTTTCTTCTCTTGATTGAGGACTTCTCAACTTGGTAACAGGCGTATGTAGTATTTTATTGATAATTCCTTTAGTCAGCGCTTCCACAACTTTTCTTTCTCGAGCCGAAAAATCTGGTCCCATCCTACTAAGTGCTTTTTGCAATTCCTCTTTTCTAATTAGCTCCAAATCTGATCGAAGTTTATTAATTACTGGAACCGCCTCTAAACTTGCCCACCACTCTAGAAAAATGATCCTTTCTTCTTCTACTAAAAATTCCGCTTCCTTTGCTATTTTTTGTCTAAATTCTTGATTTCTTGAAACTACCTCTTGCAAGTCATCCACATCAAATGATTTTACAAATTCATGTTGTTTGACATCATTAGATATATTCCTCGGTACACCAATATCAATAAATTTAAGTCTATTACTCAAATTTAATTTTTCAATTTTTGCCAGATCAATAATTGGCTCTTCTGAAGCAGTACTGGTGAAAACAATTGAAGATAGTGATATGTTTTCTTCTAATTCGTTTAAACCTCTACAAAGAATCTTTAAATCAGGAAAGTCTTGAGCAAGATTTAATGCTCTATCAATATTTCTATTTAAAAGGATAAGTTTATGACATCCTTTTGATTTTAAATGAGTTATTAAAAGCCTACTCATTCGTCCCGCGCCAACAACAAGAACATTCTCTGATTCCAAACTTGCAAGAGTATCAAAACCCTTTTCTTGTCCGATTTTTAATTGAGCAAGTTCTACCGCTGCTGAACTAATTGATACGGCTCCAGTTCCTAAATTTGTTTCAGATCTTACTTTTTTACCTGTACTAACTGATTGGGTTAATAATCTATTAAGAATTGGTCCAGTAGATTGATTCTCTTGACCTAATCTCATCATTTTTTTTACCTGCGAAAGGATTTGTCCTTCTCCTAAAACGAGGCTATCGAGTCCTGCCGAGACTTTCATCAAATGCAAAACTGCTTCTTCCTGTCTAAAGCAAAAAAGATGTGGATTTAAATCTTCAAAAATAATTCCAGAATATTCTGATATAAATTCTTTTATAGATGAAATTCCAGTATTTTTATCCTTTACTAGTGCGTATATTTCCAGCCTATTACAAGTACTTAAGATCGACACCTCTAACACATCAGAGAAAGCTTTTAATGCTTTCAATGATTCTGTGATGGATTGGTCAGGAATACTTAACTTCTCACGCACTTCAACAGGTGCCGTGCGATGACTCAGTCCGACGACAACAATATGCATAATATCAACAATGAATTTTTAAAGGCTGATACTCTTAGCACCATCTTTTATATGGACAGTATTTGTGAATCTTGCAGTACTATCTAGTGTACTAATAACTAGACTGCTTGTTCTAACACAATCCCTTTCAAATTTAACTCCGTCAAATAGTAATCCATCGGTTATTCCACTTCCAGCAAAAACGACATTTTCTCCAGATGCCAATTCATTAGCTTCATAGATTTTATCTATATCAGTAATACCCATTTCATTAAGACGTTTTATATTTCCTTCTTTTGTGTAATCAGCCCATTCAGAAGTTTGAGCGATTGCTGGATCATAAACTAATTGTCCTTGAAAGTGTCCGCCTAGAGCTCTCATTGCAGCAGCTGAAATAACACCCTCTGGAGCTGCACCTATACCCATCAAGCAATGTGTTCCAGTTCCTGCAAAACCACATGCAATCGCAGCTTGTACATCACCATCAGAAATCGGTTGTACTTTTGCACCACATCCTCGAATCTCTTTAATTAAATCTTTATGCCTAGTTCTATCCATTACAACAACAGTAAGCTCATCAATAGAAAGACCCAAGCAATCACTTAGTATCTTCAAGTTTTCAGTAGCTGAATTTCTAATATCTACTTTACCTTTGGCCGCAGGAGGCGCTGCTAATTTATTCATGTAAAAATCAGGAGCATTGAAAAGGCCACCCGTATCAGAGGCAGCTAAAACCGCCATAGAACCTCTTTGATTATTCGCACAAAGATTAGTTCCTTCACAAGGATCTACGGCAAAATCTACCCCTGGGCCACTTCCACTACCAACTTCTTCACCTATATAAAGCATAGGTGCTTCATCTCTTTCACCTTCTCCAATAACAATTTTCCCTTTCATTTCAATTTTGCCCATTCGCAATCTCATTGCTTCGACAGCTGCAGCATCAGCTTCATCTTTTTGACCAAGTCCTGTTAGTTTTGCTGATGCAATAGCAGCTTGCTCGACAACTTCGAGAATTTCTTGAATTAAAGTTTGATTCACAATTAAATTTTGAGGATTTTCTAAAAGGTTTTGAGTATGATCTCATAAAAAGTGCCATTTTCTATGAGAATTATTATGCTAGTAAGCTTTTTTTAACTCTTTACAGCTGTTACTTTATCAGGCCGTGACTTGAAATTAGGAATAAACAACTAAATATAGTATCTTTATTAAATATTTTAAAAATTAAATGACCGAGTCAAATCAAGCAAATTTAACTGGTGCAAATAGACCAATTCAAATAATTCCTTCAGTTTTACCAGCAGATTGGGCAAATATGGGGGCATGTGTGAAAGAGCTTGAGGAAGCTGGGGTAGATAGGATTCAATTTGATGTAATGGATGGAAATTTCGTGCCAAATCTTACATTTGGTCCTGAAATGATTGCTGCATGCAGAAAATATTGCAATGTCCCTTTTGAAACTCAATTAATGGTTAGCCAGTACAACTGTGAAACCATGCTTGAATCTTACGTAAACGCTACAAAAGGGGCGAATGGTGAACCAGGAGTAGTAATAGCTCATGCAGAAGCAAATATTCACTTGCATAGAGTTCTCGGCAGAATAAAAGATTTAGGAGGATCTCCTTCTGTAGCGTTAAACCCTCATACTCCTTTTGAAATGATTAAAAACATCATGGATATGGTTGATCATGTTTTGGTTATGACAGTTAATCCAGGCTTTGGAGGACAAGCTTATATACCAACAATGCTCAATAAAATCAGAGAAATAAGAAACTTTATTATCGAAAAAAACTTAAATGTCGACATTGAAGTTGATGGGGGGATAAAAGCAAATTGGACTATTTCACAATGTGCTGATGCTGGTGCGAATTGTTTTATTGCAGGAAGTGGAATGTTTGCTTACCCCACATTAAAAGAGGGATGTGATGACTTGAGAAAAGTAGCACAAGAAGCACAAAAGGGTAATGTTCTTTCAGAACCTTAATAAATATTCTGAGTGATTATCAAATTATCCAAAGATCCAGCCATAACTATGTAACCCTATTCCTAAGAAATTAACACCTAAATAACATACTAAAACCACTAAAAAGCCTGTAGATGCCAATAATGCCGGTCTTCGTCCTTGCCAACCCTTACTTATTCTCATATGCAGATAAGCGGCATAAAATAACCATGAGATAAATGCCCACGTTTCTTTTGGATCCCAACTCCACCATGTGCCCCAAGCCTCATTAGCCCAAACCGCGCCTGAAATTAAACCAAGAGTCAAAAGAACAAAGCCTATTAATATAGAGCGATAACTTAATGTATCTAATTCTTCTGAATGAGAAAATTCAATAGATTCAACTAAATCATTTAAAGGATGGTTATTAGAAATTTTAAACCCTCCAACACCTGTCGAACTACTTCTGATTTGAAGCGGAATATTTTTATTAACGAACAAAACTGAAACTGAAAGTAAAGAACCTATTATTAATGCAGCATAACTAAGCATTACAACACTAACATGCATAATTAACCAACTAGATCTTAAAGCTGGAACCAAGTTGGATGATACTTTCAAATCGTCAGGCAACACAAAGCAGGCAAAGGCCACAGTTAGTAACTCAATAGGTATGGCAATTGAGGGAATTATTGGAGATTGATATTCCCTTTCAATCAATAGTTGTCCCATTGTGATCCCCCAAGTAAGAAAATAAAGAGATTCATATAAATTGCTAATAGGAAAGTGTCCAGAAATTGACCACCTAAAAAGTAATTGTAAAGATATGAATAAATTCACTAAGATCGTTAGGAGTCTCACGGTGAAAGAAGACTTTTTTTTAAAAACTGCAACTAATGATATGGGTAAGTTAACTAATAAAAAATAAAAGACTAATAGACCCAGGACGGAAACTGGGTCATATATTAAATTTTTAAAAAGATTATCTAGTATCATCCAAGAAAATTTATCTATTTTTTAAATTTTATGACAAACAAATAATAATTTAAATCATACCTATTTGAGTAAATCTTTAATAATAAAGTTTTAATTTATTTTGTAAAAGCATTTCAAAGTTTAAAATTATCTCCTAAATAATATTTCTTCACTATTGGATTGCCAGCTAATTCACTTGATGATCCGTTAGCTAAGATTTTTCCCTCACTTAATACATATGATTTGTTTGTAATTAAAAGGGTTTCCCTTACATTATGGTCTGTAATAAGAATCCCCACCCCGTCACTACTTAATCTAAGAATTAGTTTCTTTAAATCATTAACAGCTAGAGGATCGATCCCAGCAAACGGTTCGTCTAATAACAAATATTTAGGTCCTTTCCTACCCACAGTAAGGGCCCTGGCTATTTCGCACCTCCTCCTCTCTCCTCCTGAAAGTTGATAACCATAATTATCTACAAAATTATTCAAATTAAATTCATTAATTAATTGTTCTCTTCTATTTCTAATTACCGCTCTACTATAAGACGAATTTTGCAACGCCAAATCTATATTATCCTTAACAGTGAGGTCTCTAAATATACTCGCTTCCTGAGTTAAATAACCCAGCCCAAGTCTTGATCTTATTGGGAGAGGAAGATTGGTTATATTTTTACCATTCATAAAAATTTCACCTTTATCAGGCTTTATATTCCCAACTGCAAGGTTAAAAGTAGTAGTTTTACCAGCTCCGTTAGGTCCCATTAAACCTACAACTTCCCCTGGATTTACAGTTACGGATACATCATTTAAGATTGATCTTCCTTTAATTGAAAGAGATACATTATTGATTTTTAGGTACATTTTCCTTGAGATCGATTAGTTTTGTTGTTTTCTTTAAAAAAAAATGAAATAGAAAATAATAATTTAATTGAAGATAAAGATATATTCATATTCATCAAAGAGGTTTCAAAAAAGGCTTATCGTTCTCATTTAGTAGCTCTTTATATTGTAATTTCCTCAATAAATTTTCCAAACATTTGCAGAAGGATTCAAGATCAATTCCTAGATTAATGTTTGTTCTAGTTTTTATTCTACCTAAACCCTCTCCGAGCAAAATAGTAGCTCCATTTAAATTCCCCTTACTTAAGTGAAACTGAGAAACAGATACTTGTAAAATTCCCTGGATAACTTGTCTTTCATCACCATCAACGGAATTCCATATTTCTTCAAAAGCATCATGGGCCTCATACCATTCATGATTATTAAAGAGATTTAAAGCCGTAAAAAGAGAATCCTTTAAACTTTTTGTACTTTCTTCGTTCATGAAACTAATTTTTTTTCTTTTTATATATTTTTCTCATTCTTATTGAATCAGGTGTTACCTCTAGCATTTCATCTGGGCCAATATACTCGAGTGCTCTTTCAAGGGTAATATCAACAGGTGACTGCAAAGTATCAAGTTCTTCTGCCCCTGCAGACCTCATATTAGTCAATTGCTTAGTTTTACATATATTCAATTCAAGATCTTGAGGTCGATTATTCTCCCCAATGATCATCCCCTTATAAACTTTAACTCCAGGTTTAATAAAATAGACTCCCCTATCCTCAGCATTCTTTAATGCATAAAATGTGGCCACACCTTCCTCAAAAGCTATAAGGACTCCATTTCTTCTAGTTTCAAAATCTCCTGTTTTAGGTTTATATTCATAAAATGAGTGACTCATGATGCCCTCACCTCTTGTTATCCTAACAAATTCACCACGAAATCCAATTAGACCTCTTGATGGTACAAGAAACTCTAATTGAGTTCTCCCATCTGAACTTGTCTGCATATTTTTCATCTCTGCCTTTCTAGATCCAAGTTTTTCTATACAAGAACCAACGGATACTTCAGGCACATCAAGGACCAAAGTCTCTATAGGCTCACATTCAACATTATCGATTTCTCTAAAAATTACTTGAGGTTGCGAGATTTGGAACTCAAACCCTTCTCTTCTCATAGTTTCAATTAAAATTCCTAAATGTAACTCTCCTCTTCCTGAGACTGAAAACCTATCAGGAGAATCAGTTTCTTGGACCCTTAGTGCAACATTTGTTAAAAGTTCCCTTTCCAATCTATTTTTTAATTGTCTACTAGTAACAAATTTCCCTTCTTTACCTGCAAATGGAGAATCGTTTACAACAAAAGTCATATTTAAGGTGGGTTCATCAACTTTGATTAATGGAAGTGGATGGGGAGATTCTGGACATGCTATGGTCTCACCAATATTGACGTCATCGAAACCAGAAACGGCAACGATATCTCCTGCGAATGCTTCATTTATATCAATTCTTTGTAATCCTTCAAATCCTAAAAGCTTACTAACCTTACTTTTAATAGTTTTTCCGTTTTCTTTAATTAAACTAGCCTGTTGGCCATTTTTTATAGTCCCATTGTGGATCTTTCCAATTACTATTCTGCCCAAGAAATCAGAATAGTCTAAAGTAGTTATTTGTAGCTGAAGAGGCTTATTAGAGTCACCTACTGGAGGAGGGACGTGTCTTATAATAGCCTCAAAAAGAGGCATCATATTGTCACTATCAGATTCCATCTCTTCTTTTGCAAAACCTGATAAGCCACTCCCAAAAAGATAAGGGAAATCACATTGATCATCATCTGCTCCTAATTCCAAAAACAAATCAAGGACCTTATCAATTGCTATTTCTGGTACTACTCGTGGTCTATCAATTTTATTTACGAAAACGATAGGCCTAAGTCCTTTTTCTAATGCTTTTTTCAAAACAAATCTTGTTTGAGGCATAGGTCCCTCATTTGCATCAACTATAAGCAGACAACCATCGACCATTCCCAAAACCCTCTCAACTTCTCCTCCAAAATCAGCATGTCCAGGTGTATCTATAATGTTAATTCTGGTATCTTTATAGTTAACTGCAGTATTTTTTGAGAGAATTGTTATCCCCCTTTCTCTTTCAAGATCATTCGAATCCATTACGCATGTAGGAATAACTTCATTGTCTCTAAATATTCCTGACTGAGATAACAACGCGTCTACAAGAGTTGTTTTGCCATGATCTACGTGGGCAATAATTGCAACATTCCTAATTTCTTTTATCAATGATGACATTTATAAATCTAAATAACATAGTAGATTAACTTTAATAAGGCTAACTCAAAGAATGCTTATTATGAGAATTTTCTCTTTAATACTTTGAAAAAAATAATCATATTGAATAATTTAATTAATTAATTAGGTTTATGATTTTCTATTTGAACTTTCAAAAATTTTTAAAGCTTCAATTGAACCCTCATATCTCCAATGCCAAGGTTCATAATCTATAAATTTATTATCTTTGGTGAACGATAACTTAAAATGAAATTTAGCTGCATTCTTAATTAACCATCTAAAAGCGTCAGTATTTTCGAATTCGGTCTCAAAGTCTGTTTCTCTTTGAGTAGCGTCACCAATATCAATTGCAAAACCAGTACTATGTTCAGAATATCCAGGTGGAGCTGAAACTCTTGCTCTTTCTACAGCTTCCTGATTTCTAAGTGATTTAAGAGAATAGAAGATTTCGTTTTGCAAATTTATTGATCTATAACCACTTAAGAAAACTAAGTATATCCCATTCTTTTTTGCTTCATCTCTCATCTCTAACAAAGAATCACGCATATCAATATGAACTTGAATATTGGGCTCAATTAAAACTAGTTTCTCCTTAGGAATTTCCGCATAGGGTAAATGGCCTAAAATTCTATGGTCATGATTTATCTGAGCTTGAAAATTGATATTGCCAAGAGATCCTATTTCTATATTTCTAATTAATCGCAAAACAAGGAGAGAAAAAAGGAGACAAAGAAATGGAGAAACTATTAATAATTTTTTAAATAATATTGAGTTGGAATTATTTAAGTAGATTCTTTTGGCTGGAGGTATATCAACTTGACTTAAATCTTTGTTTTGTTCCAATATTTATATGTGAAGCTGGAAAACATATTTCGATATTAACTATTATTTTACGAAATGCACTTTTATAAGCAAAAAAGATGTAGTTTTTATATACAGTATTATTTTTTTTCATATGTTGAGGGTAGCGGTTATTGGTGGAGGTCCAAGTGGTTCATGTGCTGCAGAAATACTTGCTAAAGCTGGAATAAAAACTTGGCTCTTCGAGAGGAAATTAGATAATGCAAAACCATGTGGTGGAGCGATTCCACTTTGCATGGTCGAAGAATTTGATTTACCTGAGTCAATTATTGATAGAAAAGTAAGACATATGAGAATGATATCTCCATCAAATAGAGAAGTAGATATCAGTTTAGATAGAGTTTATGGGAAAAGTGATAATGAATTTATTGGGATGTGTAGAAGAGAAGTTATGGATGCCTTTATGCGAAACAGAGCATCAGATCTTGGCGCTACACTAATAAATGGATTAGTTACTTCTATTGATACTGGCGATAATAATCAAGGGCCATATAAGCTTTCCTACTCAGATTTTACGAATGGAGATAAAAAAGGGGAACTCAAAGAGCTTACTGTTGATCTTTTGATCGGAGCTGATGGAGCCAACAGCAGAGTCGCAAAAGCAATGGACGCAGGAGATTACAAAGTTGCCATAGCATTTCAGGAGAGAATCAAATTGCCTAAGGAAGAAATGAGTTACTACGAAGATCTTGCTGAAATGTATGTCGGAACTGATGTTTCTCCTGATTTTTATGGGTGGGTATTCCCTAAATATGATCATGTTGCTGTGGGCACTGGAACCATGCAAAAGAATCAGTCATTAATTAAAGGGCTTCAAGAAGGTGTAAGAAATAGAGCAAAGAAAAGACTTGTTAATGGTGAAGTAATAAAAGTAGAAGCTCACACCATCCCTGAGCATCCAAGGCCAAGAAGAGTAGTTGGGAGAATGGCATTGGTTGGTGATGCAGCTGGTTATGTTACAAAAAGTTCTGGAGAGGGTATTTATTTTGCTGCAAAAAGCGGAAGAATGTGTGCTGAAGAAATTGTTGAAGCATCAAAAAACGGTCAAGTAATTCCATCAGAGAAAGATTTAAAAAACTATCTTAAAAAATGGGACAAAAAATATGGCACAACTTATAAGGTGCTAGAAATCCTTCAAAATATTTTCTACAGAAATGATTCTGCAAGAGAAGCATTTGTTGAAATGTGTGATGACATGGATGTACAAAGACTTACTTTTGATAGTTATTTATACAAAAAAGTTGTCTCTATGAAACCATTACAACAACTTAAAATTACTATGCTTACACTTGGTTCAATTTTAAGAGGGAAAGCCCTAGCGCCTTTAAAATATAAACCCGTGGATAGTGCTGTTAGGGAAAATAAAGAAGTAGAAAAAATGCTAGAAAATTATTCAATAAAGGGAGGAATTAAAGTTAAGAGTTCAAAAGTGTAAAGTCGGCAATTTTTAGAGAATAATTTCTAATTAAGCTCAACAAATTGAGTCTATTATTTCTTATTTTTAAATCCTCTGACATTATTAGGACTCCCTTTTCATTATCAAATAAATCCTCGATAGTGTTGACATTAATCTCAAACAAATTTAGAAGTTCCAAATAATTGCAATAACCTTCTGAAAAAAGTTTTTCTAATTCTCCAATAAATTCAAAAACTTTGAATTCACAATCTTTTTCAAAAAGTTTTGTGTTTACATAATCTCTTGTTGAGAGAACGTCTCTTGAAATATCACTTTTATTTGCTAATTTGCTTACCCTAGTAATTACCTTCTGGATTTCAACAAAATTATCCTTTTCGTTAAAATTGACAATAGAGTAAATCCTATTTTTAAGATCAACAATATTCAATACTCTTTTTTGAGATAATTTATCAGAAGAGCAAACAGCCTTTATTAATTCTTTGCTTAGTGATATTTCTTCTAGATGATTAACAATTCTTTGAACTAAAAATTCATTTAAATCATTAAATACTGTTTCTCTTGAGAAGTTTAAATTCGGAAATACGATTTCCCAAAAATCAATAAGTTCGTTGAATAATTTATCTAAAGGTAAATCAAGTTCATAATCCCAAATTATTTTAATCACTCCATTCAAATTTCTTCTTAAAGCATAAGGATCAGATGATCCACTAGGACGTTTACCAGAAATAAATATACTTATTAAAGTTTCGACCTTATCTGCTATGGAAACTATTGCACCATATTTTGTGGAGGGCAAAGCATCTTTATAAAAAGAAGGCAAATAATGTTCAGCGACAGCCAAGCAAACATCCTCATTAAACCCCTCATATTTAAGATATTTACCACCCATTATTCCTTGCAGCTCAGGGAATTCGAAAACAATTTCGCTACATAAGTCGTTTTTACAGTATTTAGCAGCTTCTATTATTTTTTTTTCTTCTAAAGACTTATCATTTAAAAATTTAAGAATTTTTTTAGTAACTTCCTCTATCCTTTCTACCCTCTGAAATATATTTCCAAGTCCTTTTAAATATGAAACAGATTTAAGCTTTTCATTTCTTTCGATTGAAGCAACTTTTTTGTCACTTTCTACGAAAAACTTTGCATCTGAAAACCTTGCCCTTAATACTTTCTCATTACCTTTGGCAATATTATTATTTGATTCTTCAAGACCATTTGAAATAACGCAGAAAGTTGTACTAATACTTTTTTCAGAGCTTAAATCTAGTTTAGAAAAACTTTCGTTTTTAAATAAAAGAGGAACGTATCTCTGATGAATTTTCATGACTGTTGAGAGAACTTCAACCGGAAGATCAAGAAATTCATTACTAAATTTGCCAATAATTAAGTCTGGCCATTCAACTAAATCAGTTAGTTCATTTAGTAATCCTTCTGATAGATCAGGTTTCAGATTTAAAGATTTAGATGCCTGATTTATTAAACTTTCAATTTTTTCTTTTCTTTCTTTTCGAATAGCTATTACTCTATTTCGTTTCAATAATTCAAAAAAATCATCAGGATTCTGAACTTCTAATACTTCATTGATTAACCTATGACTTTTTGTTTTATTACTTATTTTGATTTTTGGATCACATTCATCAAATTCAAAATCAAGAATTTCATCATTATAAATAGAGGCAATCCATCTAATAGGCCTTGAAAATTTTATGTTCCCACCCCCCCATTTCATAAATCGAGGACCTTGAAGACTCTTTACTAATTTTGGGATAATCGAAGACAAAGAAATTTTTGTTGATATTCCTTTCTCAATTTTCTTTCCAAATACAAAATCTCCCTTTTCCGTGTTTTTTATTTCTAGCTCACCTACATCTATATCTAGACTATTAGCAAATCCTAAAGCAGCATTAGTAGGACATCCATTTAAATAGGCTAAATTTGCTTTAGGCCCTTTTCTTTCTATTATCTTATCTTCTGCATAATCAACTAAACCTTCGAGAATTAGAACTATCCTCCTTGGTGTGGAGGTAACAACTATTTGTTCGAATTTGATTAACTTTTTATCCAATTCAAATTCTATTAGAGATTTAAATTGCTCTAGAACAGAATGAGAAAATTTTGCGGGCAACTCTTCTGTTCCTATCTCAAGTAAATATTTAGACAAGAAAAAAATATGACTTCACTTACTATAATTTACTACCAGTTAAATAAGCTTTTCGCTAATGTATAAAAAGAGATATGTTTTGGTCCTTTGATCAAGGTTGAGAAAGTAAAAAAGAAAAAAGATTCTGCAAATGAAGAGGCTGTTTGTTTAGCAAATGGACTAGAAGTCTCCAAATTTGAAAATTTTAAAAAAAGTAGCCAATTTCTTAAGGAGCCACTTGCTACAGAATTAGGAAATGAAAGTGATCATTTTACTAATGATGCAGTTCAGCTATTAAAATTTCATGGTAGTTATCAACAAGATAACAGGGAAAATAGAAGGCCGGGCAAAAGCAAAGATTGGCAAATGATGCTTAGGTTAAGAAATCCGGGCGGTGAAGTCCCTGGGAAATTATTTTTAGCATTAGATGAATTATCTGACAAACTAGGTAATGGAACACTTAGGGCCACTACAAGACAAGCCTTTCAAATGCATGGAATAAGAAAGGAGAACCTTAAGGAAGTAATACAAACAATTGTAAATTCAATGGGCTCCACATTAGCTGCATGTGGAGACATTAATAGAAATGTTATGGCCCCTGCGGCTCCATTTGATTCGCCAGACTATAATATTGCAAGAGCATTGGCAAAAAAAGTTGCAGATCTTCTCACCCCAATGGCTGGCCAAGGCACTTTTTTAGAGCTTTGGGCTGATGGAGATTTAGAGTACACCATAAAGCCTGATGAAGATATTGAAGCAATTAGGAAGCTCCAATTCAAAGATAATGTTTTTAGTGGAATAAAAGATGAGCCTCTATATGGTTCAACTTATTTACCGAGAAAATTCAAATGTGCCGTGACAGTTCCTGGGGACAATTCTGTTGATCTTCTTACCAATGACATAGGAATAGTTGCCTTTACTTCTAAAGATGGAAACTTAGAAGGATGCAACTTCTATGTTGGAGGTGGTATGGGTCGCACACATAATAATGAGGAGACCTTTGCCAGAATTGCAGATCCACTTGGATATGTTGAAGAACCTGATGTCTATGAATTAATACAAAGTATTGTGGCTATTCAAAGAGATTATGGTGATAGAAAATCAAGAAAAAATTCGAGAATGAAATATCTTCTTCATAGAAAAGGTATTAAATGGTTCAAAAAGATACTTTCTGATAAGTATTTCAAAAAAGAAATAAAAAAAATTAGAAAAGAACCTGATAAGGTTCTTATTGATTACCTAGGTTGGCATAAACAAAGTAAAACCTCACATTTCGTAGGTTTACCATTATTATCAGGCAGATTATCTGGAGAGAAGAAGAATACCATCAGAAGTATTGTTAAAAAATATAATTTAGATTTAAGACTCACACCTAATCAAGATATTTTACTTTGCAATATCCCCAATAAAAACAAAGGTGAAATTCAAAAATCTCTATCAAAAATTGGATACGTAAATTTAGAAAACATTAATGAAATACAAAGGCACGCTTTAGCTTGTCCTGCTTTACCACTTTGTGGTCTTGCTATGACTGAAGCTGAAAGAATATTACCTGATGTACTAAAAAGGATTGAAAATTTACTATTAGATCTAAAAATACAAAAGACAATATTATTCAGAATGACAGGATGTCCGAATGGATGTACAAGGCCTTATATGGCCGAATTAGCACTCGTTGGAAGTGGCCAAAACAAATACCAATTATGGTTGGGGGGAAGTAAAAATCTACAAAGGCTTGCTAAACCTTTTTTACAAAGAATGGAACTTAACGATTTAGAAAAAACTCTTCAGCCATTATTTGATGATTGGAAGAGTAATTTGGATTTGGATTTCGGAGATTTTATAAATACTCAAGATGAAAATTATATATTAAATTTACTAAATGAAAATCAATAGAATTTAAATTTTTCCATAGAGGGCATTTGCTTTTTTATTTTTCCAAGCCCATAATTGATCACCATAACTAAAATGCCACCATTCATTAGGATGTTGAGAAAATCCGAATTTAGTCATAATTTCCCTTAATAAATTTCTCCTACTATTCCAAACAATTGCTCCTTCATTCTTCATGTTTGCATAAAAATAAGGATTTGAGGTCTCGTCCATTTGATCAACCATGCTTCCCATTTCAACAAGATTTCCGTCTTTATCTGATAAACAAACATCCAATGCACCCCCAGTTGAATGAGGGGGAGGGCACCTAGTGTCATGAGAAGGAAATGCCCAAAATTTTTCAACTTTTTTTAAAATAGATGGATAAGATTTTATATTTTCAAAAGAAATATCAATATCAGATTTTTCACACTCTAATAAAAATGATCTTTTAAACATAAATTCCTGGACTTCTAAAGGTCGCCAACTGTCATAAATTAAAAGGTTAAAACTACTCTTTGATATCAAATAATCATTTACTTTTACTAATCTATTTACAACCTCCTCTCTTAATTTCCAAATAGAAGTTTTATCTTTGTAAGGTGCTCCTAAATGAAAGTAAGGGTGGGGATCTAAAAACTTTAGGCAGCTAGGTATAGCTATTAATTTATCTCCATTATCTTTAATTGGTATTTTATTCCAAATTTTCAATTGAAATTTGCAATTAATTTATGGTGACATATAAATCAAAAATTACAATGATAGTTTTCAATTTAAGAAATCATGAATGAATTTATTATCAGAATTATCAATAAGTATATTCCTTAAAACAATATTTTCTTTTAAATCAGGATCATCACTAACAATCTTAATAGCCTCTTCACGAGCCTTATCAATAAGAAATTTATTGTTAGGTAAATTATCTAGTACAAAATCAGGCAATCCGGATTGTCTATATCCTAAAATCTGGCCTGGTCCTCTAAGCTCCAAGTCTTTTTCAGCAATATAAAAGCCATCATTAGATTTTTGCAAAACACAAAGTCGTTTATTTTCTAATCCATTTTTATCGGAGGTTACCAGATAACAAAAAGATTTTGTTGATCCTCTACCAACTCTCCCCCTTAATTGATGTAGCTGGGACAATCCAAATCTGTCCGAATTATAAATAATCATGATTGTGGCGTTAGGCACATCAATACCAACCTCAATTACTGTGGTTGAAACCAATATATTAATTTCATTCTTTAAAAAAGAATTAATTACTTCATTCTTTTCTTGTGAACTTAATTTGCCATGTAATAATCCAACTTTTTTGTTAAAAAAGACCTCTTCTGATAAATGTTTGAATGTTTTCTTTGCGGAGCTTAAATTCATTTTTTCTGAATCTTCTATAAGTGGCAAAATCACATAAGCTTGCTTTCCCTTGTTGATCTCATCTTCAACAATCTTAAATAAGTTAGTTAAATCATCTTCTGAAATTATTTTTGTTGTTATGGGAACTCTCCCAGGAGGGAGTTCTGTAATTTGACTCACATCTAAATCACCATAAATAGAAAGCGCAAGAGTTCTTGGAATTGGTGTTGCTGTCATTGATAACAAGTTAGTATTTTCTCCTTTATTTAGTAATCTATTTCTTTGAGTAACTCCAAATCTATGTTGTTCATCAATTACAACCATGCCTAATGCATTAAAGATGACTTTATCCTCAAATAATGCATGAGTACCTACGAGGATATCAACTAATCCATTGTTCAAATTAGAGAAAATTTCTTTTCTCTTTTTTTGTGGAGTATTCCCAGTAAGTAGTTCAACAGAAACTAAAAGAGGATTCAAATACTTTAATAAATTTTTATAATGCTGTTCTGCCAATACCTCAGTTGGGACCATAAATGCACCTTGGAGGTTTTTTTCAATGACAAGTAAAAGAGACGCTATCGCAATTATAGTTTTACCGCTTCCCACATCTCCCTGAAGCAATCTAGACATTGGTACGGGATTAGATAAATCTTTCTTAATTTCATTTAAAACATTTTCTTGAGATTTTGTTAATTCAAAAGGAAAAGTATTTAAAAATTCTTTTAATAAAGATTTCTTTTGAGATAATTGTTGGGAAGTTACATTTTTATTAGTCTTTTTTTTTCTAAGTAGGAACTTTATTTGAAGTAGGAATAACTCATCAAAAACCAAACGTTTTTTTGACTCAATAAGTGCCTGTTGAGTTGGTGGGAAATGAATATTAATCAACGACTCTCCTTTTGATAGTAAAGATAATGAATCAAGTTGCTTTTTATTTAAAATTTCTGGATATTGCTTGGCATAAATTAGTACCTTTTTCATAAGTTTTATAAAACTCATATTTGATAGAGCTTCACCTAATGAATACAAGGGTAATATTTTGCCTGAGAAATTAAAATTATCATTGTTATCCTTAAGAATTTCAATCTGCGGATCTACAAAAGTTTTGCCATACTCTGTCAATTTAACCTTACCGGAAATTGCTAATTTGGTTCCAGGAATATACAAAGATTTTTGAGATGCGAAGAAGGAGTAAGATCTAAATCTTCTTCCTAAAAAAAATTTTGTAACCTTTATTGAAGACGTTTCATCAGAAACTACAATGTTCATTATTGATAAATTACTATTTTTTTTACTTTTATGAATATAAAATCTTTTAACGTTTGCAATGCACGTATATAAATTCTCTGGTTTTAAATTTATTATCTTGACTCTATTCGTATAGTCAAGATATGTTCGTGGGAAATAATTAATTAGATCTTTTATATGAAATATCCCTAATTCATTAAGCTTATTTTTATAAATTTTTCCTACATTTTTTATAAATGAAATATCTGAATCAACAGACAAACTTGAATCAGCCTTATTCAGAAAAACATTATTATTAATATGATAAGAACTCTCTATTTCTAGAGTTTTTCCTAGTTTATAAAGATTTTTTCTTGTATCTATAATTAACCTTTTTCTTTGATTTTCATCTAATTTATTGTATTCATGATATTTTTTAGAAAATTCATAAAATATCCTTAAATATTCGTCTGAGAGATTTAGATTATCTATTTTTTTTAATGATTCATGCAAATAATCATTAAAGTACTTCTCTCTTCCTAAAGTATTAATAAATTTATTTTCAGTTTCAATAGTAAGAGATTTTTGAAGAGGTCTTATCCAATCTTTTATTAATTTATTATTATTCTTGCTAATAGTCACATTTGAAAAAAGAATTATTTTTTCAACGTATTTTATTCAAAGTTATTTCTTTTTGCTTCCAATATATCTCTTTTTTAATCAAACGCTGAAATTGATTTTTTAGCTCATTTATTTTGTTCCTTTGAATAGAAAGATTTAAATTTTTAAACTCCAACTCAACAGTAGATATATTTAAGAAAATAATGCTTGGAAAATTATTGCCGATTAATGATGACCGATCTAAGTTTAATTCGAAACTAATAACAAAAGGATATGGATGTTTTATCATAAAATTTTTACTGACTAAGTAATTAAAGGAATCTTTAGATATCATTTTTTTTATTAGATTTGCCTTAAATAATTCTTGGTTAATATCATATGAAAGATTCAATAGTAAATTTTCTAATGACTTGTCTATTAAATCAAGATCATTAAGAATCTGATTTTTTTGTAAATTATTCATTTGATTGATATTTTCTTTTTCTGGATGTCTTAGCTTTTGCACCTTTTCTTCTCCTATTAACTCAAGTAGGGAGGAAATAAATTGTTTTTCAACTCCTAAATTTTCAAAAAAATTGTTTTTAGATAAATAATTATTATGGTCTTTATTATCTAAATTAAGTGATGCGAATTTTTCATAATTATGAGCTTGATAATATTCAGAAGCATTTGAAAAGTCTTTACTTATCTCGAACTGAGTGGGTTCTTTTAATTGAAAAAAATCTTCATATTGAAATTTTTCTTTTTGATCATCCTTTTTTTTTGTGGAACTATCAAAAATATTAAAATTAAATTCCTTATTTATATTTTTTTCAATTTCATTTATTTTTAATTGTTCTACTGTTAAAAAGGGCAAATTCGTAAATATTAATTTACATATTTTTTTTTCAAAAAGACTACAGAATTCATTTTCATTTAAGAAATTATCTTTAATTGTTGGATAACTATATATTTGATTAAGGCCTTTTTCTGCAGAGATAAAAAGTAGATCTCTTACTAGATTAAGATAAAGTTCGTATTCCCTATAGATATTTCTAGTTAATATTCTTTTTTGTATGTCTGCTTTCTCTAATTGAGAATTAATTTTATCTATATCTATGTAATTGTTTAAATTTTTCAAATCATTCAAGTGACTAGTTTGTTTGCATTGATGCAACCTCTTCAGCAAAGTCCATCTGATTTTTTTCGATACCTTCACCCAATGTATATCTTGTAAAGCGTCTTACTTTAATATTTTCTCCAATTTTTGCAGCTGCTTGTTTAACAAGATCCTCAACAGTTAGAGAACTATCTTTAATATAAGGTTGTGAAAGCAAAACAAGCTCATTAAGTCTTTTTGCTATTCTCCCTTCAACTATTTTTTCTTTAATCTGTTCTGGTTTCCCTGACAAATCATCCCTGCCCATTTCAATCTGCTTTTCTTTTTCCACAACATCTTCTGGTATTTCATCGATTGATACATACTCAACATTTGGGCATGCTGCTACTTGCATTGAGACATCCTTCAACAGAGATTGAAAAATATCACCTCTAGCGACGAAATCAGTTTCACAATTTAACTCTAGTAAAACTCCGACTCTTGATCCAGTATGTATATAACTACCTATTGACCCTTCGGCCGCTACTCTTCCCGATTTCTTTTCGGCACTCGCTATGCCTTTCTTTCTTAACCATTCCAAAGCTTTATCTAGATCTCCTTCAGTTTCGTTGAGAGCTTTTTTGCAGTCCATCATTCCTGCACCAGTTTTGTCTCTAAGATCTTTTACAAGTTTTGCTGTAATGTTTCCCATTTGAAGTAATAAATAAAAGTGAATAGTAAGTTTTAAATTGGAATTTAATTTTTTCTTTCGGCATTAGAGCCCTTTCTACCCTCATTTATGGCATCTGCAAGCCTTCCCAAAATAAGTTGCACAGATCTAACGGCATCATCGTTACAAGGAATTGGAACTTCACACAAATCCGGATCACAATTTGTATCCAACATTGAAACTAATGAGATATCTAATTTTCTAGCTTCTAAAACTGCATTAGATTCTCTTCTCTGATCAACCAATACAACTACATCTGGTAATCTTCTCATACCCTTAAGTCCACCTAAGTATTTTTGTAATCTTTCAAGTTCTCTCCTTAAAACTGCAGCCTCTTTTTTAGGTCTCATTGCTATTGAACCACTACTTTCCATTCTTTCTAAATCCTTTAATCTTTCAATCCTTGCTTTCATTGTTGTCCAATTAGTCAACATCCCTCCAAGCCATCTTTGATTTACATATGCAGCTCCACAACGTGTGGCTTCCTGAGCTACTACATCTGATGCTTGTTTTTTTGTACCTACAAATAGAAAACGTTTACCACTTTTTGCTGCATTTCTCGTCCATTTATACGCATTGTTCATACACAATGCTGTTTTCACAAGATCAATAATGTGAACTCCATTTCTCGCGCAATATATATACTTAGACATCTTGGGGTTCCAACGTCTAGTTTGATGCCCAAAATGAGCACCAGCTTCCATCATTTCTGATAGTGATACAACAGCCATAATTTAAAAAGGGTTTCGGGTTAGCCTCCATCTGACGGGGAATTAGTTTAAATAAATCACCCGAAACTGTCAGATGTGCGGATTTAATTTCAACGATTCTAGCAAGTGATGTGTATTTCTAAAAGTTTTTTATCTTGATTTGGTTAATTGTTTAATGTAAATCAAATTTAGAGGGATCCTAAAGATCTCAAGTGCAAGTCTATTTTTTTTTATATTTACTAGGAATCTTAATAAAGGAAGGATTCTATCAACACTGATTAGTCCCCCCAAGCAAAGAATTTGCCAAAGTAAATTATGAAGAGGAGTTAATTGAATCATAAATCTAACTCTTAAATTTGGATGTTTCTTATAAAACACTAAAGCCATTTTTGCTCTCTCTTTTTCTTGAGCTATCAAAGAATCTATTTGTTTGCAATTAAAAGGCGGATGCCAATGAAAACCAACTGCATTTGGACATTTAATTAATTTTGTCCCAATTTTTTTTAATCTTTCTCCAAGTTCTAAATCCTCCCAACCGTAAAGACTAAAAGAAGTATCAAATAATCCTACACTTGAAATCAATTCTTTTGATATCGCAACATTGCCCGTAGCAAAATAAGCAAATGAAGTATCCATTATTTTATGTTTTTCACTCTGAGGGTTTAGAAAATTAGATGTATTGACTACCGAGCCATAAGTAAAACATTTTTTATCATTTTTTCTCCAAGAGGCAAGTAATTTTTCTACGTGGCAATTTATAAAATTATCTAAAACAATAAGATCACTATCAATGAATATAATAATTTCATATTTTGATTTAATTACTCCCAGATTTCTTCCAAGTGCAGGCCCTCCATGTTCTTGCTGAAATAGAACAACGTGTGGAAGATTAGCTTTGTTTTTATTTATCCATGAGGTTGTACCATCAGTTGATCCATCATCAACTACTATTACTTCATAATTACTAATATTTGTATTTAATTTTTGATTCTCAAGCGCAAAGAGACATTTCTCTAATATAGGTAATCTATTGTAAGTCGGTATAACAATACTTACATTCATGATTATGTCTTAAATATGCATAATATATTGAACTCCAAAAAATAAAAATAAAGAATATTACCTAATCAGCTGCACCGCCATTATTTGCTGTACCTGTAACGTTTCCTCCATCAGGTCTTCCATCAGTTCTTAATTTCCTTTTTTTAAATTTTCTAGCATAGGCTCGATTGCGTTCCTGCTTTTCTTTTTTTAGATTCCTTCTCTTAGACATGAAATTTTTAACTTTTAATTATATTAGCTCACTATGAGCACTATATATTTTACCATCCTCCATATTTAATATCCTATCAGCCATATCAGAAATTCTTGGATCATGCGTCACCATAAGTACAGAACAATTTTGCTCTTTTGCTAGTTTTCTTAAAAGAGTTACTATTTCTCTTCCTGTGACGCTATCTAAAGCAGAAGTAGGCTCATCAGCTAATAAAAGTTTTGGGTTAGCAGATAAAGCTCGAGCAATAGCTACTCTCTGTTTCTGCCCACCAGATAAGTCATTAGGCAACTTTTTATGATGTTCTTCTAATCCTACTGCTGACAACCAATTCCGTGCTATTTCACGTCTTTGCAAATATGTTAAACCTTTTATTAAATCTGCGCCCATCTGGACATTTTGTTCTGCTGTTAAACATCTCAGGAGATTGTGACCTTGAAAAATCATTCCAATACTTCTTCTAAGAATCTGACGCGTTTTCCTTGATGCTCCATTTAACTGATTATTTAATACAGTTAAATCTCCACTTTGGCAGGTTCTCAAGGCACCAATTAATGTTAAGAGAGTCGTTTTACCACATCCTGAAGGTCCTTTTAAAAGAACCAACTCTCCCTTATCAATATTTAAATTAACGTCATTAAGAACTTGTTTTTTATTCTCTTTTTTTCCGTAAAAGTGACTCAATTTATTTATTGAGACTGTTTTAGTGTTTTTAACATTATTTTTTGATTTATTAGCTTTAACCATTTATCTTTAATTGTTAAAAAATTTCAGCTGGATCAGCATCAACTAATTTACGCATCGCAACAGAGGCGGACCCCATACACATAACTAAAACTAATACGAAAATTAAAATTGTTTTATCTGCGTCCATTATTATTGGGAGTTTAGTAGAACTTCTTATAACTGAGTAAAGTATTTGACCAGAGAAATAAGCAGGTAAATAACCAAATAATGCCAACAAAAACCCCTCTCTTGCTACAACAAAGAACAGGGACTTAAGTCTATACCCCATTGCCAACAAGGTGGCATACTCTGGGAGGTGATCCGTGACGTCACTATAAAGAATTTGATAAACGACCACGCACCCTACGACAAAACCCATCAAGGCTCCCAAGCTAAATATAAAACCTATTGCAGTACTATTTTTCCAATAATTCTTTTCAAATTCTATAAATTGTGTTTTTGTGAGAACTCTAACATCATTTGGGAGTGAGTTATTTAATATCCTTGAAATCAATTCAGGATCAGATCCTTTTTTTAGCTTTACCAAACCAATTTCTATACTGCCAGGAGGATTAGCAGGAAAAAGTCTTAAGAAGGTTTCTCGACTAGTTATCAAATTACCATCTGCACCAAAGGATGGTCCCAACTCCACAAGGCCCTCGACAATTACCCTTTTTCCAGCAACCTCAGTCTCAACTTTTTTTTCAGATAAGAACCATTCTTCAATCGGTCCAAATTCAGGTCTAGATAGTTTGTCAAAAAGAACTCTTGATGGATTTCTCAATTTATAAGCTTTCTTTGAGAATCCCTCATCTAAAAGAAGTGAATCGGAGGGATTAAAACCTAATGCAAGTATTGATCTAGTTTTAAGATTTTCGGGATTCCTCCAAAGCAAATAATTTAGATTAACCGGAGCAGTTTTTTCAACATCTTCTACTGCGAGAGTTTGAATTAACCTTCTTTTTGGGAATCCACTCATGCTTATAGAACTTTTTGATCTGGGACTTATCAAAACAAGATCGGCATCTAGAAGTTTATGAATAGTTACGCTCGTGTCAAATAAACCATCTCTAAAACCTAATTGCATAAACATCAAAATACCTGCAAAACTGATTCCAGCTATGGCAACGGCTAACCTTAATGGTTGCCTAGTTAATAACAACCAAGCTAATGGTATTTTTCTAAATTTTAAAAAAGAAAAACTCATTAGGGAATAAATTTTGCAATCACTTTCATTCCTGCATATTTTTGAACTATATCTATAGAATCTTGATCTAGTTTTACTAGCACCTCGATAATTCGTGAATCAGCATCCCCTGTTGGATCAGTCGATAAAACTTTTCTTTGTTTTACCTGAGGACTAATCCTAATCACCTCTCCCTTAAGATTTTTTTTAAATCCGCCATTCTCGCTGCTCAATTCAACATTCTGAGAGATAAATACTCTATTGATATCAGATTCATAAACCTCTATCAAAGCTTCCATTTCTTGACTAGAACCAATATCCAAAATCCCTTCATTTTGAGGTCTCTCACCAACTCTCGTATTTATTCCAAGAATAAAACCATCAATTGGACTCCTTAGTTTTGAATTAAATAGATCTATCTTGATATTTTTTTGATCTCCAATAAGGTTTATTTTTTGTTTTTGCAATTTTAATAATTCATCTTTTCTCTTTGAAAACTCAACAAAAGAATACGCATCTTTGCTCAAGGCTGTCTCATACCTTTGAATTTGATCTTTCTTTAGAATAATTTCTTCATTAATAGTATTAATTAGATTTTCATTTCTTTCAAGATCAGCGATTAATTTTTCTTCATTTTCAAAGATTGCAAGGATATCACCTTTTTTTACGAAATCTCCTTCATTTACTAAAATTTCGACAATTCGAGGGGAAGAGCCAAACTGACTTATTGGAGCTGCCAATTGCCTAATCTCTCCCGAAGGAGAAAGTTGACCTAGTGCGGCAACAGCTGTAATAGGAGGTATGAAATCTGAATTTATTTCATTTTTAATTTTTGAACTAGATTTATTATTTCCAGAACAGGAAATAACACCAAGAGATATAGGTGTAAATAATAAAAGATAAATAAATAAATTTTTTAATATTTTTAATTTCATTAAAAATCGAAGAGTACTTTTTTTATATAATTATTAACCCATTTTTCATCAAAATATTTCAAGAGTACCATACTAGTCTTTTCATTTTTCATTTGTTGAACACAATAATTTTTTTGAAAATCAGTTCTCTCTTGGATAATTTCCTCATTAAATTCCGGTTTAGCTTTCTTACTTAATTTGATCAAAATAGAGAGATACTGATCCACAACTCTACAAAAATCATTTTTTTCAGATTTGCTTTTTAAGGAAGCAAAAAATACATTATTGGAAAAAATCCCCCCCCATTTGGGAATCTCTCTCAAAGAGGTAAATGAACTTTTATCGACTTCAGAAAGTAATTTTTCGTATTTCAGACCTTGTTTTTGTGATGCCGGGGATAAATCAACAATGGCAGCAGAAACATTATCATTTATTTTTACCAAATCCATCCCAAAAATTGGGATATCAAACTTTGGATCAGGAAAAAAAACGCAATGTAATATTTTAAGATTCTTTGAAAATTCTGCGACTTCAATATGTAACTTTCTAAATCCTCTTGCTTTATGAAATTCATTTTCAATATAGAGTTCTTTGCCTACTTCTTTAGATATTATATTAGTTAGTTTTGGATCAATTTTTATACTTTTAAGGTCTTCAAGCATGGATCTGTGCTCTCTAATATTTTGTAATAACTCCAAAATAAGAGGGTCAGCTAATTTTGTTTTGGTTAAAGATTCAGACAACAAGGCTAAAAAGTATCAAAATAGAATTTAAAGAGAGAACCTAGATGAACGTAGGAGATGTCAACTACTACACCCATTCAAGCAAAACTAGATGTGTGTTTGTGGATAATAAAGAATTACCGCTTATAAGCATTGATATTTGGTGCAAAGCAGGTTCTTCATTTGAGGATGTTAATAAAAACGGCACTGCTCATTTTCTAGAACATATGATTTTTAAAGGATCTAACAAAATAATGCCCGGTGAGTTTGACCATAAAATCGAATCACTAGGCGGATTAAGTAACGCTTCGACAGGTTATGATGATGTACATTACCATGTCTTAGTTCCACCCAATAACTTTAGAGAATCACTTGCTCTTTTGACAAATATTGTCGTTGCTCCAGATTTTAATCCTGATGAATTTATTAAAGAAAAAGGGGTAGTAATTGATGAAATAAAACAACAAAATGATCAGCCTGAAGAAAGATTATTTAATTATTTTTTGAAAAGAGTTTGGTTAAGTCCGAATTATGCCAATTCGATTCTGGGAACTGAACATAGTATTAAAAACTTAGAGATAAATGACCTTGAAAAATTTCATAGTAAAAATTACACTACTGAAAAAATTTGTATTGCAATTGCTGGGAATCTCTCTGAAGAAATTTATAAAATTATTGATAAAAGTGATCTATCTGGCATTAAAAAAAGTCCAAATTTAATAAATCTAAAAAATAAACCTTCTTTAAAAATTAGGAATGGAAGAGAGTCAATAAAGTTTGATAATTTAGAGTTTTCAAGAGTATTTATGGCTTGGTTTATCCCAAACCTAAATGATCAAAAAAATATAATTGGGCTAGAGATATTAGCATCAATACTCTCTGTGGGAAGAAACAGCAAATTAGTAAAAATTTTAAAAGAAGATAGTAATCTTGTTGAATCGGTATATGTAGATGTAAATGCTGGAGAATTAGGCGGACTATTTATAATAGAAGCAAGTTGTGAGTCCAAAGATGTTGATTTAGTAGAAAAGCAAATTAATAAAACAATAGATGAGATCTCAAATTGTAAAGCCTTGACTTTGGATGAAATAAAAAAAGCAATAAATATTGTGAAAAGTAACTATATTTTTAATTTAGAGACATCTACACAACTCTCTTCATTCTTTGGGAATGAACTTCTTTGGGGAAGAAAATCTTCAATCAATAATTTAGAAAATCACTTAAAATATTGGAATGACTTGGAAAACTTTAAAGAGATCACAGAATATATCCGTGGCGAAAAATTCACTTTAGTTGCATCCTCTGTTAAATGTTAAAAAGATATTTTGTAAATAATAAAAAAAGGAATTTTTCTACTGCTTCAGTTTGGATTAAAGGTGGCAGTGATATGGATAGTGTTGGCAAAAAAGGTATAAACAAGATCCTCAGTTCATTACTTACCAGAGGATGTGAGGGTTTTAATAATTTCACTCTTTCGGATTATATTGAGTCCTATGGAGCAGAATTAAATCAAGAAGTATTTGAGGATGGTATTTTAATAAGTATTAAATCCCTTAATGAATATTTCAGCAAATTATTCCCTTTATTAGATTTGATAATTAATAAACCAAATCTCTTAGAAATTGAGTTTCAAAAGGTAAAAAAATCCTCAATTAATATTATAAAAAAAGACAAAGAGAATCCATTTAATATCTGTTTTGAAAACTGGAGAAGAATCGTTTACTCAAATCATCCTTATGCCTTTAATACAAATGGCAATGCTAATGATGTTTCAAATATTACCTATGAAGATGTTTTGCTCGAGTTTAAAAATTTCAAACGACGAGATAAGTATTTAATTTCAAATAATTTAGAAATAAATGGAGTAAATATTGAAACATCAGAAAAAAAACCCTCAGAAGAAAAATCAAGAACTATAAATCACGATTTAAGTCCTAACAAAAGATTTGTTTTAAATAATAATGATTCAAATCAAACAATAATAATCATGGGGGACCAAACTTGCTCGCGAAGAAATAGTGAATATCTACCTCTTAAGGTTTTGGAGTCATACTTATCTTATGGAATGAGCGCTGCTTTATTTAAACTTTTTAGAGAAAAACATGGTATCACTTACGATTTAGGCGTTTATTATCCTATCAGGAGCGGGAATGCCCCATTTTTAATTTATTTATCTGTATCTAATAATCAAGCACTTTTTGCTTTTGAACTTTTATCAACATTATGGAACAATTTACTTTTTAATCCGTTGACTGATGCTGAAATATTTTTAGCAAAAGAAAAACTAAAAGGTTCTTTTCTATTGGGGAATCAATCAGTAGATGAAATTTTACAGAGAAAGATACAATTAATTAGTTATGGTATTTCGCCGATATCTGAGAGCTATTTAAATTCAAAAATAGAGGAAATATCTTCATTAGATATTCTTAAATTAACTAATAAGTATTTTTCAAAACCTTTTCTGAGTATTTCTGGAAATAAAAAAATATGTTTAGAAATTTCTAATAAGTGGAAGAAAAACTTTTAAGTTAATTTTTCTCAATCTTATCAATATCGATTAAAAACGAACCTCTTCTAAACTTTACTTCGACAGTGTCTGGGGATTTGATTGATAGGATTTCCCCAATTTCATCAATTGCCACTAGATCAGGTGGTCTTAACATCGGCATATTATCTGAAGTCTTCAAGTAAGAGACTGGCGCAATCAACTTAACCTTATCGTTGATCTCAAATTTCATTTATAAATTGGATACATTCATGAGTAGTATAAGCATAAAGTTATAGAAAATATCAACGAAATGCATTGATTCATTCTACAATCTTAAAGATAACTTCTACAAATTAATGAATCAGAAATTTAAAACATTAATTTTATGGGCTTTACCTATACTTTTAGTAATAGCACTTTCCTACCAATTTTTATCTTCAAGTAATGTTGATTCACTTAAATCTAATGGGACGACTGTTGCACCAAGAAATTCTGCAGTAGCAAGAGTTAGTTACGGGAGGTTTTTAGATTACATCAATTCAGGAAGGGTTACATCTGTTGATATATTTGAAGGAGGCAGAAATGCAGTTATAGAGACAATAGATTCGGATTTAGATAATAAAGTTCAAAGGTTGCGTGTAGATCTTCCTGGCTTAACTCCAGAACTTATAAATATTTTAAAAAATGAGGGAATTAGTTTTGATGTTCATCCGGTTAAAACAGCCCCTCCTGCGTTAGGAATTTTGGGTAATTTACTCTTCCCAGCAATCTTAATTGGAGGTTTAATTTTGTTAGCGAGAAGGTCGAATGGCATGCCTGGAGGTCCTGGCCAAGCAATGCAATTCGGAAAAACAAAAGCAAGATTTGCAATGGAAGCTGAAACAGGAGTTGTTTTCGATGATGTTGCAGGTGTTAACGAAGCAAAGCAAGATTTGCAAGAGGTCGTCACTTTTCTAAAAAAACCAGAAAAATTTACTTCTGTAGGTGCAAGAATTCCTAAAGGTGTTTTATTAGTTGGCCCTCCTGGTACTGGTAAAACACTTTTAGCAAAAGCAATTGCAGGCGAAGCAGGCGTTCCATTCTTCTCATTATCAGGGTCTGAATTTGTTGAAATGTTTGTTGGTGTCGGTGCTAGCAGAGTTAGAGACCTTTTCAAAAGAGCTAAAGAGAATAGTCCTTGTTTAATTTTTATTGATGAAATCGATGCTGTTGGGAGGCAAAGAGGTGCAGGTATTGGTGGAGGCAACGATGAGAGAGAACAAACTCTCAACCAATTACTCACTGAAATGGATGGTTTCGAAGGTAATAGTGGGATAATAATAATTGCTGCCACAAACAGGCCCGATGTTCTAGATTCAGCTCTAATGAGACCTGGTCGATTTGATAGACAAGTAACTGTAGACGCACCTGATATCAAGGGCAGGTTATCAATATTAGAAGTTCATGCCAGGAATAAGAAACTTCAAGAGGATTTAACACTTGAAAGCATTGCGAGAAGAACACCGGGGTTTACTGGAGCAGATTTAGCAAATTTACTAAATGAGGCTGCCATATTAACCGCTAGGAGAAGAAAAGAGTCTATTAGTATTTCAGAGATTGATGACTCTGTGGATAGGATTGTCGCAGGAATGGAAGGTTCTCCCTTAACAGATGGAAGAAGTAAAAGATTAATTGCTTATCACGAAGTTGGCCATGCTCTTATAGGCTCACTCGTGAAAGCACATGATCCTGTTCAAAAGGTTACCGTCATTCCAAGAGGCCAGGCTAAAGGATTAACTTGGTTTACCCCAGACGATGAACAAACTCTTGTTAGCAGGGCCCAACTTAAAGCTAGAATAATGGGTGCGTTAGGAGGAAGAGCTGCTGAAGATGTAGTTTTTGGAAAAGGTGAGATTACAACAGGAGCTGGAGGTGATTTCCAACAAGTTGCTTCAATGGCGCGTCAAATGGTTACCAGATTTGGAATGAGTAATTTAGGTCCGATAGCTTTAGAAAGTGGTAATCAAGAAATATTTGTTGGTAGAGATTTAATGACTAGAAGTGAAGTTTCTGATTCAATCTCTAAACAAATCGATGAAAGTGTAAGAGTAATGGTAAAGGAGTGTTATAAAGAAACTTACGATTTGGTAAGCAAAAATAGAGAAGCTATGGATAAGATAGTTGATCTATTAATCGAAAAAGAAACTTTAGATGGTGATGAATTTGTAAGTATTTTATCCAAATTCACCAAAATTCCTCAGAAGGAAAGAACGCCTCAATTATTAAGTTAGACTTTAATAGGTTTCTTATCTAATACCAAATCAATTAAACCGTACTCAACAGCTTCATTTGGTGACATATAAAAATCTCTATCAGTATCCTCTTTGATAGTCTCATAATCCTTTCCAGTTCTCTCTGATAATTCAGTATTAAGTCGCTCTTTTAAGAACAGAATTTCATCTGCTTGAATTCTTATATCACTAGCTTGTCCTCTAGCGCCTCCAAGAGGTTGATGAATCATTATTCTTGAATGTCTAAGGCTGCTTCTTTTACCTTTAGTACCTGCCGCAAGCAAAAATGCACCCATACTAGCTGCAAGGCCTACACAAACTGTATGAATGTCAGGCTTAACATGCTGCATTGTGTCAAAGATACCCAATCCATCATATACTGATCCGCCTGGCGAATTTATGTACATATATATGTCCTTATCTGGATCCTCTGCTTCAAGGAACAATAATTGAGCAACAATTCTATTAGCAGTTTCACTAGTAACTTGTTCTCCCAAAAAGATTATCCTTTCTCTTAATAGTCTCGAATAAATATCAAAGACTCTTTCACTACCGCCAGATTCTTCTAATACTAAAGGGATCATAATAATATTTATTTGTTTATTAGATATTAACGATATTGAGTCAACATACGCTAACCTTATTAAGGTTTACATATAAAAAATTGAAAGAAAAATTGACTGTTTCAGATAGCAAAAAGGTATTTCATGAAAAATTCCCTTACGTCATTCCTGGTTTATATAAAAGAATAGTTGATGAGATGCTTGTAGAACTTAATCTTCTAAACCATCAAAATGAATTTACGCGAGATTATCTCTTTTGTATCGGCCTCACCGAAACATTTAAAGAATTAATGAAAGGATACAAACCTGAAAAACACTTGGATCTACTTTTTAAATCTTTATGTAGTTCTACAAATTTTGAAGCAAAGGAAATTAATGAAATATCTCAAAAATCTCAAAAGGAATTTAAGGATAAAACATTTAAAGATATTATGAAATTATTAATAGAAAAAAGTAATTCTAAACTTTATCCATCAAGGATTTTGAACCTAGGGATATATATATTAATTTCAAACGCCCAAGATCTTAATGAGAAAGATGAATCAAAGACAAATAAGATGATTTCTGATATTTTTGAAAAATTAAACTTATCTGCTAATAAAGCAGAAAAAGATATTAGTATTTATAAAAGCACTATATTAAAAATGGAGCAAGCAAAAGAATTAATTGAAGAACTCAAAATTAAGGATAAGAAAAAAGACTAAAATTAATATCTATTTTTTTAATCTTTTTTTATCTTTCCAAGAGATATAGGATATGTAGATTACACCAAATGTTATGAATATGAGTAAAACGAACGATGTTAGGATAAGAAATTTACTTAAAAAGACTTCATAAGTTAAAAATGAAATCATATATCAATGGAACCATCACCATTTCTTCCCCAAACAACCATGGCAATCGAAAATGTAAAAATCGCAGCTAGTGCTGCCCAACCTATTTGAAAGATCATTAAATTCAAATCACTAATATAAATATAACAGAACTTCAAAAGTTTTATTCATTTTAAATCTAAAGTTAATTTCTCAGAAACAAATTTTTCTAAATATAATAAAAATAAATCAAAATTGGGAAGATTAGTTTTAAATCATAGTACAAATATAGAAGGTCTAATTCCAATACTCCAAAAGCTTGCACAGGACATTAATATTAAGACAATAACTCCAGCTGCTATTTCAAGAGCAAGGGGAAGATCTTCTAAATTGATAATCAGATTGTCTGTGAAAACTATAAACGGTTATAAAGCAATAGCCAGAAAGGGTAAAACAGCCCAAGAAGTTTTTATTTCAACAGACTTAAGTAAAAATGAATTGAAACAAATTATAGATATTTATAATAGAAAGTAATTAAATTAAAGAAAATCAGAAAATAGTCAGGAGAGAACAAATGAATTTTGTATTAAATTTTTCTATGTTTTTATTAGCCTTTTTTTCATTAAGTAATGAATCATTCTCACTTACTGACTTCCAAATAAAAAGATTTTGCAAAAAGGAGAAAAGGGTATCTTTATGCATCAAAAAATTACAAGAGAAAAGATCTGATCTCCAAGAAGGAAAGCTAATTGAAATACCCGTAACACCTTACAAAGGGTAATTAGAAATTGAATTTAAATT
>JAOIPS010000030.1 GCA_028141225.1 Prochlorococcus sp. AH-736-L23
ATAAGCATAAAAGATTCAAATATAACTTCACCATTAGATGGAAATGTTTTTGAATTAATTCCTAAGAACTCTGGATATTACACTAATGCAGGAGATACCCTAATGAAAATTGTCCCAGATGGCGAATTGGAAGCAAAAATTTTCGTTAAAAATTCAGACATTGGATTTGTAAAAGAGGGGATGCAAGCAGAAATAAGAGTTGATGCATATCCATTCAGTAGATTTGGATCTTTGTCGGGAAGAGTTATAAACATTGGAGATGAAGTTTTGCCAGCAGATAATCTTAATCCGCAGTCTAGATTCCCGGTTTATTTAAATATTGATAGTCAATTCTTAACAAGAGAAAATAACAAATATTTGATTAAAGCCGGCCAAAGTATAAATGTTAATTTAATAGTAAAAGAAAGACCTGTAATAACTATTTTTAGTGATATATTTTCAAACTCTATTGATAGCCTCAAATCAATAAAGTCAAATAAATAATTCTTCATATCATTAGCTTTCTTTATGCAAAAAGTAAGTTTATTTTCTAAATAATGTTATTAACTTGTTGTAAGCTTTTTATTCACTTTGCCATAGTTGCTTTGTGACTAAAAATAAATAGTCCCTTGGGAGGGGTGGTCGAGTGGTTTAAGGCTCTAGTCTTGAAAGGTTTCGATAACATCAATTATACCAACAGTTTTTATATATAACTTGACATTTGTTTCCGCACCGTTTCCGAAGTTTTTAAAACCCAATAAGGCTCTGCTAAGTACTCTTAATTTAACTAAACAAGACTGGATTAAAGAGATTATTTTCCTCTATTAAATAAATTCTGTATTACGAAAATATCTTCTGCTTTTGGATATTTTTGTTTAAAAATACTTATTGCAGAACTTGGTGACGCTGCAAATAAATTTACTTTTATCCGATAAGAATCAACTAAGCCAGATATAAGATATTTTTTCATTTGAAGCAAGAAAATAAATTTAGACTTCTTAAGAGGGACTCGAATCAAAATTTAATTTAAAATTCGAAAAGAGCCAGCAAAGCTGACTCTATCTAAATCCTAATATCTTGGATTAGGTAATCCAGGGATTCTTGGCACTCTTGGAACTCTTGGTGCATAAGACCTAAATAAATCTGCCCTTTGTTGACGAGGTGTTCTTCCTAAACCTCTTGCATATCTGCGGTCAAAGTTTCCATTTGAGTTGACTCTACCTCTTCTTGGGAATGTCATATAAAAGTAAGTTGAGTGAAGTATTCTTCACAGGACATATACTTATTGTTCTAGATATTTTTTTTGATTCCAAATTAAAAAATCGTAATCAGATCATAAATATTGGAATCATGCAGTGGTTTTAAGAACAAATATTTAATAGAAAAAATAATTTCTAGGAATATGTCTGATTTAAATTCAGAGAAATTACAAATACTTATTAATACCTTTAAAAAAGAATTAAAGATTTACGGTGAAATAAATGCTCGGCAAGATTTAAGAAATATTCAACTAAAAGAAATTAGCAATGACAGACTAAGAAATCACATTATTAGTTATCAAAAGGAAGTAAATCTTTATCGCGAAATAATAAGTTGTCAGACGAGAAGGATTTGTGAATTAAAAAAAGAAATCGATAAGGAACTTGAAAAGCTATATTTGAAAATCCAAAAAAATTAAAGGCAAGAAGTTTTTGGCACAATTTGTCTAATTTTTGATTTTAAAAAATAAAGTTTAAAGCTTCCAAAAAGCTATCTCCTTCAATAGTTAAAAAATCACTTATACCATCATTGTTAATGTCTATTGATTCAAAAATACCGTCTCCATCTGCATCAGAATCGAAAAAACCATTAATTCCATCATTATCAACATCTTTAGAGAGATTATCGGCAAAAGTTTCATTAGGATTTGTACGAAAATGGCCTCTTACAAAAGAGCCATTTTCTTTTTGATAAGGTTCAATCCACTTTATAAAGGGTTTCCCACTATAAGTAGATTCATTGATCCAGTTATTCATCTTTAAAAATCTAATAAAAAACCTTTTTTACAAGGCGAAAGTAAGTAACAGGAGAGGAGGTAAAGCATATTTACCATAATTTTTAATTTTTTTATCTCTTTTCATTTCATAATCAAACCAACCATAGTCTCTCCACCTATTGACTGATTTCTTAATTTCTTCTCCTGATATAAATTTCCCTTCATTATTAGTAAAACCATCCTCTCCATAAGAATTAAGTTTTGACTCCAATGATTGATCGCATAAAGTATCCCATTTCATTGATAAATAGAAATTATTTATCTTTTTCCACATCGCACGATAAGGGTGTACATCATCAGAAAGAAATCTAGATAGGGTACTTTCAGGGAAAACCAATTTATACCCTCCTTCAGAAGCGTCGCTTAGATAAGCTACGCATAATTTAGAAAGAGTTGATCTTGAATTTAGGTCATCCATTTTAATTCACCTTCCCGTATGTACCACACTTAACTGCAGTTATAATTCCTAAAAAAGGGTTGCCTGTTACCATTGCCACTGCCAATGGAATACCAACTTTTACAAGAACCTCTTTTGTAGGACTGGGATTTGAGAAATCATTAGTTGAATTCATTTTGAAAATTGATTCGTACATATAAGTATTGTTCCGAATTAATTTTGGTGATTCCAAATATGAATTTTGGAATCAAAGAACTTAATCAAGAACAATAAGAATATGTCCCGTGAAGAATACTTCACTTCAATTAATTTTCTAAATGTATTACTCAAATTACTCTGACGACTTTTCACAAAATTCATATCTAAAAGTAGAACTAAGGAATGGTCTTACTGGTCAAAATTATAGTTATCAATATAACTGGGGGGAATAACTGGGGGAATAACTGGGATGACGATTTTGGCATAATAGGAGGTGCACCTTCAACACCATCAACACCAAGCACTCCATTGACACCAAGAACTCCCTCCATTTATGACGACTGCTACTATTACTAAAAAAGTTTGTAGTAGTAGTAAACTTTCATTTTTTAATTTCAAAGGTCAGTCTTTACTGACCTTTTTATTTACATTTGGTATTCTCTATCAACTGCTCTTTAGCATTTAAAATTTTATTAGTTTTTGGTGCAAACTCTGAAAATAATAATGATAACGCTAAAACTTTATCAGTTTTAACATTCTTATTAATTTCTCTTATCCATTTATTTTGATTATCTTTTAGTCCATTTGCTATTAAATCTAAATCAAGAAAAGATTCATCTGATGGCAAGAGCCTAATTTTTGTTTCCATACCTATTGGCGTATCACTTGGTTTTATTCTTAATAGAACATCATCTCCCTTTTGAATACCTTTTACCGGCCATCTAATTGGACCCAATATCTCTGAAGATTCCCAAACGATAGAGCCATTTTTGATGATTAATAATTTTTGAGAAGGACTAGATATGTATATAAGAGGTTTATTTACCTTGATTTCACTGAAGTTTATAAGTTCATCAGATGTATATGATATTTCTGGAGTGACGAGACAAATGTTTTTGACGGCTTCGCCTTGATTTCCCCTTAAGGTAGAAAACATAGCAACTTGTTGAGATTGTATTGAAGCTAACTTGGGTGTAGGAGAGAGATTTGACCCTAAAAGTATTGCTAAACCTGCTGTTATTCCCGCTGTAATATAAGCTGCCCTTTTTCTCAAATTAATAAGAGGACTTAATTTTTTATCTTCCCGTAAAGATTTTATAAATTCAGGGTTTAGTACCTGTATAAAAGTAAAAAATCTATTTATACCTCCTTTAAAAAGATCTACCTCAAGTGAAAAATAATCATCTTTATTAATTTTCTGAGGAACCAGTTTTGAAAATTCTTCTGCAGTTAATACACCTTTAAAAAATACATAATCATATTCATCATCAATTTGTGCGAGGAGAATTAATTGAGGAGGAAAATGCTTGTACTCTATTTCATTTGGCTTTATTTCAACCTCATCTGCATATATTCCAGTAGTGATAATTTTTATTGAAAAATTATTTATTCTTATATTTTTTAATGGATTTCCAAGATCAGTAATGGGACCAATACCATAATTTAATTTTCTTTCTTTTATTGAAATTCTCAACGCATCCAATACTACTTTTCTCTCTTCACCAAATTTAATAGGCTTATCTAGAAGTATTGCTTCTTCTGGAATAAGAGAATAATCAGATGAGTTTTTATTATTATCGATCATTTATTCAACTCCTCTTCTACTATTTGCATTAGAAAAGATCTATTAGTTATTTGTTCTAATGAGAGTAACTGATTCTTAATAAGCGTCTTTGTATAGTCAAGTTTATCCGGTAATTTAGTGATATTAATAAACTCTTTTTTATTCTTAATTGCAATAAGAACCTCATTTGCAATTAATTCTCCAATAAAATTTTCTCTTATCAATTTACTTACCCATCCCTGCTTATGATTACATTTTTCAGCAATTTCCCTTTGGCTCATTCCCTTTGAATATAAAATCCAGCATTTTTTTCGTTCTTTATCTTTGTTCCACTTCTTTTTATCTGCTTTTAAAATTTCTCTAATTACTTCAGCAGATGATTTTTTAATTGATTCCATTAAAGATCTTATTTTTGATTCATTTTCATTTGCACTTTGAAAAAATTCAATTTCTTGTATTTTTGAATCATCCTTTTCAGAATAAATTGATTCCAACTTAGGTTGATATAAAGAACTAAGAGCTTTTTCTATAAGTTCCAAATTTTCTTGATTTTCCTGAGGTGGATCAAGGGATTTCAAAAATTCTTGTGATGGTTCCCAGCCTAATTGGGTTTTATATTTTGCAAAGTGATTTTTTTTAGACTCCCTGTATAAACTTTTATATGATTGATGTAGACAAATCAACTCATCAAGAAGTGATTTATTTATTCCATAATTAATAAGTGAATTTTTAATTCTTTTAGTAGAAGTATCAGCTAGTCTTGCCCAAGTTCCTATAAATTTAATATCAAATTCCTGCATATAGTTTCTAATATTCATATCACCTTTAACTATTCTTTTCGTCCAAGTACTTAGATTAGATCTCTCAAAATCGAAAGTTCTAATAATTTCTAAAAATAAGGGTATTTTGATATTTTGTAATTTATTTTCCAAAAATGAAAAATTTATCAGATATTTCTTTATCTTTCCAGAACCATTTATAATCCTCAAATTTTTTCTCCCATCATCGACTAAAGCGATTCTTGAAAGATCAAATAAATCTACTCCCTTTTTTTTATATTTCACATATATTTCCTTACATTCGAAATAAATAGCCATACTCACTCTGCATCTCAAACAAAGAATAGGATCGCAATTTAATTTATCACTCGCACTTAACTTATAAATTTCTTTATCAGAATTTCTAGTAGGCTTTTCAATATTTATATTTAAACTTTTTAAATAATTATCTGCGGATTTAATCTCATGTGGATATATTTCTTTTTTCTCCAAATCAACTGAATAAATTCGTGAATAGGTTTTATCCAAGATGATTAAAATTTTTTATAATTATAGGTTAAATATAAATTAAAAAATTTAATATCATAATATAGAAATTTCTCTTGTTCAAAATTAATAAAGGCATTGTTGGGAATGATCAGATTTTTAATTATAACTATTTTTCTTATTCCATCTCATATTTTTTATTTTTCGAGAGCAGAAGAATTAATGAATTATGGCAAAGAAACGAATACGGAATCAAATATAGTTAATAATAAAAAAAAATTAAGCGCAGATTCTAAAAAAATAATAAAAAATATTAGTAATTTAGAACTAGAAAATAGATATAAAGAGGCAATAAAAGAAGCTAAATATTTGCTAGATAGACTAAAAAAGGAAGATCCTGAATATGAACTAGGACATATTTATTATTACGCTTATCAATATTTAGGTTACCTTAATTTTAGAACTGGCAATCTTAATGAAGCAGAAAAGTTTTTTTTAAGCATTAAAGAATTAGTAAGAAACTTATTTGGCAAAACTAACGATTTTTATATTTCTAATAATCTTGAATTAGCTTCCGTTTATAAAGATAAAGGACTATATATAAAAGCAAAGAAATTAGTCGAAGAATCCATAAATATCATTAAAGAAGTATATGGCAAAAAAAGTCTTTTCTTAATCTCGCCCTTAAATCAGCAGGCAACAATAGATTTTGAACTTGGGCAATATGAGAATGGGAAAAATATTCTTTTAAAAGCGCTTGAGATTATAGATAAAGAGAATAATGATATTAAAAACATTACTTCTAAATTTGGTTCCCTAAAATTCACAAAAAGGGATTACTCCGTAACACTCTCAAATTTAGGTTATTTTTACTCGATTAAAGGAAATTTCAATAAAAGTGAAAAATTTTATCAAGATGCTCTTAAATTTATTGGAAAAGATAATTTAATTACTTATACAATAATTCTAAGTAATATTTCTAATAATTATTTAAATTTAGGATTGTTGAGTAAAGCAGAGAAATATCTTTTACAATCTCTTGAAATCAACAAAATCAATGGCTTTCAACCTGAATTTGCAAATGACCTTCAAAGCCTAGGCACTGTTTATAAAGAACAACGCTTATGGGAAAAATCAGAAGAATATTTCTTAAAATCTTTACAAATACAAGAGGAATATTTTGGTAAAAAAAATATTAATACAACATCAATTTTAAATCAAATTGCAAATTTATATAGTATTAAGGAAGAGTATGAAAAAGCAAGGAAAATATATTTAGAAATATTAGAAATTCAAAAAAAGTTTCTGCCACCTTATCATCCTGACATAGCAATAACTTTAAATAATATTGGTTACATATATATAAATGAAAAAGAATTTAAAAAAGCTGAAAATATATTTTTAGAAGCACTAAAAAATGATCAAAAGAAATTTGGGAAAATACATCCTAGAGTTGCAACATTAAAATTCAATTTAGGACAAATTTATTTTAGACAAGGTTTTTTTGCTAAAGCTGAAGATTACTTTAAAGAAGCTTTGAAAGATAACGAAAAAATATTTGGTCAACAAAATCCAGAATTACAAAACAACCTAGATTCTTTAGTTCATGTTTACTACCAAATGGGGAATTTCCAATTAGCAAATAAATATTTTAAAAGGGCCGCTGTTAATTCTTATAATTACATTTTTCAAGAGTTACCTTTCCTTATTGATTCAGAGAGAGATAATTTAAGAAATTTTGGGATGGGTAATTATATTTTTCACTATTCCAAAAATAATAAATTAATGGCAGAAAATGCCCTCCTTACAAGGATTAATAGGTATGGAGTTCTAGAAAATCTTGAAAGGTTACAATATGAAATAATGAGATCTGCTAGCGATAAAATACGAGATCTTAAAAATAAACGGAATAAATTGATTAAAAAAATTTCAAATATAAATTTAACTGAAAAACAAAAAATAAATCTCGAAAATGAAAAAAATAAAATAGAGAAGAAATTAATAAATAGCCTTCAATCATTTGAATATACTTTTACTGAATTAAAGGATGTAGCAATAGGTTTAAATAATGATGAAATTCTTATAGAATTCACAAGATATTATCCTTATAAGGAATCAAGTCTTTCTTATGATATAAATAATCCTCAATATCTTGCTTTTACATTTAATTCCAATTCAGAAATTAAGGTATTTGATCTAGGAAGTGCATTTAATATTGAAGATAAAATCGACGATGCTTACAAAGCCATAAAAGATAATGAAGCAAATATCGAATTTTTATTAGATAAGGTAAGTAAATTAGTTTTTGATGCTTCATTAAAAAATTACATTAAAGACTATAAAACCATCTATGTCTCTGCAGATTATAAACTTCAAAAAATTCCAATAACGCTTTTAAGAGATCCAATAAGTAAAAAATATTTATCCGATTATCAAAATTTTATCTTAGTTAATGGAGGTAAAGATTTGATTAGTAATAACCTTAGTAAATCCTCTAAATCTAATTCTGTCATAGTATCTAATCCAAACTATAGTAATCTTAAAAATTTAGTTAAATTAAATAACTCATCATTTGGAAACATAAAAAGTAATTTGCGTTCAAAACAACTTCTTTCAAGAAACTGGGAATATAGAGAAGGATTTGAAAAAGAAGGGGAAGAAATAGAAAGAATTTTAGATGGGGATCTTATTACTTGGAATTTTGCAACTACTGATGCTGTTTTAAAAATCAAATCCCCAAAAATATTACACATAATTACTCATGGATTTTATTTTCCGAAAACCGAAGCCAGCGAAAAAGCTTTAACAAGATCAGGGATAGTCCTTGCAGGTGCTAATGATGCAAATATATTAGAAGATGGATATCTAACTGCATTAGAGATGAGTACTATTGATCTTGAAGGCACTGAGTTAGTTACTATTTCTGCATGCGAATCCGGGGAAGGAGATTTACGTCCATACGAGTCTTTAAATGGTTTAAGAAGATCTCTATTTATAGCTGGAGCTAAATCAACACTGCTTTCTTTATGGAAAGTTGATGATGATGCAACAACAGAATTTATGATTGACTTCTATAAAAATTTAAAGAAAGGTATGCATAAAAATAAAGCTTTATCTTTAACTCAGAAAAATTTCAGAGATGGGATAATCAAAAGTACATCTGGTGATGATTGGACAAATATTTTTTATTGGGGAGCATTCCAAATAAGCGGTGATATGTCTCCGATTAAATTTTAAAAATTAATTATAGAAATGAAAAAAATATTATATAAATTTTTAGCCTTTACTTTTCTTACTTCCTCATTTTGTTCAAAAATTAAAGCCGATGAAAATAAAAATAAAGAAATCTTTGGAATAATTGAAAACTTTACTGAGATTATGGGTAAGGCTTGGATGAAAGATAAATTCCTAAAAACAATCCGAATGCCTCAAACGATTTTGTTAGACGCCAATTCTAGAGTTTATGGAAGTTGTAGTCAAAGAGATAAAAACCTTAAGACAATTGGAGGAAGCTCATATTGTTCGTCTACTAATACCATTTTTTTAGTAAAAGAGGATGTTGATTTATTTTATGAATTAAATGATTCATCAGGGTTATTGTATCTTCTTGCTCACGAATGGTCTCATTCCCTTCAACATGCTTGGCTAAGCAAAATACCTCATCCCGCAAAAGAACTTCAAGCAGATTGTTTGGCTGGAAGATTCGTAACTATGTTTGAGGAAAATATTGATAGAAAAAAGATTCTTTCATTAGCAAAAATATCATTACACATGGGTAGCAAAATTCATGGGACTGGGAACCAAAGGGCTTATGCTCTTTTGACAGGTTTAGGAGTAATAGATGGAACCTGTAGTATTCCAAAAATGAAAGATCTGGCAAAAAAACCTGGAAATGCAAATAAAGTTATTAGTTTGATGAATTTAAGATCAGCTTCAAATGATATTAACATCAACAAATCTCCTCATAAAAAAAGCTTTGGAGAATTAATTGAAAAATTTGAGTATTAGTAAAAAATTAAATTTTGGAATCAATTATTAATCATCAGAACAATATAAATACGTAAAGCAAATTGCTTACGTTGTCCGATGAAGAAAACTTCATCACTTTAAATTTTACAAATGACTTATTACGGTAATGATTTAGTTGGTTCTTCTGATTACTATATAAACCAACCTCAGCACTTTCTAATAAATACTAGAGGTGATCAAATTAGTGGTTCATACGAACTTGATCATTGGGGAAATGAACAAATGATTATCAATTCGAGGAGAAATGGTCAGACAAGAATATATGGAAGTGATGGTGTCTACAACGTTTGGTAATTACTAAAAAAAAATCAAGAAATACTCATAAGGGAGTTTATAGCTCCCTTTATATTTATGAAACCAACCTTAAATAATGAAAATTTGCTTGAAAATATCAGTTATGAGAAATCTTTAGAACTAGTAGCTTCTCAAATAATAAGCGAATTACTTAGTGAAGATGATCCTCCTCATGAAGAAAAACTTGATATGGAGAATAAAATTCACGATAATCCTAGATTTGGAAAGGTCGATTGTCCTGTTGATGAAAATGCTTTTTATCAAGCTATTTGCTACTGGTTCATAATGTTTTATAGATACCCAGAGGATGAACAAAAAGGTATGTCAGTTGCGACTGTACAAACAATATATATTTTCAGTAGAAAAGCAGACCCATTAAGCTATGAAAATCCCCAAAAACCTCCAAAAGAAAACTTTTTTATTGAATATTTAATAGAGTTAAAAAATCGTATTACTAACTATACAAAACTTGCTGAACTTGTAGATATAAACATATCAAATTATCCTGAAATACTTAGAATTGGCGAATCAAAAAACGATTGCTACAAGACGATAAAGGAATTCAAAAAGGATATTAATGTTGTTGAAATAATGGGAGTTATTAATCTTGCCTGGGAATACTGCTGTCAAAAAGAAAAAATGCATTTAGTAAACAAATTTTTATCCGAAGAAAAACTCTCATAGAAAAATAATTTCACATATGAAAATACCTTCTAGAGAAGAATTGGAAAGAAATAAAGTTCACCTTGAATGGTTAAATATTCATGGGGAATGGAAAAGACTTGATAGCTTTTATGACTTCGCAACAGCGGTTAGATACGGCACCAACAGATATTTGTCTACAGGAACTGCTCATAGGATAGTGGACAAGAAGGGAAGAATTATTGAATTATTTGATTAAAGGATATTTCCGAATTGTTTCCGAATTTTTCTCCTGAAATGTCCAAAAATGTCAAGATATTCATACTTAAAATTAAAAATTTAAACACTTATGTTTTTCTGGCAAAATTATAAAAACGCTTACAATCATTTGATATACTTAAAAAGTTAAAATTAAATTAACAGCCTGGAGGGGTGGTCGAGTGGTTTAAGGCTCTAGTCTTGAAAACTAGCGTATCTGCAAGGGTACCGTGGGTTCGAATCCCACCCCCTCCGTTTAAATAAAGAGAACCGAATAATATAAACACCTTTCTGAAACGTTTTTGTTAGGATTGGTTTTTATTTAAATTATGAGTAAAGGATTTGCCACAGATAATTTAATATCCAAAAAATCGAAAAAAAAAGTTATTTCAAATGAACCTCAAGGAAGATTAATATCCTGGTCCCCTTGGCCACCTGCTAATTTTCAAACACGATATCCTGCTTTCCCTTTTGTTCTTACAATATTGATTATAGTAATCGGGCAATGGTACCTTTCTCTACTTAGGTGATTGGAAACTTTTTTTATTTAAATTAGGATGAATTAATTTTTAGAATTTATTTTGTTTTTTTCAATTTTATTATTTGCCCACTTTCAAGCGGCAATCATCCCAATATTATTAGGTATTAGATCGATCAATAAATTCAAACATCTAAGCAAGAACAAATTGATACCTTTCGGTTTTATTTTTTTAGGATTAGCATCGATTTCTGAAATGATAGATCATACCCAAACATCTTGGATTTATGTAGATCACTCCTCAATATATAATTGGTTATTTTATTCTTTCCTATCTTTAGGTCTAACATGTTTATCAATATCAGTTATAAAAAATAAATTTATTCAAAAAACTAATTTTTGCATTTCTTTATGTTCAATAATCTCATATTTTTTATTTGATAAAACTATTGCTCTACTTTTTCAAGTAATAATAAGCATTCTTTTAATTATCAATTGGCAAAGAGTTTTTAAAGATTGGCTTTTTATTCTTTACCCAATATTTGGTATTATTTTTACTACTTTCTTTGGCACAAAGCTCTCAATTAGTGGCGATCAATTTTGGCATGTTTTAATAGGCCCATCTGGAACAATTAGCGTTCTTACCTTTTATTTAGTATTAAAGAGATCGGACAAAAAATTTACTTGAGATTCTTATGAAAATATTTGTATTTGTAAGTTTTATAGTGTGCTTAGTCACGATAATCTCTCCAGTTGAAATCTTTGCTGATACGGCACTTGATGTTTACATGAATGATTTTTATTCTAAATCGAATGAAGCTAGTCAGATTCTTAAAGAAATCGAAAATAGTTTAAAAGAGGGATCAAGAAAAAAAGTATGCTCTAGGCAAAGAGAGGCAGCAAGATTAGGTTTATTAGCTAATAAATCATTAATTAAAGCCTTTGAAATAGAGGGGGCTAATCCGCCAATGCAAGCAATAAAAGCAAGTCAACAAAGATGGGAATCTATTCTGAATGAGTGCTGAAGAAAGTCAGTAAATCTATAAATCTTTTTAAATTTGCATTCTTACAGATTTACTAATTAAGGGAATTTCAGGTTCAACTCCAAAAATACATTGAGAAATCGAATAAATAAAAATACATAGTGTAAATATAAAAATTATTGAGCCTAATTCAACTATGGGAAATATTCTCAAGAGATATGAAATTATTATCAAGGCAATATCAATAAGTAATGCTTGGCATGCGTTATATCTAACGAAATAGGGAACATTCGGATTTCTTGCTAATCCGGCAAACAAAATTATAAATAATAAAAAACTACCAAAAGGCAAAGATTTTTCAATTATTGCTATCGGGAAAGTTAGTAATAATAGAATTTTTAAAAATGAATATTTATAAAACAAATAATATCCAAAAGGTATTGATGCCTTTAAAGGCAAAGTATACAAAAATACTGATGAGATTCTCTGGAATATCTG
>JAOIPS010000031.1 GCA_028141225.1 Prochlorococcus sp. AH-736-L23
TGTTTCTCCTGGAGATTGTATAAAAGCTTGAAGTATAAGCATTTAAAGAAAGTTATATACCCTCTGCTGCTTGCACTTTTTCTACTTGTTTTTTCTTTAATACTAAAAGGATTTGTGTTAGACCTACACCAATAAAGAATGCAATCAATCCAATAACTCTATAGGGGCTCTGAAGTACAACCTCAGCATCCAGTTGCCCAAAGCCGCCAACGTTAGGATCATTAGTAAGCGGGTCACCTGCATTAATTTTGTCTTGTTCTTTTACTATAAGTTGAGGACCAACAGGTATTGCTTCAGAAGTTATTTCACCATTCTCTTTTTCTATATTGACTTTAAAACTACCATCTTCAATTGTATCTATTGAATTTATAGTTCCTGAGGTAGAAGAAGTGAAAACTACGTTGTTGCTTTTGTCTCCGGTTGGGTATACCTGACCTCTACCTCTATTGCCTCCAATATGTAATGAGTATTTTCCATAGTGATATTCTTTATTAGTGGATGGATCAGGAGAAAGTACAGGAAAAACTATTTCTTTATTTGTATCTCCAGGTAAAGGTCCGACAATAATAATATTATCTTTCTCTTCACTATAATTAGTGAAATACACTCCTTCTGTCTCTTCTTTGATTTCTTCGGTCCATCTTTCTTGTGGAGCAAGTTTAAAGCCATCAGGCAGCATTACAACAGCACCAACTTGTAATGGGACTTCAGAACCATCAGCTCCTATTTCTTTTAAGTCATTTTTGTAGGGTATTTTGACAACAGCTTTGAAAACACTGTCTGCTCCAACAGACTGTGGAACCTCTGCGATTGTAGGCATTTGAGCTAGATGACAATTAGCACAGACTATCTTACCTGTTGCCTCTCTTGGGGATTCGTAGTTTTGCTGAGCCCAAAATGGATAAGCAAATGTGATCTTTGGATAAATTGCAATGCTCGAAATGAAAAGCAGCGTACAGATAAATAAACTTGTTTTTTTCATGATTTTATTTTTAAGACCTTTCATTTTTTATGCCCACCATGGATTTTCATTAGTTCTAAAGTCAGTTTCTGACCATTGTTTGACAAGTACAGCATCATCTTCAATATCAACATGCGCAAGCGCCAAAGATAAAGGAGCAGGCCCTCTGACTACCTTCCCATTTGTATCGTACTGACTGCCATGACAAGGACATATAAATTTATTAGCGCCACTATCCCATGGGACAACGCAACCTAAATGAGTACAAATTGCATTTAAACCAAATTCTCCTATTTCCCCACCTTCATCAACTATTAAATAAGTTGGATCTCCCTTTAGACCCTGCACTAGACTTCTGTCTCCTGCTTGATGGGTAGCTAACCAGCCTGTCTTAGTTATTGGATTCCCTAATTCATCTTTAGCAGAAGTTCCACCACCACCACCACCTGCTCTTAAGGGCATGAAATAATTTGCTACTGGGTAAAGGGCTCCTAACGCTACACCAGTTGCAGTCCCAAATGTAAGAAGATTCATAAATTGCCTTCGACCCATTGAAGGGACATCATTGGAACTTAATTGAGTCATTCGCTACTTAGTTCTGTTATTTATTAGTTATTATGGATCAAATCGTTCAATTTCTGTTGCAAATAGATAGGACTTTTAATAATTTAAAGTAAAAGTTTAGGAAGTCTTAATTAATTGATTTATATGAATCCATTGCTAGTAGATGAAGTTATCCATTATTTGATTCATCGCTGGGGAAAAAAATATGATTTTAGACTCTTTAGAAGAGGAAAATTTGTTTATTTTCAGATGATGTGGGGATTTCTTGGACAAGAATCATTTCCTTTAAGTGAAGATGAATATAAGAGATCGATAGCTGATAAAATCGAGATTTTAAATAGATGTGGATATTCAGAAGAAGTAAGGGAATGGCTTAAGAAAGTTAATGCTAGCCCAAGGTTAGGTAGAGCCGTCAGCTTACAATTGAAGCTTAATGAGAAGATGAAAGAGTTTTTGACCTAAGATTTTCTGATAAGTAAGTTAATCCAGTACCTACAAAAAATAAAAATACAATAGATATAGATAGCAATGACATTGTCAATGGGTCTGTTGAAGGGGTAATCACTGCAGATAAGATTGCTGAGGAGATTACAACTATCTTCCAATTCGATATCATTTTTTCTGTTGTAATTATTCCAAGAGAACCAAGAACGAATTGTAAAACTGGCAATTGAAAGGCTATTGCAGTGCTAGACATTAATAAGAGAACAAAATCAAAATATCTTTCTATAGACCAGGTTGGTTCAACAATATCAGCGCCGAAAGTAATAAAAAAATTTATTGCTGCAGGGACTAATATCCACCATGAAAAAATTAATCCTAAAAAAAACAGAAGACCTGAACCAAAAACTGCGGGCAAGATAAGGCTTTTTTCTTGTTTTGTTAAACCAGGGGAAATGAATAATATTATTTGATAAAAAATATAAGGCATAGAAACTATCAACCCGCTGTAACCTGCAACTTTAATAGCGACAAATAAAAACTCTCCTGGAGCAAGTTGTAGTAAATGAATATCACCAGCTGGAATCTCTAAAAAAGATATTAATGGCTTTATGATGAGAAAACTAAAAAATATTGAAATAAGTATTGAGTAAATTGAGTTTAATATCCTTAGACGAAGCTCTTCTAAATGATCACTAAAAGTCATCGAATCTGATAATTTATTTTCACTTTGACCTGTACCTTTCATTATTATTTGATAAAGAATTTGTTAAGAAAAAGGGTTAAAATTACTATCGTCAAAGTTTAATTGATTTTTCGATAAATTTTATTATTTGCTTAATTTAGGATTAGTTGGATCTGGTAATAAGAAAGGAGGGGCATCATTTAGAGATGATTCACCATAAGTTTCATATTCTCTATATCCACCCATTTTCCCGTTTGTTTTCATTAAAGCGCTTACGAAGGCAAGGAGTAAGAAAACGGTAGGGGCTCCAATTATTAATGCGGCACCAAATAGATATCCAACAATAAATTCAGGAAAACTATGATTTCCTAAAAATTCATGAGTGCCTAAAAGAAAATCAAACATTTAAATTTAAAATTTTTTTTATTATAAACTAAATTACTATTTTAAGATTTTTTTTAATGTAATCTTCTCCTCTTGTAGGATTACCCCAAATAATTTCTCCACTTTTAAAGGAAACGCAACCAGGTCCTCCTTTTTTAATTTTTTGCAAATCTTTAATCTTTACTAAATTAATTGGAACTTTAATGTTTCTTTTCGCCTTACTAAATAAAGCAGCTAAATCTGCAGCTATTTGAAGATCTTCTTCAGATGCTACTTGAGATGAAGACTTCAAAACTACATGACTTCCTGGTGATTCCTGGGCATGAAACCACAAATCGCCTTTTTTTGAAAACTTAAAGCTTATTAAGTCATTTTGCCTCATATTTCGCCCTACTTGAAGCTTCAATCCTGTGGGAGTATCAACTTGAATTGGAGATGATTGTAACTCAGATGTGCTTTTGTTATCTTCTCTTTGCCTCTTGATATTGATATTAAACTCGTTACAAATTTCTTCCATAATTTCTTCTAGTAGTTTGATTCTCATAAAAAGTTTTTCATGATTTAAAGAATTTAGATTTTCCAGAAGTGCAGAGAATTCATCTAATCTTTCTATATTTGCTTTGTAAATACTTAATCTTTCTTTTATTAATTCTCTAGATCTCTTAAGTTTCTTTGACTTTTTATATAGTTTTTGTCCTTTAATAATATCTCGTTTTTTAATTTCATTTGCAGAAAATATATTATCAGCTTTTTCTTTATATACCTCGTAGTTTTCTGATTTTTTCAGAAGATCATATTGAATATTTAAATTCTTTTTCTCAGTATTGATCTGTTTAAAAATTATCCCTTCAATTTTCTTTTCCAATAATTCAAGTTTTTTTTGTTTCAGATGATAATCATAGTAATCCTCTAAACTGTTGCATAAATCTACTTTATTTTCGCAATTAATTTCTTTATCAAAAAACCAAACGCAATAAAAATTTTTGTTAAATGTAGAAAAGTTAAAGTTATTGTTTTTAAACCTATTTATCCAAATCTTCCAATTTTTAAATATCTCCTTTAAGTCTGCATCGCTAATGAAATCAATATTTTTCTCCATTATTTTCGTATCGCCAGTTTTGCTAAAAACCTCTAATTGTTTTGTGAGGATAGGGCTTACTCCTTGATAGGTATTTATTAAACAGTATTTCAAAGACTCAGGGACTATTGAAATTGAGTCTTTCCATGATTTAAAAGACTCATCTTCTCTAGGTTGTTTTTTGAGATTGACTGGAGGGCCAGAATAAATTGATCCTGTTGAAATTGTTCTAAAACTAGATTGGCTTGATTTAATTTGTTTACCAACGGCAATTATTTTTTGTTTATTATCCAAATAAAAAATATTACTATGTTTTCCCATTAATTCAAAAATTAAATACTTATTAATTTGATCTCCAGGTTTTTTTGCAAAACTAAATTTTATAACTCTCTCGAAATCATCTTGATCAATCGAAATTAAAGCCATATACTTTAATCCGTATCTTATTTGTTTAGAAAGTGTGCTTTCTCTCCCAATCTTTTCTGGCTTATTTATCTTTAGTATCCTTGGAGAGTCCCCACTCCATGAAACTTCTAACCATGTTTGAGAATCAACTCCTCTGAAACATAATTGAATTGTATTAGGCTCTGGTTGTTGGGCAGTCTCAAACTTTGTAGGTAAGATGTTCTCTGTCAAATAATGCAAGACAGATTTAATGGATGTAATATCCATTATCTGTGGAACACCTTTTTGCATTATTCCTTATTAATTTACAAAATTTTATTTTACTGTAAAAAATTTAATATGAAAAATCAAAAAAAACTTATTATCCTTACTGGACCCAGCGGGGTGGGTAAAGGAACAGTTATTAAAGAAATATTAGGTAAGGAAAAAAATTTTTGGCTTTCAATATCTGCAACTACTAGAGAACCTAGAGAGGGAGAGAAGGACGGAGAAAATTACTACTTTTTAAATCAAAAAAAGTTTATAGAGATGATTGAACAAAACCTATTCCTAGAATGGGCTAAATTCGCTGGAAACTACTATGGCACGCCTTTGTCTTCTGTTAATGAGAAAATAGAAAAGGGATTTACAGTGCTACTTGAAATTGAAGTAGAGGGTGCAAGGCAAATAAAAAATAAGTTTCCTAATTCATTGTCAATATTTTTACTTCCTCCGGATAAAAAAGAGTTAGAGAGAAGAATAAGAAATAGAGGTACAGAAAAAGAAGAGGCAATTAAAAAAAGACTCTCAAGGGCTAATTATGAGATTTCTGTATCAAAACAATTTGATTTTTCATTAATAAATCACAATGTTGTTGAAACAGCTAAAAAAATAATCAAGTTAATAAAAACTTGATTATTTTCTCTTTATCAGCTCATTGGATGGAATAGTAAATCTGGGAAAAATCTATTAAATTCAATAATTATTCCAGCTGTAAGGCTTAGCCAAATTGCTGCTACTACTGGAGCAGATCTGACAAATTTTGTGTTTAGAATTTTGAACATTTGTTTTATGAAAGGTTTTAAAGATGTTTAGCGCGGACCATTAAGTGTAATATTGTTATCTTTCTCTCTTAAATCTCCATTTCTGCCTTGTTTATTAGCAAGAAGAGGCCATTGTGCTCCTTTTACAAGACATTTTCTCGCCAGGTCTAGGTCAATAATGATCTCAAGATCTGCTGGATTCTTAGTCTTTTTTGATTCAATCAGATACTCTCTTCCTGACCATCCTATAATTCCAGCAATATAAATGAACAGTACTCCGGGAATAAGTAAATCTCCTTCATGACCCCTATTTAAGAGTGCTCCCCATGGCTCAAGAGGAGGTCCAATTATTAAGTGAGGAAGCCCATCATCACCACATGATGCTTTTCCGTATCTTTCAAATCTTGCGATGTCTTTTTGAGTAGTTGCAGAATTTGCTCTCTCAATGAATTTAGGATTTTCAGAGCATTTTGTGAGGGCTGAAGCAGTATATTCAGTGCTAGCTCTATCTGCGTTTAAGGCAGGACCATTTGCAGCTAGTGCAATTGGAGTAATTCCGAGGAACAGAAAAACTGAGGTTATGATTGAAAAAAAGAATTTCATAAGTTGCAATCTTTAATCCCTTAATAGTGTGTTAAGTAAGAAATTAATATTAAAATAGAACAAGTTGAATCAAAAATGCATAAAGTTTTAGCTATTGAAACAAGTTGTGATGAGACATCTGTCTCAATAGTTTCTAATATTGGCGATACTTTCAGGATACATTCAAATATAATTGCCTCTCAAATTGAAGATCATTCAAAATGGGGCGGAGTTGTGCCTGAACTTGCAGCTAGAAAGCATTTAGAGTCATTACCTTTTGTTTTAGATAAGGCTTTAGAAGAATCAAAAATTAAAATTGAGGAAGTCGATTATATTGCATCAACTGTAGCTCCTGGATTAGTTGGTTGTTTGCGAGTTGGCTCCATAACTGCAAGATCACTTTGCATGCTTCATTCAAAACCATTTTTGGGAATACATCATTTGGAGGGTCATTTATCTTCGATTCTATTTTCAGAAAACTATCCAAAGAAATCCTTTCTTACATTACTTGTTAGCGGCGGGCATACTGAATTAATAAAGGTGGATGAAAGAAGGGGAATGCAAAGACTTGGAAAAAGTTTTGATGATGCTGCTGGAGAAGCCTTTGATAAAGTCGGCAGACTATTAGGTCTTAGTTATCCAGGAGGACCGGCAATTGAAAAGATTGCTAAAAATGGGGACCCAATGAAATTTAATTTACCAAAATGTAGGATTTCTGATAAAAAAGGTGGATTTCTTAAATATGATTTTTCTTTCAGTGGTCTAAAAACTGCCGTATTAAGATTAGTTGAGAGAATGAATTTGGATGGGAAGACTATTCCAATTCCTGATATTGCTGCAAGTTTTGAGAGAGTAGTGGCAGAGGTCTTGGTAGAGAGAACAATAAAATGTGCAGATGATCATAGTTTGGATGATGTTGTAGTGGTTGGGGGAGTGGCTGCTAACAATACATTAAGAAAAATGATGATTAGTGAAGCTAGTAAAAAATCCATTAAAGTTCATTTAGCTCCCCTTAATCTTTGTACAGATAATGCTGCAATGATTGGAGCGGCGGCGTTGTTCAGGATCAAATTTAAGGATCATTTAAGTTCCCTCAAATTAGGTGTCGCAGGAAGACTATCAATTGAACAAGCAAATACCCTTTATGAAGAAAATCCTCCTTTCTAACTTCAATGAACAAACAACCTAAAATCGAGATTAAAGAGACAAAAAACTTCGTTGATAAAAAGGAACTGAATTTGTGGAAAAGAGGTTTTACCCCTCAAGCTGAAATATGGAATGGAAGGATGGCAACTGTTGGTATAGGAATTATTTTTATAATAATTGCTTTAATAAGCCAATTTTCTAAATAGAAATCAAATTCATCTTCTTAAAAGTAGTTTTGAAAGATTGAATAAAGATTACTCTTACTCAGCTAATAAATTAAATTAAAAAGTATTGTATTTATTGGACTAGAGATAAGATTATTGATTTAATCAAAATAATTAATATTTTTATTATTTATAATTTTATATGACGCCTGAAAGGCTTGGATTACTTTGGGGGATAACTGTATTTGCAGGTGCTTGCGCTCGATTATTTTCTTCTTTTACAGGATTCCCAAGTGTTGTTATTTTATTGCTCTCTGGATTATTCATTGGGAGATCAGGATTAGGAATGGTGGAGCCTTTAGATCTCGGGCAAGGGCTTGAAACTATTGTGGGGCTTTTAGTCTGTTTGGTTCTATTTGAAGGGGGATTGAATTTAAAACTGCCTGAGGGGAATATTAGGAATACTGTTTTGAAAATTTCATTGATCAGACTTTTTATTTCATTATCAGCGGGAATTTTTATTGCTCATTGGCTGGCTGGCCTCTCATGGCAAGTCGCAGGAATATATAGTGCAATAGTTCTAGCCACTGGACCAACAGTTGTCTCTCCATTAGTGGAACAAATAAAGTTAGCTTCCCCACTCTCGGAAGTTTTAAAAGCTGAGGGATTGTTACTTGAACCAATTGGTGCAGTACTAGCATTACTACTTTTAGAACTGACTTTAGGGGACCTTCGTGGAATTAACGATGTATTTATAGCATTAATGCAACGATTAGGGGGAGGGGTCTTAATCGGATTAAGTGCAGGATGGCTACTATCAGAAATTTTAAAAAAAATAAAAAATGAAGCCTCATTTGGAATAGAGCTTCAGGTTACCCTTGGGTTTATTTTTCTTGTGTATGGAATTTGCGAATATTTTTTACCAGAATCAGGATTGCCTGCTTCTGTCTCGGCAGGTTTTATTGTTGGTAAAAGAGAAATTATAGATAAGGAAAGATTGGATAATCTAATAGGTGAATTAGCCCAATTAGCAATAACAGTTCTTTTCCCTCTTTTGGCCGCTGACGTTTCTTGGAGTGAATTAAGTCCGCTTGGCTGGGGAGGGGTTGTTTGCGTTTTTATGTTGATGATAATTGTTCGCCCAATCTCTATATGGATAGCAACAATGGGAAGAGAATTAGACTTAAAAGAAAAAATATTTTTAGCTTGGTTAGCCCCAAGAGGTATTGTTACTGCTGCAGTTGCTTCTCTTTTCTCTATCAGATTAGAGCAGGCTGGTATCCTTGGGGCTGGCCGTCTCCAAGGTTTAGTTTTTCTTACTATTTTGATGACAGTCGGAATACAAGGACTTTCCGCTAAACCTTTGGCAAAAACGCTTGAATTAGAAAAAAATGATTTAAATTGATTTAAGACATCTTTCAATTCGAGATCTATCACTTTTACTCTCTGAGAAAAGCTCCCAACTTTGAATTAAGTCTGGCCCACTCAGAGATCCAAAAAAGGCTACTCTTAATGATTTCATTATTATCCCTTTTTTTAAATTATTCACTTTTGAGATTTCGTTTATTATTTCTTTGGCTTCCTCTTTATTTAGTTTGTTAATGTTCCGCTCAATTAAATAATTTAAGGTTAGTTTTAGAGATACTTGACTATCCTTGTTTTCGAGAAAATCTTGACCTTCTTTTTGAATTGTAGGTATTAAGAAAAATGGTTTTGATTGATCAATTGAATCTTTTAAAAGAGTCATAGAGTCTTTAAGTAAAATTGCTAATTTATAAGCCCATTCTTGAGATGGTGGAACCCAACCATTATCATCCCAGTACTTCCTCATAATCTCACTTAACTTTATTGATTCCATATTTTTTATATATTGAGAATTAATCCAGTTGAGTTTTTCCCAACTGAATTTGGCTCCAGCTTTATTTATTTCTGATAATTCAAAAATTTCAGATATCTCTTCAAGTGAAAGAATTTCTGTGTCAGCAGATTTTGGAGACCAACCTAAAAAGGCCATATAGTTCGATAAGGCCTCAGATAAATATCCCATTTCTCTAAATTCGTCGATTGAAGTAACGCAATCTCTCTTGGATAATTTTTTCCCTTCGCTATTAAGTATTAAGGGTGTATGCGAAAAAGTTGGCAAATTAAAATTTAATGCTTTATATATCAATATTTGTTTTGCAGTGTTTGAGATATGGTCTTCACCCCTTACAACATGAGTAATATTCATAAAATTGTCATCAACTACAACTGCAAGATTATACAAAGGATCTCCTATCTCATATCCCTTTGCCCTTCTTGACAAAACTAAATCACCACCTAAATCCTTCCCATGCCATTTGATTTCACCTCTAATCTGATCTACCCATTTAATTTCAATCTTTTCATCAATCTTAAACCTTATCACTGAAGTTCTCCCTTTGGATATGAACGTTTCTATTTCTTCTTTTGAAAGACTTCTGTGTCTATTATCATGCTTTGGAGGTAATCCTTTCTTTTTTTGTTCTTCTCTTAATTCAGATATTTCATCTTCTGTAGTAAAGCACCTATATGCAGCTCCACATTCCAATAGCTTTTTGATATAACTCTTGTGAATCGAAATTCGTTCACTTTGCTTTACAGGTTCTTCATCCCATTGAAGTCCAAGCCATTTCAAGCCCTCTAATATATTTTTTGTATATTCAGATTTTGATCGAAGAAAATCTGTATCTTCTATTCTGATAAGAAATTTTCCACCTATTTTTTGTGCATATAACCAGTTGAATAGCGCTGTTCGCGCTGTCCCAATATGTAATAAACCCGTGGGACTTGGGGCTAGTCTTAAACGTTTTTCCAAATTTTTTCAGAAAAAGACGGGACCGACGGGATTCGAACCCGCAACTTCCGCCGTGACAGGGCGGTGCTCTAACCAGTTGAACTACGGTCCCAGAGTTTTGTTCTAAATTTATTTAGAACTTCATTCTTAAAATTATCAGATCATAATACTTAATTAATGGGGTTGTAATAAAAAAAATTTATTAATTTGAGGATTTACAGAAATAATTAGTTTTTTAACTGTATTAGTATAAACAACTATTTATTTTTGAGGTCTAAAACCAGCAGGTTCTATCAACCTTACTTGATTGCCTCTAGCAGTAAATTCTCTGCCTTGGTCACTTTGTACGACTACTCTCCCACCAGACTTAACTCTGATAACTCTTGCACGGACCCATCCTAAAGCTGCTGATTCGAGGACTTTAACTACGTCCCCAGGTTGAAGATCTAACTCCATCTTATGAAAAAATGATTTACATAATGTTGATTAAACGCGTCGTGGAGGACTTGAACCCCCGACATCAGGTTTTGGAGACCTGCGTTCTACCAACTGAACTAACGACGCATTTAAATGATTATAAGCGTCTTTGTGACCAATAAGTTGATTAGTTTACAACTTATCGATCAAAGCGTTGTTTTACGCGAGTAGCTTTCCCTACTCTATCTCTCAGATAGAATAACTTAGCTCTTCTTACTTTACCTCTACGTTCAACTTTTAGAGAGGCAACCTGTGGACTATGTAGCATAAATACTCTTTCAACACCTATACCCTGAAAAATTCTTCTAACTGTAATAGTCTGGTTAATACCTCCATGCCTTTTTGCTATTACAACGCCTTCATAAGGTTGGACTCTTTCTTTATTACCTTCTGTAATTTTTACTCCAACTTTAACAGTGTCCCCAACATATATTTCAGGTAATTCTTTTTTTAATTGTTCATTCTCAAATTCCTTTATAAGATTTGATGCGCTTAAGGTTTGAGTAGTCTCAGAAACCGTATTTTTTTCTTTTTGTTCAACTGCTACATCAACTGATGCGTCAGCTTTAATACCGGTTTCTAATTCCTTCTCTTGTTTCTCTTTGGCCATTTTGGTCTTTATTGTCCTACAAGTTCTATATCTTAACCTTTTGACTCGCCTTTAGTAACCTTTTTGGTAAATGAAATTGTTTTTGAAAACATTTGGAATCCTGTTACGAGCATCCATAAAACTCCAAGGGAGTTCAATATTACATATATAAGTTCTCCATTATCTCCAAGCCATTCACCCTCATGGAGAGACATTAACCAATGAACTTGTTCTCTAGAGTAACCTAGTAAATCTTTTGAAACCCTATAAAGAAGACCAGTAATTGAAGATATAAACAATGGAAGAAAAACCCAGGGCGCCAAAGTCTTATGAAATTGCCTAGAATTAAATAAAGTTTTCATTTTTGTTTCTTTCCCGTTGTTATTGATAGATTTAAGGTAGCCAAGACCATAAAGGCTATTTTGAAGATATTTATCTATTACTATTATTTATTCCAATGAGACATTTTGCAGATCTTTTGTTAAATAAAAATAATTCCAAAGCTAATGATCAAGTTCCTTTTATTCAGAGGAGGAGAGGAATTGAAATAAAGTCTTCACGGGAAATAAATTTAATGAAAAAATCTAGCAGGATTGTAGCAACTGTTTTGAGGGAAATTAATGACTTAATTAAACCTGGAATGAGTACAAAAGATTTAGATGATTTCGCAGAAAAGAGGATAAAAAGTTTTGGAGCTGTGCCAAGTTTCAAGGGCTACCATGGATTCCCTTCTAGTATTTGTTCCAGTATTAATAATGAAGTTGTCCACGGGATTCCAAATAAAAATAAAATAATTAAAAACGGTGACTTGGTTAAAATTGATACAGGGGCATATTTAGATGGTTTCCATGGAGATAGTTGTATATCAATTTGTGTAGGAGAAGTTAGCCCAAAGGCTCAAAAACTTAGTGATATCGCTCATAAAGCATTATATGCGGGGCTTTCAAAAATCAAAGCTGGGAATACACTCTTAGATGTCGCTGGGGAAATAGAGGATATTGTTTTAAAAAATGGTTTTAGTGTAGTGGAAGATTATACAGGTCACGGAGTCGGAAGAAATCTTCACGAAGAACCATCGGTATTTAATTTTCGGACCAAAGAATTGCCTAATGTCGTACTTCGCGAAGGAATGACGTTAGCTGTTGAACCTATTGTTAATGAAGGGACTAA
>JAOIPS010000032.1 GCA_028141225.1 Prochlorococcus sp. AH-736-L23
TAATAAAATTGGACCTATTCGGTTCCCTGCACTTAATAATTTAGATTAATGGGTACTTGATGTTGTAGGGTTTTTATATCTTGAAGTTGTAGAAATGTTTAATCCAGAATTTCTTGCTACTGAAAATAATGATCCAAACGATGAGAACGATTTAATCCAATATTTACAAAAACAATCTCCAGAAGTCCTGCAAAGAGTAGCAAAATCAGCTAGTGAAGATATTCAAGAAATTATTAGACATAATGTTCAAGGTCTTCTTGGAATGCTTCCTTCAGATCAATTTGATGTAAAAATAACATCTTCAAAAGACAACATTGCTAATTTATTATCTTCTGCAATGATGACAGGATATTTCTTAAGACAAATGGAGCAAAGAAAGGAGTTGGAACAAACTCTTAAAAATGATGAAAACATGTCTATTGAAGAATAATAGTTTTTAAAGATTTACTTCTTCAGGAATTATTCCTAGTTCAAACAACTTTTTATATAAACCCATCAAAAATTTATTATCCTCAGGAAGTTTGTCCCACTTTTGGGAATTAATTTCATTAATTAATTTTTGACAATCTTCAATTGTAAATTTAACAGGTGCCGTAAAATGAGCTGGAATTAAATATTCCATATCTTCAAAAGACTTAATATTTTCTAGCCATTTAAGTAAAACTTCTTTTGAACGGGGAAAAATTAGTTTTTGTAAAACTGGTGCCACTTGAATCTTTGGAGTATCTTCACCCATTATTTCAACAAGGGAGGATTCCCAATCTTCTTCCCATAGAAAGGGATAAATACCGAAATGAGATCTCCAATTTCTAAGATCTTTTTTGAACGAATACTTAAATATTTCTTTTAAAGGTGGAATATTTAATTTACCTGGTTTCAAAAAAGATGAAAATAAGACTAACCTTTTCCAGCCTTTTTTTCTCTGTTCATTGGAGTCAATTAAGGGTTCATCTCCTCTCTCTCTAGAGTGAAAAAGAAGTGGAGTTGGATCAAAATTAAATATCTCAGGTGGAGTGGAGTCTATTCCAACTATTGCGTCTGTTACATGAAGAGTTTTCGTAGAATAATGGAAACAACTTATCTCTTGATACCTCCCAAGTCCTAAATTCAGTGGACCTAATGATGACCATTTAAAGGAGTTACTATGTGGAGTACCTTCCTCAAACAGTATTCTTGATCTTTTTGAAGGAATTCCTAAAAAATCTAATGGAAGATTGATGGGGAAACTCCACTGTCCAGGACAAAGCCAAATTTCTGCATCTTTAAAAATTCTTGAAAGAGCTGGCAATCCGATTTTATGTTCTAATCCGGATGCACTCGGGAGAATTATTGTTTTTACTTTTCCGTGAATCGCAATTAATTTTTCTAACTCATTTATTAATTCTTTTGTCGGAGGCAGTGGGTTTATTAGCATCAATCCATTATCAACCTTTATGACCGTCATTCTTATTGGAACCGCAACATAATAAAGTCCCTGTATTTGTTCCAAGGACCATATTTGATCAGGAATTAATTCTCTTAAAATTGTTTTCTTTTTCCCATAAGGATATAAGGGAAATAATGGCCACCAATACCACTTTTTGTTTAAAGTATCTTTAACCACTATTATTTATAACCAGCAAAAAATTTCTTTAACTTAAATATTCCGTATCTTGGAGCAAATAAGAAAGCGAATAGAAATATAAAAGTTTGTGCCAAAACAATTGATCCTCCTGTTTCAAGATCAAACCAAAAACTAATGTAGATTCCTATTAAGCTTGAGATGATTGCACTTAATACTGAAATCATTGTCATATTATCAAACTTATCTGTCAGTAAATATGCCGTAGCCCCTGGTGTTATCAACATAGCAACTACCAAAATAATTCCAACAGACTGCAAGCCAACAACTGCTGCCAAAGATAAGCACGTTAGAAGTAAATAGTGAAGAAAAAATACGTTAATTCCAACAGTTTTTGCATGCCTAGGATCAAAACAATAAAGCATTAAATCTTTTCTAAAAATTGATAAAAGGATTACTACCAATAAAGAAATGAACATAGTTTGTTTTACATCTGAAAGTGATATTCCTAATGGACTTCCAAAAAGGATAGAGTGTAGATCAATGTTACTTTTAATCTTAGAAACCAACACGATTCCAAGAGCAAAAAATCCAGTAAATACCAATCCAATAACAGTATCTTCCTTAACCCTAGATTTCTGCTTAATAAACCCTATCAACGCAACAGAACCAACTCCGAAAATAAATGCCCCTAATGAGAAAGGAAGACCTAATGCGTAAGCAACCACAACACCAGGCATTACTGAATGTGACACTGCATCTCCCATTAAAGCCCATCCTTTAAGAGTTAAATAACTGGATAGGAATCCACAAACAGCTGCCACTAATGAACTCATAAGCAGTGCTTTTCTCATAAAGTCATGAGTTAAAGGATCTGTTATGAACGAATCTAAAGTTAAAAAAGAACAGAGCTCCATATAATTTGAAATTTAGGATTCAGGTCCAAACAAGAAATCAGGTGAGATTCCTCCAAAAGTAGTTGTAATATTTTCTGGGGTAAACACTTCAGAGGTCTCGCCATAAGCTACGACAGTTTTATTTATTAAAAGTACTAAATCACAAAATTCTCGGACATGAATCATATCGTGCGTTGATAATAATATAGTTTTCCCCTCATTTTTAAATTGAATAAATAATTCCGAAATAAGTTTCTCAGTTCTTATGTCAACACCTGAAAAAGGCTCATCAAGAAGTAATATTGACGCTCTTTGCGCAATTGCTCTAGCTAAAAAAGTTCTTTTTCTCTGACCTCCAGATAAGTTTCCAATAGGTGTAGATAAATGATCAGTAAGATCCACTCTCTCAATAGCATCTTTAACCGCCTGAACATCAGACTCTCTAGGACACCTAAAAATATTCATCGAACCATATCTTCCCATCATCACTACATCCCAAACACTTATTGGGAATTGACTATCAATTCCCTCATTTTGAGGAACATAAGCAATTGTCTGATCTTTTTGAGCAGATCTTACAGACTCTCCATTTATTCTAATTTTTCCCTTTGAAATATTTACAAAGCCAGTTAAAGCATTAAAAAAAGTTGTTTTGCCAGCCCCGTTCATCCCTACTAACCCACAAATCTGGCCAGGTTTCAATTTTAAATTGGCATCATACAAAGCCACTTTACCGTTGTAATCTACGCAAATATTCTCTGCATCAATCCTAAAGTTTTGATAATTGATTGTTTCCATAATTCAAAATAGCCCTTTTTTAATCAAATCCAAATTATGCTCAAGCATTTTTATATAGGAAGTTGCAGGCCCACTATCATCAGATAATGAATCAACAAAAAGATTTCCTCCAAAATTAGCTCCAGCTGCGTTTGCAACAACCATTTGAGATTCGTTACTTACCGTACTTTCGCAAAATACAGATGGAACATTTTTTTCTTTAACTAATGAGATTGTTCTTGTCATTCTTTTGGGAGTAATTTGACTCTCAGCATTAACTGGCCACAAATAAACTTCCTCTAATCCATAATCATTTGTTAAATATGAAAAAGCACCTTCACAACTTACTAGATACCTCCTGTCTTTATTTAAGTTATTAATAAAAAGTGAAAATTCTTTATCTATTTTAGATATTTTTTCTTTATAAATTTTTCCATTTTCTTTAAATAATGTCCTCTTGGATGGCCTCAATTCCGATAAAGAATCCACAATAATATCTACGTATAGTATCCCTCTTTTAGGAGAAATCCAAGCATGAGGATTGGGTTTCCCTTTATAAAAATCTTCACTTATAAAAATAGGATCTAAATCTTCCGCGACAGTAATTCTTTTAACTTTTAAATTAGAAACGAATTTTTCAGCCCATAATTCAAATCCAAATCCATTATCAATAAAAACAAAAGCATTAGATGCATTTACCAAATCGCTTGGAGTTGGTTGGTAGCCATGAACTTCAACTCCAGGTTTTGTTATTGATCTAACAATAAATTCATCTTTAGCGACATTGCTAATTATATCTGCCAAAACAGTGAAACTTGCCAGTATTACTTCTTTAGTTTCATTTTTATTTGATATTCTTTTACATGAGCCAGAAGCAAGAGAAAGCAGAAGTATCAAACTTAAAAAAAGAATATTTTTTTTCATATTTAACATTCATCCTTAGATTATGAACTAAAAGATAGTTTTATAAGTGGTTTTCTGAGATCAGAAATAAATCCTTTCCAATTTATTTTTTCTTTTTCATAAGCTTTTTCTACAATTTTCTCAGAATTTTTCTTTATAAAATCCAAATCAGGTTCTTCTACTCCTTTTGTTATTGCCATAAAATCAGCCAAAGAACTTGATACTACTCTTGTTAAATAAGCAGCACTGACAGCCTGAAATGTTCCAGAGACAAGCCAATTTGGTCCATGTAATTTTGTTATGCCAATTAGAGTCTGTCCACTCCATTCAATAACTCCCTGAGCAATTGCAGTCTTTAAAATCTCTTTGGAGACTTTATCTAAAATTTCAGGAGACCAATTACATCCCCATACAGACTTAATTTCTTTAATCATTAAAGAATTTTGTACTGTCATTGCCATAACATCAATTGATGGTATAGGAGATAGGAAAACAGTTGTTGCGACAATAATTTGATTTTTTCTTTGTATATCTTTTAATTGCATTCTTCTTATCCCTTCAATTTCAGATTGCCAGGTAATATGAAGTTCTTTCAAGAGCCTTTTTTTTGTATTTTCAATATTTTTAGATGAACTTATGAAAAACTTCCTTAAAGAAAAAGGTATATTTGTAATTTTATTCTTATTTACATCAAAAGTAATAATATTGTTTATAAAGTCACTTGAAATTTGAGACTTTAGGTCTTCTAACTGATTTTTGGCTTCTATTTGGTTGGAAGTTAAAGCCACCAACCAGATTGCCATATTTTTAGGAAACTTTTCCAGCCACAAAAAATCATTTGCCGACAAAGGCAAGTTTATAAAATACAAGATTGCATCACTCTTCAAAGCTTCTTCTGGAATAACTTGAGAAGAATTATATTTAGGCAGTTTTTCGTATAAATCAAAGTCGAACTTATCTGCTTTAAAATTACTTTTCAAAGCAAATTGAAAACTTTTAAAATCTTTTTGTCCAATGCAACTTATTTTTTCTTTTTCACATCTATTAAGAATCGATTCAAGTATTTTTTGTCTTTTTGAATTCTGTTTTTCTAATTCATTTTTTGCTTCAAGTTCTTCAAAAAAATTTAAATCTTCATTACATAGATTTATCCAACCATCTAAATTATTTGGCTCATTAAATTTAGGCTTATCATTCTTCAAGTAAAAATATCCCCCCAAACACAACGCAAAAAATCCGATTGAACCCCCTGCAAAATGAATTAAATCACTGACAAACCATTCCCCAAAACCTAGCAATAACAAAATAATGAGAAGATTTTTTTTTGGAAACTTTATAGAATCCTTTAAAAGGTTGTCTTTACTAATATCAAACACAATACTTTGTTTCTCTAATTTTATTTTAATGCAAGTTGTGAATGAGAAAAGCAAAATTTCATAAGTCGTTAATCAAAAGATAAAAATTTAAGCCTTTTAAAAAGACTTATTGCATAACAAGATGCTAAGTTAATAGACTATTTAAATAACTTAAGAATCATCAAGATGTCTAATTCAAATTTCAGCAATAACCCTAGACAAGAAAATTACAGAGGTCGTTCTAATGATGAAAGATCTAATTTCAGAGATAGATCGGGTGGCAGAAGAGATGGAGGAGGATTCCGCATAAGATTGAGTGATAACGAAATGAAAGCTGTTAAATCAATACAAGAGACCTTTCAATTAAGATCTACCGTTGCAGTTCTGGGTTTCTCTGTTAGAACACTTAGCGAAATGATCAAAGACGAAAAATTGATTGAATCGATCAAAGAATATGCAAAAAATAATAAAAACTCTTCTCCAACTAGACAATCACAAAATCCTTATGAAGAAAAGACAAAAACAGCACCTGATCCTTTTGCAAGACCTGTAAAAAGCACATCAACTGAAGATATCCAATCTAGCGAAGTAGAAGAGGATGGCAAATAAAAAAAGAATTCTTTCGGGAGTTCAACCAACTGGTGATTTACATATTGGGAATTGGCTTGGGGCCATAAATAATTGGGTTACGCTTCAAAAGCAATATGAAACATTTCTATGTGTTGTTGATTTGCACGCAATAACAGCCTCATATAATCCCAAAGAATTATCTAAAAACACTATCTCTACTGCGGCTTTGTACGTCGCTTGTGGGATAGATCCTAATATATGCTCAATTTTTGTCCAAAGTCAGATTTCAGCGCATTCAGAACTTTGTTGGATATTAAATTGCATGACCCCAATAAATTGGATGGAAAGAATGATTCAATTCAAAGAAAAATCCATACAACAAGGTAATAATGTATCTATTGGATTATTTGACTATCCAATACTTATGGCTGCAGACATACTTCTTTATGATGCTGACTTCGTGCCAGTAGGTGAGGATCAAAAACAACATCTTGAACTTGCAAGAGATATTGCACAACAGAGAATTAATGCCAGATTTAGTAAGGATAAAAATATTTTAAAGATCCCTCAACCAATCATCATGAAGAATGGTTCAAAAATAATGAGTTTAATTGATGGTTCAAAAAAGATGAGCAAAAGTGATCCCAATGAGGGCAGTCGCATTAACTTATTAGATCCTCCTGAAATAATCACAAAAAAAATTAAAAGGGCAAAAAGTGACAGTTATATTGGAATTGAATTTAATAACCCTGAGAGACCAGAATCTAAAAATCTTTTGATGATTTATTCAATATTATCTGGCAAAGAGATTTCTCTATGCGAAAATGAATTCTTAGAAACAGGATGGGGGACATTTAAAAAATTAATTACTGAACAACTAATTGAATCACTAGAACCTATTCAGAAAAAATACAAATTATTAATTAATGATCCCTATCAACTAAAAAAAATCCTCGATGAAGGGAAGGAAAAAGCTGAAGATTTAGCGAATCAGACTTTAAAAAGAGTTAAATCAAAATTGGGATTTTTTGAAATGGAGAAATAAATTATGCCAATAATTACCTTACCTGATGGTTCAAAAAAGGTTTTCGAAAAATCTGTAACTATTCTAGAAATTGCCCAGAGTATAGGCGCTGGATTGGCTAAAGCAACAATTGCTGGGAAGGTAAATGATGTTCTTCTTGATGCAACAATTCCTATAAATAAAGATTCCAGAGTTGTAATCATAACATCAAAAGATAAAGAAGGAATTGAGATAATAAGACACTCCTTCGCTCACCTTATTGGTCATGCAGTTAAACAAATTTATTCTGATATTAAAATGGCGATTGGGCCTGTAATTGAAGATGGTTTTTATTACGATATTTTTTCTGAATACAGATTTACTCCTGAAGATTTAATAAAAATCGAAAATAGAATTAATAAATTAATTAAAACAAACTATGACGTTGAAATTTTACAGGTTTCTAAAGAAGAGGCAATTAAAACTTTTAAAGAAAGAAATGAGACTTTTAAATTAAGAATAATTGAAGAAATTCCTGAAGAAGGTCTCATCAATTTATACAAGCACGAAGAATACATCGACATGTGTAGAGGGCCTCACGTTCCTAATACCAGACATTTGAGACACTTTAAATTACTTAAATTATCAGGTTCGTATTGGAGAGGTAATAGTGATAATGAATCATTACAGAGAATATATGGAACTGCATGGGCAAAAGAAAAAGAACTCAATGACTACTTAACAAGAATTGAAGAAGCGGAAAAAAGAGATCATAGAAAACTTGGTAAAAAACATTCACTTTTTCATATACAAGAAGAATCTCCAGGAATGATTTTTTGGCATCCAAATGGATGGACAATTTACCAAGTACTGGAAAAGTACATAAGAGAAATACTCAAAAAAAATGATTATTTAGAAATTAAAACCCCACAAGCTGTTGATAAATCTCTTTGGGAAAAATCCGGTCATTGGGAAAAATTTAGAGACGATATGTTCACTACTGCATCAGAAAACCGAACATATGCAATTAAACCAATGAATTGTCCATGCCATATTCAAGTATTTAATCAAGGTTTAAAAAGTTATAAGGATTTACCTATTCGTCTTGCTGAATTTGGTTCTTGTCACAGAAACGAGCCATCTGGTGCACTACACGGCCTAATGAGAGTAAGAAACTTTACTCAAGATGATGCACACATATTCTGCACAGAAGAGCAAATTCAAGAAGAGGTATCTACTTTTATAGATCTTGTATTCGAGGTTTATAAAACTTTTGGTTTTGATGAAATCATTATCAAATTATCAACACGTCCTGAGAAAAGGGTTGGTAGTGAAGATATCTGGGATAAATCAGAAGAAGCTCTCACCAAAGCTCTCGATAATAAGAATCTAAAATGGGAACTACAACCCGGAGAAGGTGCTTTTTATGGTCCAAAGATAGAGTTCTCGTTAAAGGATTGTCTTAATAGAGTTTGGCAATGCGGAACTATTCAGGTTGATTTTTCAATGCCTATTAGATTGGATGCAACTTATGTAGATATTGATAATGAAAAAAGAAATCCAGTTATGCTGCATAGAGCAATTTTAGGATCCTTTGAAAGATTTATAGGAATCTTAATTGAACAATATGAGGCAAAATTCCCAATTTGGCTTGCGCCTTATCAAATAATTTTATTAAGCATTACTGATAGAAATATTGAAAAATGTTTAGAGTTTAATGAATTAATAAATAATAATGATTACCGATCAAAAGTTGATATTAGGAATGAAAAAATAGGATATAAAATACGAGAGGCCACTCTCGGGAGAGTCCCTTTAATTGCAGTTATTGGCGATAAAGAACAGGAAATTGATGCAGTCGCTTTAAGAGCCTTGAATGGAAGAAATTTAGGAATTTTCAATTTACCAAATCTTTTCAAATTAATGGATGAATTAATAGAAAAAAAAGGGAGAACAGAATAATTTCTAATATATGAATTTTCTCGCTTGTGATTTAGGAGGTACAAAGGTTCTATTAGGTATTTTCGAAAAAGGTATAAATAATAATTCGCCTAAGTTAATATTCAAAAAGAAATATATATCGTCTGATTGGGGTTCTTTTGAACTAATCCTTGAAGATTTTCTCAAAAAAGAATGCAAGAATATTACTTATCCTTCTTCTGCATGTTTCGCCGTAGCTGGTCCTTTATCTAAAAACAACGCAAAAATCATTAACTTGTCATGGAATATATCTGGAAATGCTTTACAGAACAAATTTAAATTTAAAAACTGCGAGCTTGTAAATGATTTCGCTGTACAAATTTATGGAATACCTTTTTTAAAAAAAAATCAATATTCTACTATCCAAAATGGATCCAATTCTGAAGGTGCTAATAATGATTTTCATGCCATTGTTGGAGCGGGGACTGGCTTGGGGATTGCAAGAGGAATAATATCAGGGGAAAATGTAAAAGTTTTAGCTAGTGAAGGTGGTCATGTTGAGTACTCCCCAAAGTCAAAATTAGAATGGGATTTAAAAATTTGGCTTAAGAATTACCTAAAAGTTGA
>JAOIPS010000033.1 GCA_028141225.1 Prochlorococcus sp. AH-736-L23
AAACTTTTAAATTAAGAAACAAGTACAATAAATTGATGAAAACTAATAAGGATTTTTTATTTAAAAGATAAGTTTCTTTAATATCTAATGCTTTTATTTTTTTTTGCTAAGTCTTAATCCTTAAAAACTTAAATTCTTTCGCTCCAATAAATGACAGCTCCAAAAGCCTCTAATTGCAGTCTTCTATGCTTAGCCTCTCTCAAGGAAACCACCTCTTTCGATCTTTTTCCATTAAGAAACCATTCGATTATTACCAAGTTAAATCCTCAATAACAAAGAAAATATTAAGACATGGAGGTTCTTTTCTTTGATATTGAACAAAATATGTTTACTTAAAGAAAAAAAAATTACACATTTTTAGCGATTTTGGTCTAAAATCTTCGAAGCGGAATTAACTTCCGTTTTTATTTACACGTCTCACTTTAGAGACATACTTTACGAACTCATGACAACTATTCAGCAGCAGCGTTCTTCGCTGTTAAAAGGTTGGCCACAGTTTTGTGAGTGGGTAACATCAACTAACAACAGAATTTATGTTGGTTGGTTCGGCGTCTTAATGATCCCATGCCTACTTACAGCAGCGGCTTGCTTCATCGTTGCATTCATCGCAGCACCACCAGTAGACATTGACGGAATTAGAGAGCCAGTTGCTGGTTCATTCCTATATGGAAACAACATCATCTCAGGTGCAGTTGTTCCTTCATCTAACGCTATTGGTCTACACTTCTACCCAATTTGGGAAGCAGCTACTGTAGATGAGTGGTTATACAACGGTGGTCCTTACCAGCTTGTAATTTTCCACTTCCTAATTGGTATTTCAGCATACATGGGAAGACAGTGGGAGCTTTCATACCGTTTAGGTATGCGTCCATGGATCTGTGTTGCATACTCAGCACCAGTTTCAGCAGCTTTCGCAGTATTTCTTGTATACCCATTCGGTCAAGGTTCATTCTCTGACGGAATGCCTCTAGGTATTTCTGGAACATTCAACTTCATGTTTGTTTTCCAGGCAGAGCACAACATTCTTATGCACCCATTCCATATGGCTGGTGTTGCTGGTATGTTCGGAGGATCTTTATTCTCAGCTATGCATGGTTCACTTGTTACTTCTTCTCTAATCAGAGAAACAACTGAGACAGAATCTCAGAACTATGGTTACAAGTTCGGACAAGAAGAAGAAACATATAACATCGTTGCAGCTCATGGCTACTTCGGTCGTTTGATCTTCCAATATGCAAGTTTTAACAACAGCAGAAGTCTTCACTTCTTCCTAGCTGTATTCCCAGTTGTTTGTGTATGGTTAACTTCAATGGGTATCTGCACAATGGCATTCAACCTTAACGGATTCAACTTCAACCAGTCAGTTGTTGATGCAAACGGTAAGATTGTTCCTACATGGGGTGACGTTCTTAACAGAGCAAACCTAGGTATGGAAGTAATGCACGAGCGTAACGCTCACAACTTCCCACTTGATCTAGCAGCAGCTGAGTCTACAACAGTAGCTCTTTCAGCTCCAGCTATCGGTTAAGCTTAAAGTTCTTATATTTATAGCCCCCTTTTAGGGGGCTTTTTTTTGTTTAATTTTCAATTGGTTTCATATAATGTTTATATATAGATAAAACATTTGATATTTCTATGAGTAGTAGTTTTGGAAAAATTTTTCGTGTTAGTACTTTTGGAGAATCACATGGAGGTGCAGTGGGAGTTATCCTTGATGGATGTCCCCCTAAGTTAAGAGTAGATATAAATCTGATACAAAATGAATTAGATAGGAGAAGACCTGGCCAAAGTGAGATTACAACACCCAGAAATGAAGAAGATAAAATTGAAATATTAAGTGGAATAAAGGAAGGGTTAACACTTGGAACTCCAATAGCGATGTTAGTAAGAAACAAGGATCAAAGACCAGGAGATTATGATAATTTGGAGCAAGTATTTAGACCTTCTCATGCAGATGGTACGTATCATCTGAAATATGGAATTCAGGCAAGTTCTGGTGGTGGAAGAGCTTCTGCAAGAGAAACAATTGGAAGAGTAGCTGCTGGTGCTGTAGCAAAACAATTATTAAAAAACTTCTGTAACACTGAAATACTATCTTGGGTAAAGCGTATACATGATATTGATTCTGATATAAATAAAGAAAAAATTTCTCTCAATACAATAGATTCTAATATTGTTAGATGTCCTGATAAAAAGGTATCAGCAGAAATGATAGAGAGAATTAAGCAATTAAAGCGTCAAGGAGACTCTTGTGGCGGTGTTATTGAATGTCTAGTAAGAAATGCCCCTTCCGGTCTTGGAATGCCTGTTTTTGATAAATTAGAAGCCGATTTAGCGAAGGCTTTGATGTCTTTGCCTGCCACGAAAGGCTTTGAAATAGGTTCAGGTTTCTCTGGAACTTATTTAAAAGGAAGCGAACATAATGATGCCTTCATTAAATCTGATGATATTAGGAAGTTAAGAACAATATCCAATAATTCAGGCGGTATACAGGGAGGAATAAGTAATGGCGAAAATATTGAGATGAAGATAGCATTTAAACCTACAGCCACTATTGGGAAAGAACAGAAAACAGTAAATGCTGAAGGTAAAGAAGTTTTGATGAAAGCAAAAGGGAGACATGATCCATGCGTTCTACCAAGAGCAGTTCCTATGGTTGATGCTATGGTTGCTTTAGTACTTGCTGATCATTTACTACTGAATCAAGCTCAATGTGGCTTAATCGATAATTAGTAGTTTGTAAATTAATTATATTTATCTTTGATTTTATTATTTTTGAGCCATTCATATATTTTTGGATCAAACTTTTTTTTAATAATACCTTTATCTCCAATCACGATTGCTTTATATCCTAAAGATTGGTAAGTTTTTACATCATTGATTGATAGGCCTCCAGCAGCAATGAAATCAATACTTTCAAAGTTGAGTATATCTATGGAACTAGCTTTACTTTTTATTGGATAAATTTTGATAATATTGCAATTTAAATTTATCGCTTCCTCAAGATCTATTAAATTTTGAATTCCGGGTATTAATAAATGATTTTTTGACTTCGAATAATTAAAAAGATCTTTATCCCAAAATTTCATCATAGAAAAATTTAATCCAATATTTAATGAATCTTCTATTGATTGCTTATTAACTATGGAGGCAGAGCCTAAATTAATTTGTGGAAAATTGAATTTGATTTCGGATACAAAATCCAACCACTTTTCGTTATTTGACCAGCTTATTTCAATATTTTTTAATCCTAATTTTACTAAGCTTCCTAATTCTTTCAAAAATGAATTTTTTATAGAAGTATTTGAGTAAATATTATCTTCCGGTTTTATGAGTAAAAAAAAAGATTCTTTTAGCAGCAGGTCAGTAAAAGAATCTTCTTTAAAATTCATTAAATATTTATTTTTTAAACTAGATATAATTCGCTACTTTAACTTCTGATCGGTTAAGCAAGTCTTGGATATCTTCGGTGTCTATAGTTTCTCTTTCAATTAGCATTTGAGCCATTTCGTCAAGAACAGTTCTATTGTCTGTTAAAACTTTTGTAGCTCTTTTATAGGCAACATCTACAAGTTCTGAAACCTCTTCATCAATTGTTGCGGCTGTGTCTTCAGAGAAGTCTCTTGTAGAGCTCATATCTCTTCCTAAAAACATTCCACCTTGAGATTGACCTAGAGCGACTGGACCTATTTTGTCACTCATACCGAATTTAGTGATCATTTGTCTTGCCACATTGGCAACTTGTTGTAAATCATTTGAAGCGCCCGTCGTTACCTCTTCTTCGCCATAAACTATTTCTTCAGCAACTCTTCCACCAAGAGCTACAGCCATTTGATTTTGAAGGTAAGAACGAGAGTAAAGACCAGATTCCATTCTTTCTTCACTTGGAGTAAAGAAGGTTAGACCTCCAGCTTGACCTCTTGGAATGATTGAAACTTTTGCTACTGGATCATAATCAGGCATTAATGCTCCAACTAGTGCATGACCAGCTTCGTGATAAGCAACTAATTCTTTTTTCTTATCACTGATGACTCTATCTTTCTTTTCTGGGCCAGCCATAACTCTTTCAATAGCATCACCGACTTCATCGTTACTTACTTTATCTAAATCTTTTCTAGCTGCTAGTATTGCGGCTTCATTTAAAAGATTTGCTAAATCTGCACCTGTAAAACCTGGTGTTCTTCTAGCAACTTTATCTAAATCAACGTCTTTTGAAAGAGTTTTATCTTTCGCATGAACATTTAATATCTGCAATCTTCCAGCATAATCTGGCCTATCCACTGTTACCTGTCTATCGAATCTTCCGGGACGCATTAAAGCTGAATCTAAGACATCTGGTCTGTTGGTGGCAGCAACTATTATTATTCCTGAATTACCTTCGAAACCATCCATCTCGGTCAGGAGTTGATTTAACGTCTGTTCTCTTTCATCATTTCCTCCACCCATGCCAGCACCTCTTTGTCTTCCAACTGCATCTATTTCGTCAATAAACACAATACAAGGAGCATTCTTTTTAGCTTGTTCAAAAAGATCTCTAACTCTGCTAGCTCCAACTCCTACAAACATCTCTACAAATTCTGAGCCAGATATCGAGAAAAAAGGTACACCTGCTTCTCCAGCTACTGCTTTTGCTAATAATGTTTTTCCTGTACCAGGAGGTCCAACAAGAAGAACTCCTTTTGGAATTTTTGCTCCGACTGCAGTAAATCTATCAGGGCTCTTAAGAAAATCTACAACTTCTGTGAGTTCTAATTTTGCACCTTCAACACCAGCGACATCTGAAAAGGTTACTTGTGTAGATGGTTCCATTTGGAGTCTAGCTTTGCTTTTGCCAAAACTCATGGCAGGGTTACCACCGCCAGCATTGCCACTTTGAGATCTTCTGAAAAGAAAAAATAGGCCTCCAATCAAGAGTACAGGGAAAATTAAGCTACTTACAGCCTGTTGCCATGGATTAGCTAATTTTGTAGGAGTTACAGCTATATCTACATTGTTCTCAGTCAGTATTTTTAATAAATCTTTGTCAGGGGCTAAATTGACCTCCGACCTGCTTCCATCATTTTCAACAACTTGAGCTGTTGCATTATCTGGAGATATTAGGACTCTACTGATTTCTTTATCTTGCACTGCCTCTATAAAATCACTGTATCTCAAGGTTTTTGTAGAACTTTCAGTACTAGGTTTATCAAAAACTGAGGTACCAATGAAAATTACAGTAATAACAGCTAGGACATAAAGCCCTACGTTTCTCCAACGTTTGTTCACGATAAAAAATCTTTAATAAATCTATAATACTAATAATAAAACAATATTAAGAGCGTCTTAGAACATCTACTACACTTTTAAATGCAAACCATTCAGGAATTGGTTCGCCATTCCTTAATTTCTTTCTAAATTCAGTACCACTAAGTTTCATAATTTCATAATTTAATTCTTTGGCTTCTTCTGCTGTTATGTATCCTTTTTCCTTCGTATAAACTAAATTTTTTGAAGGAACAGTCTGCATCATCAATTCATCTGCACACTTATTCGCAAAATTTTGGGCGTCATATGGACCATAAAAATCTTCACCAGTTGATGACGACTTGCAACCAGCCATGTCTCTACCAATAATAAAGTGGGTGCAGCCGTAATTTCTTCTGATTATCATATGTTGAAGAGCTTCTCTTGGCCCTGCCATATGCATTGAATAAGGTAAAAAAGCCCATTTTATTCTTTCATCAGATATTTCCTCTTCTAATTCTTTATAGGTTAAATATCTAACTTTTCCAGGGATATCATCTTGTTGAGTTGGCCCACAAGTTGGATGAACTAAAACAACTGAGTTAGAGGAGACATTATCTGAAAGTAAGGCATTAGTAAATAATTCATAATGTGCTCTATGAATTGGATTTCTGCATTGAAATGCAACTACATCATGTTTTGATGGCAGTATAGATCTAACTTCTTCTGGGGTTTTGCAGGGGAATTCTCTAATTGGTAGTTCGAAACCATAAACTCTTCCTCCTATATAAAATCTCCCTCTCTCGTTAAAAATCATCTTAACAGCAGGATGATCTAAAGAGTTAGTACCATAACAAAGTTCAGCTTCTAAGGATTTGTCTGGCTCCCATTTAGAGCTAACTTCTAAAACTGCTATTTTTTGTTTTTTATAAGTAAGCAATATTGTCTCTCCAGCTTTTACTTTTTCATTATTTGAATCAAATACAATAGGCAAGCCAAAAAGCAAACCGTTTGTATTTCTATTATTTTTAATTACCGAATTGTAGTTATTTTCATCCATAAAACCTTCCAATGGAGAAAATGCTCCAACCATCAAAAGTTCTACATCGCACGCATTTCTCTCGCTACATTCAAACTCATAAGAAGCTCTAGAGATAAGATCATTTTTAAGGTTTATATCTTTGATAATTAAATTTTTTAGTTCCCCACCATAAGGAGGTATTAGTCCATTAGTATCTGTTTTAGTTTTATGTTGTAATTCCATTTTTTAATTTGATAAATAAAAATTTTGAAAAAAAAAAGGGGTTTAACCCCCTTTTTTTCTTGAGTAGGATTTATGCCTTTCTTCCGTAAAGCTCCCCAATTATTTTTACATCAAGTGGATCCTTTGAACCCATATCTGTATCTGAAGGTTGGATAGCTTCAAAAGTACCAGCAAATTCGTCTGTGTCAGAATCTACATTGTTGATTGAAAGAGTAATAACGCCAGTACCATTAACATCAACTTTAATATTTTCTTTTGCAAGTTCTTCGTCATCTCCTCCTAACGCAACTAAACCTTGAGCATATTCAACACCAGTATTTTTGGCTCTTGCCTTAGGATCTAAAAAGTCACCAGTTCTGTAGTTAGGTGTAAATGTTGAACCACTAACCTCAGTACCTGGCTCAATAGATGAAGGTAAATCAGCTGTTAGATCTTTTGCTGAGAATGCAAATGGCACCTCTAAACCACCAGGAGTTAATACAGTAATAAGTTGAAAATCAATACCACCTTTTTCGGTGAAAGTTCCTGAATCTATATCTCCATAAACTTCTGTCACTGTGGTGTTATTTCTAGGGCTAATAATTTTTGTAGAAACAAATTCTGCAGCTTTTCGTTTTGTTCCAGGTACTTTTACATAAACTTCTGTTGGATGCATGCATATTCCTTTTAGGCTATCTCCATTCCCTAGAGATATTGATCCGACAAGAGATGAGTCTAATGTAGGGCAATCATTAGCTTTTCCTGTGTTAACAACATCTGTGAATTGTGCATTTCCTCTTTCAGAAAAAGCAAATGTTTTAACAGGTACGAAAGCAAAAGTTATACAAATTGAAATAACAAAAGCTAAGAAAGAACGAATTCTCATAATTAAAGTTGCAGTAAAGTTCTGTGACGATAGATTAAAGGTCATCTAAATAGTTCAGTACGGATATTACAAGGGAAAGTACCATAAAAGGTAGGACTTTTAAATCCTCGAAACAACCCGTAGCTTTTTAGGTTTTAAAAACTGGGATTATTTTAAGCTATCACATTATTTTTAATGATTAAGATTACAAAAAAATACAAATTAAAAAATTTTTTTATTTTTTTAAAGAAATAATTTGGGTTATTAATTTATTTGCTAAATCAATTTTTGATGTTTTGTTAATGTAGTGTTCCATATTGTTCGTATCGAATAGCCAACCTTCATTTTGTGCCAAAAAGCCAAATCCTTGGCCTTCAAGATCAATTGGATTTGCGAATAGATAATCACAACCCTTTTGGATAATCTTTTCTTTAATTGTTATTCGTGCTTCTTCGATAGATCCTGTAAAAGCACAAAAGCCTACAAAAACTTGATTATCTTTTTTTGATTTACTAATTGTTTTTAAAATATCTGGGACCAGCTCAAAGTTTTTATTCAAATGTTCATTAATTTTATTTTTTGGAATTTTAGCTGAACAATTAGAGGCTATCTTGAAATCAGAAACTGCTGCATTCATAAAAAAATAATCGCAATTTGATATTTCATTGTTAAGTGCCCTAATTAAATCAACACTAGTTTCAATTTCATATCTTTTTATTCCATCAGTAAGATTCTTTTCGATTCTCAAAGGCCCATGGACATATTTTACTTGTGCTCCTCTGAACCTCGCTACTTGAGAAAGAAGTAGGCCCATAGCTCCAGAACTTTTATTCGTAATGTGTCTTGCCGCATCAATTTTCTCTGAAGTGCACCCTCCAGTTATTAAAATTTCTTTATTAAGTAAATCTTTGCGATATTCATTTTGTTTGTATGAAGCTATAAATTCAAGAGCTAATTGAATTAGATCATTCGGAGGTATCTTACCGATGCCAATAGCATCACACGCTAAAAGGCCTTCACTTGGTTGCAAAGACAAAACATTTTCGTAATTCTGTAAATTCTCATAATTTTTTTGGACAGCTTTATTTAGCCACATTTGTGTATTCATTGCTGGCGCAACAATAATTGGCTTTATATTTGCTATTAAGATACTTGGGATCAATCCCTCTGCATTTCCAGTTACCCATTTTGCTAATGTTGTCGCTGTTAAAGGCGCAATGATTAAAATATCAGCCCAATTACCTAGTTCTATGTGAAGAGGTGTTGATTGACTATTGGACCATTGATCATTTTCTAAAATGCAAGGGTTTCTACTCAAGATAGAGAGAGAAAGCGGCTTTATTAATTTTTCTGCATTTTTAGATAAAACGCATCTTATTTCATAATTTTCTTTCGCTAATTGGCTAACTAATAATGGAATTCTTACAGCTGCAATACTCCCTGTTATTAATAAAAGAACCTTTATTTTTGAGTCCTTACTTTTAGTTTTCATCGAAAGGTTCCTGATCGAGAAGATGAATATAATTAGTTGTTAATTCAGGTCTATTGATTGCAAGAGCCCTCAGTAAGTGCCAGTCTTTTAAACCATCAAATGGAGTATTATAATTATCTTCCTCTAGTCTTTTAGCGAGCTCAAGGGTCATTTTTTCATCAAAAGAATTTACTAGTTCTTCACTTATTTGATTTTCAGAAATGAGGTTCATACTGAGAAAAAGCCACTATATTCTAATAATAAAGCCTCAAGTAATTATTTAAAATTGATATCAGTATTAAGTAAATATTTTTCAAGTTTATGGAAATTTTCAATTTTCAAAATCTTTTCAAATTTATTATGAGGTAATTTATCTTCATTCTCAATCATAAAGATGCAATCTCTCATTTTCAAAAAGATTCTATCTTAAAGTATTGTTGTCAAAGTTTATATCATGTCG
>JAOIPS010000034.1 GCA_028141225.1 Prochlorococcus sp. AH-736-L23
ATAAAAGAGAGACCCTTGCAAGATAATCCAAACAAAAAGCCATTATTAATTAAACCACTTAATAAACCTGAGATTCCCAAAAAAATTCCAAATCAACCTAAAAATCTCAATAGACCGACAATTTCTAACAATTCAAAATCTCAAGCAAATCCTACAAATCAAAAATTAAATATTCAAACTTCAAAAAATCTCAACCAAGATAAAAAAAATTTCCGAAATCACGCAACCTCTCCTGTAAAAAGTCCTGCAAAAGCTCCTATTCAACTAATTGCTAAGCCAAAAAATATTAATAATAATATTGAATCTAATGAATCTTCCCAGACCATCTACAGTTCAGGGGGTAAAAGAAAAATATCAAACAAACCTGACCAAACTTCGAACAAATCTAAAACAAAAAACACTAATAACAGAACTTCCCCCCCTGAGCTAGTAGGAGCTCCAATCAGAAGAGGAGGACCCAATCAGCAAAATAATAAGCAAAACATTTCTTACAAACAAACTGTCCCGAATATACCTGGTACGCCCAAAAGACCTGGCATACCCAATAGGCCTGGATTAAGGAACAAACCCTCTGATCAAGGCAGGCCTGAATCTTTTAATAGACAAGCCAATGCGAGTAGGCCTGGAGCTCCCAATAGGCCTGGATTAAGGAACAAACCCTCTGATCAAGGTAGGGCCGGGTCTTTTAATAGACAAGCCAATTCAAATAGGCCTGGAGCACCCAACAGGCCTGGCATGCCAAATAGGAATGGGTCTAAATTTAATAGTCAAAAGTCACCTGGAATTAGAAAACCAGTGTCACCTAATGAACTGTTACAACTTCAAAAAACTAATAAATCTGAGAATAACAAACAAGTTATAAAGAATAATGAAAAACAAAATACCGATACAACGAAACAGAAGGCGAAAGCTCCGAATAATCGTCCACATACTGCGCCTAATTCAAAAAAACCACCTCATAGAACATTTTCAAATAATTCTAAAAAACCGGGAAAGACAGACTGGGACGATAGCGCAAAACTTGAAGCATTAAGAAGCAAAAATCCCCAAAAACAAAGGCAGAAAGTTCATATTATCGGTGAGAATGATGATACATTAACATCTGAAACCAGTGGATATTCAGGAGAAAAAATTTCAATTTTATCAGCTAGTTTGGCGCGTCCAAAAAAAGAAAAGTCTGATGAATCCAAATCTCAAAAAACTATAAAACAATTTAAGAAGAAGAAAAAAGAAACTACTAGGCAAAGGCAGAAAAGAAGAGCTATGGAGTTAAAGGCTGCCAAAGAAGCCAAACAAGTTAGGCCTGAGATGATAATTGTACCCGAAGATAATTTAACAGTTCAAGAATTAGCTGATAAATTAAGTCTTGAAAGTTCTGAAATAATCAAATCTCTCTTTTTTAAAGGAATAACTGCAACTGTTACTCAATCACTCGACTTGGCAACTATTGAAACAGTAGCTGAAGAATTTGGGGTACCTGTTTTGCAAGATGATATCCAAGAAGCCGCTGAAAAAACAGTAGATATGATTGAATCTGAAGATATTGATAATCTAATAAGAAGACCACCTGTTATTACAGTGATGGGTCATGTAGATCATGGCAAAACAAGTCTTTTAGATTCCATCAGAGAATCAAGAGTAGCTTCGGGGGAAGCAGGAGGCATCACTCAACACATAGGTGCTTATCAAGTTGAATTTGAACATGAATCTCAAAATAAAAAATTAACTTTTCTTGATACCCCTGGGCACGAAGCCTTTACTGCAATGAGAGCAAGGGGTACAAAGGTTACAGATGTGGCTGTTCTTGTAGTTGCTGCAGATGATGGTTGCAGACCTCAAACACTAGAAGCTATCAGTCATGCAAGAGCTGCAAAAGTACCAATAGTTGTTGCAATAAATAAAATTGACAAAGAAGGGGCATCTCCAGACAGAGTAAAGCAAGAACTATCAGAAAAAGATTTAATTGCTGAAGATTGGGGCGGAGATACAGTGATGGTTCCAGTAAGTGCTATCAAAAAACAAAACATAGATAAATTACTCGAAATGATTTTATTAGTTTCAGAGGTAGAAGATCTCCAAGCTAATCCTGATAGATTTGCAAAAGGTACTGTAATTGAAGCCCACCTAGACAAAGCCAAAGGGCCTGTGGCTACTTTGTTAGTACAAAATGGAACCTTGAAATCTGGAGATGTTTTAGCTGCGGGTTCAGTCCTTGGAAAAATTAGAGCAATGGTTGATGAACATGGAAATAGAATCAAAGAAGCAGGACCATCATTCCCAGTGGAAGCGCTAGGATTTAGTGAAGTACCCACTGCAGGTGATGAATTCGAAGTATACCCTGATGAGAAAAATGCTAGAGCCATAGTTGGAGAGAGGGCAACAGATGCTAGAGCCACAAAGTTAGCTCAGCAAATGGCCTCTAGAAGAGTCAGCTTATCATCTTTATCAACTCAAGCAAATGATGGAGAACTAAAGGAGTTAAACCTAATTCTCAAAGCTGATGTTCAAGGTAGTGTTGAAGCGATCTTAGGATCACTAGAACAATTACCAAAAAATGAAGTTCAAGTCAGAGTGCTACTTTCTGCTCCTGGAGAAATAACTGAGACAGATATAGATCTCGCTGCTGCATCTGGGTCAGTAATTATAGGATTTAACACCTCATTAGCTTCTGGCGCTAAGAGAGCAGCTGATGCTAATGACGTTGACATAAGAGAATATGAAGTAATCTATAAACTCTTAGAGGATATTCAGTTGGCCATGGAAGGGTTACTTGAACCTGATCTTGTCGAAGAATCATTAGGGAAAGCGGAAGTTAGAGCAACTTTCGCAGTCGGTAAAGGAGCTATTGCAGGCTGTTATATACAAACTGGCAAATTAGAAAGGAATTGTTCTCTGAGAGTTATTAGATCAGAGAAAGTTATCTTTGAGGGTAATTTAGACTCTTTAAAAAGAGCTAAAGATGATGTAAAAGAAGTAAATACAGGATTTGAATGCGGAGTTGGCTGCGATAAATTCTCTTCATGGATTGAAGGAGATGTAATCGAAGCATTCAAATTTGTCACCAAAAAGAGAACCTTATCACAATAATTAAACATCTAGCTTATTAATCTTTATTTCTGTCAAAGATTAATAAACTTGGAAATATTACGCAAGCAGCCAACTGTATGAGAAGGTTATTTTGCTGTAATTCAGTTCCGCTTGCAATTCTGGAAAGCATTATTAGAAGTCCCAAAAATGCAGAACCACTAAATGCTATCCACAATATTCTTCTCAATCCCTTGAAAGGAGCTTGGGATTCCTTTAATAATTTCTTTTTCAGTTCAGGATCTATTTTTGACATAAATTCTTCCAATTATAAAATTAAGTCTATATGAAAAATTCAATATTTAATTTGGCCGGTATAGCTCAGCGGTAGAGCAACTGTCTCGTAAACAGTAGGTCATTGGTTCAATTCCAATTATCGGCACTTAAAAAGCAAATTAAAACTCAAATGATTAATAAAATTTTAAAATTTAGATACATTTTTAAATTATTTGTTTTTGTTCCTCTAATATTTTATTTTGGCAAAAGAAGTTATATTGCGTTTGATGAAGGGTTTTATGCACTACAAGCTAGATGGATATTAGAAAAAGGTAACTGGACAATTCCACTTTGGTGGGATGAATATGTTTTAGATAGAACAATAGGATTACAGTTTTTAATAGCAAAGTCACAAGACTTATTTGGAAGAAATATTTTTTCTGTATATCTACCAACAACAGTGGCTTCAATATTGATGCTATTTACAACTTACAAATTACATGAAGAATTTTTTAATAAAAAATATGCGATTATATCTCCAATAATCCTTGCTACTACATATCTATGGTTTGACTACTCACACTTAGCCACTCAAGATATTATTTATTCATGTTTAGTAACTATTGGAGTATTAGCTTTAGTCAAAATAAAAAGTAAAAATAACAAACTATATATTCTGCTTTTTGGAATTTGGATTGGTTTAGCTTTTATGATGAAAACTTTTTTAGTTTTTGTACCGTTATTTTCACTCATACCATATATTTTTTCTAAAAAAAATTTTTTATTCATCAAATTCTTTTGGTTAGGACTACTAATTGGATTTATTCCTTTTTTATTCTGGACGTTTTCTATCAATCCTTATTTAGACAAAAATATCATTTTTTACTTAGTTGAAAAATTTAACACACTATCAAGTAAAAATAATTTTACAAATCCTTACTATTATTATTTCTGGAATGTGCCCTTAACATACCTACCATGGAGTATTTTCGCAATTATTGGCACAACCTACAATATTTCTCAAGGTAAAGAAAACAAATATATACTTGGGTTTTTCCCCTTGATTTTAGTAGCGACCCTAAGCATTTTCTCAACAAAAACTCCCTACTATACTCTACAAATCTCATCTATTATTTCATTAAATACTTATGTAGGAATAAAATATTTAATCAATTCTTATAAATACAGTCGATTTTTTATATTTATTACTTCAAAAATAGTTCCGTTATTGTTATTTTCTCTAACTTTCACATATTATTTTTTCTTTAAAGATTCAATTAACTTTAATACGAAGGAAAATATATTTATAGTCCTTGGATTATTATCTTTCGGCTTATCTTGGTCATTAATAAAACATAATAATTCGTTTAAAGAAATATTAATTGCTCTCATAATTGGGCCTTACTTATTCACTTCATTTATTTTGCAATCAGGTTTATTCACTGATAGATCTAGAGAACTAAGAGAAAAGATGGAATATGTTTCATCCCTTGATTTAGTAAAAAATCAACCGATCATGGTTGATAAAAAAGGAATGAACAACTCTCGATCGGAATCGAAAATCATAAGGATTTCTTTATCAACTCCTAAATTAGGTGAGGGATTAGAAAGTATTAGTGAGTTAAAAAAATCTGAATTAGCATGGACAACTGACCTTAAAACAATAAACAATAATATTAATTCATATGAGGTAATATATGAAAATGACGTTTTAAATCCATGGAAATTAATATTAAAAAAGTAAATAATCCATTTATAATAAAATGTCGTTTTTAATCTTCAATAATGAAATCTGTTAATAGTTGGAATTTAACTAATTATAAACTTCATCAATTATTCAAAGACAATAACGAATTTATTTCTATAAAAGTCCGTGGTAATACTTGGGAGCCAATCACTAGATGGCTAAGATTAGATTCAAGAATTTTTAGAGAAACTACAAGCAAAGCAAGAATAACTTTATGCGATATCGAATCTCTTGCCGAAATTTATAACTACAGATCAATTAGATGGAAAGCAAAAAAACTAACTCCTATTCCCACTAAGATAATTCCAAAATCTATTAAAAATATTTTTCGAAAAATACCAATCATAAAACAACTAGCTTATGAACTCGAAATAGTTTTTTATAAATATAGTGAAAATATTTCTGAACATTTAATATCAATAGTAATTCCTGCAAGAAATGAAGCTGGTAATAAAGAACTTTTTATTAATGCTTTAAATAAATTTAAAAATATACCCAATAAATTAGAAATTATATTTGTCGAAGGTAATAGCAATGATCATACATATGAAATTTTAAGAGAATTAAAAGAAAATTTCTCAAATTTCTTCAAGATATCTCTTTTAAAACAAACTTCTAAAGGGAAGAAAAATGCGGTCGTGGAGGGATTTAATATTTCTTCAGGTGAGACCCTCGCCATAATTGATAGTGATTTTACTGTAGATATTGATGACAGTATCGCAGCAATTATGGAATCAACCAAAAATAAAAATATCCTAATTAATTGCGCCCGCACAACTTTCCCAATGGAAAAAGATGCAATGCGATGGGCAAATTATATAGGAAATCGACTTTTCGCAGTTTTTCTATCAATTCTCATAAATAAGCCTGTATCAGATTCACTCTGTGGAACAAAAGTTTTTTCAAGAAAATTCTTTAAACTTATGAAACAAAACGGAAGTTGGGATTCCAAGTCTGACCCATTTGGAGACTTTACAATAATTTTTGAGGCAGCGAAAAATAACATTAAAATACTAAATTATCCTGTTAGATATTACGCAAGAAAATCTGGAGCACCAAATATATCTAGATGGGTAGATGGATTAAAACTTCTAAAAGTATGCTGGATTTATATGATTTCTGATATCTGAATTAAATAAAGTTTTCGCGAGTATTTTCTTAGGATTTTTAATTTCTCCAAATTAGTAATAAAGTAGTTAGATTCTTAAGGGAAGTAAATTCATTAAATTTCATGACATGAATTTTAATTTGAAATTCGACAAATTAAATAAAAAAAATTACCAAGAAAATTACTATGGGAAAATTCTAACTGTAAGATTGCCATGTAATCCAATATTTCCAATAGGACCTATTTATTTAGCAGACCATATTCATAAATGTTTTCCAGCTCTAGAGCAGCAATTCATTGATTTAGCAATAATTCCATCTAATAAAGTTTCCAAATATTTAGCTAGAAAAATTGATCAATTTCGACCTCATCTAATCATTTTTTCATGGAGAGATATACAAATTTATGCACCTGTTGATGGAAGAAGTGGAAATCCTCTACAAAACTCTTTTGAAGTTTTCTACTCAAAAAATATCCTTAAAAAAATTAGAGGTTCTTGGGGAGGATTAAAATTAATTGCATCTCATTATGGAGAAATATATAGGAATACTTCTTTAGTCAAAATGGGACTAAAAAGAGCACAAAAATACAATAAAAATGCAAAAGTAATTTTAGGAGGTGGGGCTGTTAGTGTTTTCTATGAACAATTGGGAAATTTACTTCCAAAAGGAACTGTTATTTCAGTTGGAGAGGGAGAAAATCTTATAGAAAAATTCATTAGAGGAGATTCAATAGAGGAAGAAAGATGTTACATTGCTGGACAAAAACCTCGCAACAAATTAATACATGAACAACCTTCAGGCACTTTTAAAACTGCCTGCAACTATAAATATATCAAATCAATATGGCCTGAATTTAATTGGTATATCGAAGGCGGCGATTATTACGTTGGGGTACAAACAAAAAGAGGTTGTCCTCATAACTGTTGTTTCTGTGTTTACACAGTTGTGGAAGGGAAACAGGTTCGAGTTAATCCTGTTCAGGAAGTAATCAAAGAAATGAAGCAATTATATGATCTTGGAGTAAGGGGATTTTGGTTCACAGATGCACAGTTTATTCCAGCCAAAAAACATATTGAAGATGCAAAAACACTTTTGCAAGCAATTAAGGACCAAGGCTGGGACGATATTAATTGGGCTGCATACATCAGAGCAGATAATATTGATGATGAGCTAGCTCAGCTTATGGTTGATACAGGTATGAGCTACTTTGAAATTGGTATCACGTCGGGATCACAAGAACTTGTTAGAAAAATGAGATTAGCATATGACCTTGAGACTGTGTTAAATAATTGCAGAATGCTAGTCAAATCAGGTTTCAAGAATCATGTTTCAGTCAATTATTCATTTAATGTTTTTGATGAAACACCCAACACCATAAGACAAACAATTGCTTACCATAGGGAATTAGAAAATATTTTTGGTAAAGGATTAGTTGATCCAGCCATATTCTTTATAGGTTTGCAACCTCACACTCTTCTTGAAAAGTACGCCTTGGAAAATAAAATTTTGAAACCAAACTATAATCCAATGAGCATGATGCCCTGGACAGCGAGAAAACTACTTTGGAATCCAGGCTCACTAGGGGAAAAACTTGGTCAGGTTTGCTTAGAAGCTTTTGATAATCAAGAAGACGAATTTGGCAAAACAGTTATCGACATTCTTGAGAGAGAATATGGGAAGTCCTCCTTAAAAGAATCCTTAAAAGTCCGTCCTTTATCAGAAAGGAAATTAGCTCATTCAAAATAATAAATTCAACCTTTATTAATCCTCTTTCTCAATTGAACTAGAAATTCCTTTAGATTTTAATGATTCTGAGTAGAATTCTGCTGGCTCTAAATCACAAACAATCACTAAACCTACGCCCGTATTGTGTGCTTCAAGCATTATGGCGATAGCATCTTGTTCGCTTAATTGAGGCACAACTTCTCTTAATGAAATAGTTACATACTCCATAGAATTAACTGGGTCATTATGGAGTAAAACCTTATACTTTGGAGATTTATTTTTTAATTCAGCAGGTTTCTTTTCGATCACTGCTGAATTATTATTTATACTTTGTTCTAACTTTATAGAAAGCATTAAATTTATTAGAGTTTAAATTGTACTAATAATTATATATTAATAATTCTTTCCATTGCATCAAGGACGTTTAATCGTGAGTTAAATGCTGACAAGCGAAAATAACCCTCTCCTGCTAATCCAAATCCGCTCCCAGGTGTTCCCACTACACTAACTTTATGGAGAAGGAAATCAAAAAAGTCCCAAGATGTCATTTGATCGGGAACTTTAATCCAGATATAAGGAGCATTGTCCCCACCATAAACTTTGTATCCAGAATTTTGAAGTTTATTTTTCATTATTTTTGCATTTTCCATATAAAAATCAATTAAACCTCTCACCTGTTTTTTACCTTCAAAAGAATAAACAGCCTCTGCTCCTTTCTGAACCACATAACTTACTCCATTGAACTTTGTAGATTGTCGTCTATTCCAAAGAGGCCATAACTCTATTTCCTCATTTGTTGAGCTCAAACCTTTGAGATTTTTAGGTATAACTGTAAAAGCACATCTAACTCCAGTGAATCCTGCATTCTTTGAAAAAGATCTAAATTCAATAGCGCAATCTTTTGCTCCATCAATCTCATATATTGAATGTGGAATATCATTATCTTGAATAAATGCTTCATAAGCTGCATCAAAAAGTATTAGGGATTTGTTTT
>JAOIPS010000035.1 GCA_028141225.1 Prochlorococcus sp. AH-736-L23
TAGTCGAAAAATTTATGGTTTTCAAAAATTTTAATATTAATTTAGCTCAAATAATTTATTTTAATAGATTTAATAAATACGGCTTAGAACAAATTCTGGAAGAGCCATTAAAGCCCTTTTATATTCTGAATCAGGTATCCAAACTAGAGCTTTTTTAGAAAGCATTGCAAAATCCTCAGCTAGTTTTCTGGAACTTTCTATGGCTTTAGAATTCATAATGATACTTAGAGCATCATCCAAATCATCTTTTTCAGCAAGTTCTCTGTTAATAAGAACAGACAATTTCTTATTTTCTTCTAAAGCATATAAAACAGGTGCAGTAAGATAACCACTTGCAAGATCACTTACTGCAGGCTTTCCGAGTTGTTTATCATTGCCAGTAAAGTCAAGTATGTCATCTACGACTTGAAAAGCCAGACCAATATTTTTGCCAAAATCATACAGAGAGGATAAGCTTTGATCATTAAGACCACTTAAAACTCCAGCTGCTTTTGAGCTATTTGCTATTAATGATGCAGTTTTACAATAACTTTTATTAATATATTTTGAAAAAGATTGAGCAGAGTCAAATCTATTTAAATTTTGTTTAATTTCACCTTCTGCCAAATCCATTATTACTCTACTGAGTAATTTAACTACATTTACATTATCAAGATTTGCAAGGTGCCAACTTGCTTGAGCGAATAAAAAATCACCTGCAAGAACAGCTACTCTTGTATTAAATCTGCTATGTACTGTATCTACGCCTCTCCTTGTGGAAGCCTCATCAACAACATCATCGTGAACTAATGATGCTGTATGAATCATTTCAGTAATTTCAGCAAGCCTTTTATGTTTACTAGTTAAAATAAATTCAGGAGATATTGCTTTTGAAATTAATAAAACGATGCCTGGTCTAATTCTTTTACCGCCAGCACTAAAGAGATGCTCTGCTGCCGCTTGAAGAATTGGATGACCAGCTCCAATTAAATTTTTCAGTTCAAGAATAAGATCATCAAGATCATTTTCAACTGGTTGTAATAGTTCTGTTACTGTGTTCATGATTGACCTCATCTATATATTAAAGAATCAAACATAGCTTCGGAGGTTAACTAACCTAATTTCTTTATTAATTTCAAACCAAAATTTTACTTTTTTGAAAAATTTATCTTTTTCTGAAGTAACAAAGAACTCTACATTTCCATAAGAAAGACTTTTATGACGGACAGTTTTTGGAATAGCAAAAGATTCATTAAATTTTTTTACTAATGCTACCGATGGATCAATAATTTTTATATTTGAATCTAATTTTTTTCTTAAAAAGTCATAAATCAAAGGATAGTGACTACATCCAAGTATTAATTCTTCAATATTTTTATTTATTAAAGGTCTTAAGTATAAATCTGAAAGATAATTTAACTTATCAAGATTTAATTTTTCTTTTTCAATTTCTGATACAAATTCAGGACATTCTTGTTGAAATATTATCCTATTATCTTTTTTAGAATTTATAGCATTTTTGTAATATGATGATCGAACAGTTGTTGACGTTGCCAGGACGCCAATTATTTGTTTATCAACTATTTCTGATACTGAGTTTATAAGGTCAAAACAAGGTACCTTTAAATTATCCTTCAGAATATCAAGTGCACATGCATTTGTAGTGTTACAAGCTACTAAAAGTGCATCCAAATTCTTATCAACAAAAAAATTGCAAATCTCCTCTGCAATTAACCTTATCTCTTTAAAATTTTTATTGCCAAAAGGTATTCTTTTTGTATCCGCCAAATAAAAAACTTCTACATCCTTACGTGTTTTTAGTAAAGAATTAAGGATAGTAAAACCACCTATACCACTGTCAAATATTCCTATTTTAAGCTTCACCCTATTTTATACAGATATTCAAGAATGCCTTTTGTAATTGCAAAAGCTAATCTTTTACGATGCGTTGTTTTTTCTAATCTTCTTGCATCTAATCTCCCAGTTAAAAATCCAATTTCCACAAGAACTGCAGGCATCCTAGTATTTTTAATTACGTAAAATCTACCTTGTTTAACGCCTCTATCAGGACTCCCAGGAGAAACTCTTAGAATTTGTTTTTGAATTTTTTTTGCAAGTAACCTACCTCTCCAACCTCTATAATAAAAAGTCTCCAATCCATTAATATCCTTTCTTTTCCCTCTTGAGGCATTTGCATGAATACTTACAAAGATATCTGCGTTAGTATTGTTAGCAAAAGAAACTCTTGGAGGTAAATCCAAATCAACTTCATTTTTTCTGGTTAATCTTACTTTGACACCTTTCTCAGAAAGTAATTTTTTCACTATCTTAGAAACTTCTAGTACAACATCTGTTTCCCTGATACCACCAATACCTATTGCTCCAGGATCAGGACCGCCGTGACCTGGATCGATAACAACCGAAAATTTGTTTTGTTTTACGTCAGGTAATTTCAAGTAACGATAATCACTTTTCTTCTTATTAATTGATTTTTGATTTTCTTTAAAATTTCCTATTCTTTTAACAACTTGACCCTCACTAATCTTCTTAAAAGAATATTTTGGGTCAAATAGTTTGATTCTCCATCTGTTTTGATCTAAGCCAACTAATCGCCAAGTCAAAGGTTTCAAATAAGTCTCTTCCTTAAATTCAATTACTAGTCTTGTTTTACCCGTATTAGGTTTACCTAATCTAATTTCTTTTATTGGGCCATTACCTTCTATTATTCTGGGATTTTTTAATTCTCCTGGAAAATCCACCCAGAATCTATCTCCAGATATTTGGTTAGCCTTCTGAAAGTAAGCTTTTAAATTAGTATATGATTTAGTTCTTAACTCTAAAACCCCATTAGTATTTATTGCCCATGCCGCCAAAGCACTGGAAGATTTAACTGGGAGGATTGAAGAATTTAAAAATAAAAAAACTGATAAACAACGAAAAAGTTTTTTATCTAAAAACTTTCTCATTAGTTTGAAAACAATTTGTTTTTTCTATGTTTAAGGCTTGGCATCTGCTCCCTAATTTTCTTTACTCTTTCTTTATCAGCAGGTGCTATTGCAGCGCCTTGAGTTTTTCCAGCGTCAGATAAAACTGTACCCCAAGGATCAATTACCATTGCATGGCCATGACTTTGCCTTCTGCCATAATGAATCCCAGTTTGAGCTGGAGCAACTACATATGCTGTATTCTCAATTGCTCTTGCCTGTAATAGGATTTGCCAATGATCTTTTCCAGTAAATGCTGTAAAAGCTGCGGGAATCATAATTAGCTCTGCACCATTTGAAGACAAATATCTATAGAGTTCAGGAAATCTAACGTCGTAACAAATCGATAATCCTATTTTGCATAATCCCGGGACATCTACAACAGGTGGATACTCTGCACCAGATAATATAGTGGATGATTCCTTGTATAAATTTCCATCTGGCAAATCAACATCAAACAAATGAATCTTGTCGTATTTTGCCAAAATCTGTCCATCTTTCCCAAATAATGCTGACCTATTAAAAGTATGCTTGTCATCACCAGCAGGGACAGGATACCCTCCTCCCAAAAGAAAAACTTGATATCTTTGTGACATAGTTTTTAGAAAATTTGCACACTTTTCTGACAATTCAGAAGCTAATCTAAGTTTTTCATCATCTCCTCCTAAAAAAGCAAAATTCTCAGGCAATCCTATTAACTCGGCACCTCTTCTAGCCGCTAATTCAATCTGTTCTTCTGCAACAATAAAATTTGCTTCAACATTTGAAGTACTTGTAATTTGCAATGCAGCTACCAAAAAATCAGTCAAGACTTTACTCCTAGTGAACCAATTCGTAAATCATGAGGCACGAATCACACCTTTTTCAACTTGAGCTGGAACAATATCTAAGCAATCAAGTTCAGCGCAACATTTAAAATCATCCTCATAATCTCCAAGACTTGTCAATCTTTTGCCATGGGTTGCTGTTTTTAAACACTTCAAAATATCATTTTTCCAAAAATCCCAGAGTGCCAAGGCCGCCTGTAATTCGTCATTCAGAATGTTAATTTCGAAATCACAGTTCTCCTTTAGGTATGAGGCCAAAGCACCAGCAGCCAAAGAATCCTCAAGTGAATAAGAGCCTTCCCAACCACTTCCAAGTATTAAAACATTTTCACTTTTTAATGAAATAATTTTTTCGGCAACTGCTTTCCTATTGGGAAGACCCATAGCAAATAAATGCTTAGCATTTTGAACTTTTTGCAATGATTTAGTCCCATTAGTCGTACTCATAAAAAGTCTTTTACCATTTACAACTTTTTTTGTAACTGATAAAGGAGAATTCCCCAAATCAAAGCCCTCAATTTTCTTTCCGCCTCTCTCTCCAAGCATTAGTCTCTTTTCAGCTTGCCACTTAATTGCAGATTCTTTTAAAAAATCTAAATCTGCAAAAACTTGTATTGAATCAGCTCCATTTTTTAAAGCCCAAGAAATTGTGGTTGTAGCCCTTAAAACATCAATAACCACTGCAATGTCTGGATTTATTTCTGGAACATCCTTTGCAACGTGAAAATAAGTAAGATTAATAATCAAATCCTTTTCTACATTTATTATAGAAAACAGTTACTTAATTTGATTATTTTTTTTTTAAAAACAAACTTATTGATAATATAGGACTGATTTGTTTTTACAGAAATCTTATCAAGTATTTAATTTGCAAATGTATAATATCCGCACAATAAAAGGTGGAATTAACTTAAAAGGAAAAGTAAAAGTACCTGGAGATAAATCTATTTCTCATAGAGCTTTAATAATAGGAAGTATTGCTAAAGGTGAGACGACTGTTGAGGGGTTTTTATATTCTGAAGATCCACTTTCAACTGCTGATTGTCTTAGAAAATTAGGTGTAAAAATACCAGAAATAAAAGAAAATGAGCCTTTTACGATTTCAGGATTGGGTCTTGATGGGTTAAAAGAGCCCAAAGAAATTCTAAATTGTGGGAATTCAGGAACAACCATGAGATTATTAATGGGGTTACTTGCCGGTCAAGAAGGTAAGAATTTTATCTTAACGGGCGATATTTCTCTTAATGAAAGGCCAATGGGGAGAGTGGGCAAACCATTATCGTTGATGGGTGGCAAAATTTTTGGTAGAGAAAAAGGAAACAAAGCTCCAATCTCAATTAATGGAAATAAACTAAAGGGATGTGTCATTGGAACCCCTGTAGCGAGTGCTCAAGTAAAATCTGCAATATTATTGGCAGGCCTCAAAGCTTCTGGAACGACTTCTGTTATTGAACCAGCATCTTCAAGAGACCATACTGAAAGAATGTTAAAAGCATTTGGAGCGGACGTAAGTATCAGAGGAGAATTAGGAAGAAATGTAGTTATCAAGTCAGGGGGCGACTTAATTGGCCAGAGAATATTAATTCCTGGAGACATAAGCTCTGCTTCTTTTTGGATGATTGCTGCATCTATTGTTCCAAATTCAGAGATTTTAATTCAGAATGTCGGATTAAATCCTACTAGAACAGGTATTTTAAATGTAATGGATTCAATGGGGTGCAATTATGAGATTTTAGATAAATCGACTATTGCAGGTGAACCTATTGGATCTATTAAAGTAAAGACTTCAAAAAATTTAAGATCATTCACTATTGAAGGAGATATTCTCCCAAAACTTATAGATGAAATTCCTATCCTTACAGTGGCTGCTTGTTTTTGTGATGGAGTTTCTGAAATTAAGGATGCTCAAGAATTAAGAGTTAAGGAGACAGATCGATTAAAAGTCATGGCACGACAGTTGCGAAAATTCGGTGCTGAAATAACAGAAAAAGAGGATGGGTTAATTATCAATGGTCAATCAAAATTTCATCCTGCGGAGGTAGACAGTGAGACAGATCATCGAGTAGCAATGAGTCTTGCTATTGCTTCACTTCTTGCTAAAGGTACATCAAAAATCATTAGAGCAGATGCAGCTAGCGTCTCTTACCCCACTTTTTGGGAAGAGCTGAACAAACTAACTAACTAGCAAAAAAAGTTTTTGTCTGAATTAATAGAAGTTTTAACTAAAGATGGCAGTTACTCCTTGAGAAGTGTTTTTTTTCAAGAGAACTTCCACAGTTTGTTGGGCGCATTGGAGGAAACAAAGTTAAAGTTTACTGCTACTTCTAATTTGCAAAGATTCAAGGATAAATCTCTTAATGTTTTGGATGTATGTTTTGGTTTAGGATACAATTCCGCTTCTTTATTACATGAATTAATTAAACAAAAATCTTATTTAAATTTATATGCGTTGGAGATTGATAAAAATCCTCTTGAATATTCGCTTAGGAATGAATCTTTCCTTAAATTATGGGCTCCAAAAGTCAAAACAATATTTGAATCACTATATCGAAAAGATTACTTTGAGGATCAATTGTTTAAATGTAGTATTTTGTGGGGTGATGCTAGAAAAAAAATAAAAAGTATTCCTTCATCTATTAAATTCGATCTGATTTATTTAGATGGTTTTTCACCTCAAAAATGCCCACAGGTATGGACAATTGAATTTTTATCTAAAGTCACAGAGATGCTTAATTCTCAGGGTTATTTAATTACTTATTCTTCTTCAGCGGCAGTAAGAAAAACTTTAAGAAATCTTGGATTAGAAATTTTTACTATTAAGCCAAGTCTTAAAAACAGAACTTTTTGGAGTCAGGGAACTGTCGCAATATCAAAATTTGATAAGAATAAATTGAAGCCTAATTTCAATTTTGAAAAGTTATCCTTAATGGAAGAGGAACATCTTTTAACTAAAGCTAGTATTCCATACAGAGATCAAGATTTAAACTCAAGTAAACAGGATATAATTAAGAGAAGATTAGATGAGCAATTATGCTCAAATCTATTATCTACTAATAAATGGAGAGAGAAGTGGGGAATGACGAAGTTATACATTAAGGGTTAGATTAAAATAAGGATCTCAAATACAAGATGTTAAGTGTTGCGATATTAGCGGCAGGCAAGGGCACTAGGATGGAAAGCTCATTGCCAAAAGTTCTACATAAAATTTCAGGCAAAAGTCTTCTACAAAGAGTAATTAATTCATGTGTCGAATTAAAACCTGATCAAATTTTCGTAATTACTGGACACAAATCAAAAGAAGTACAAAAGTCAATCCCAAACGATAAAAAAATCCATGTTGTTATTCAAGAGCCCCAATCAGGAACCGGTCATGCTATCCAGGTACTTTGTAGAGAAGTAAAAAAACATGAAGGGAAACTTTTGGTACTTAACGGCGATGTGCCACTCATTAAGCCCAGCACTCTAAAAAGACTTTTGTACTTACACGATTCAAAAAATGCTGATGTTTCTTTAATTACTACAAAGAAAACAAATCCTCATGGATATGGCAGAGTTTTTTTGAAGGGTGATTTTATAGATAGAATTGTTGAAGAAAAAGATTGTAATAATCTAGAAAGAGAAAATCCATTAATAAATGCAGGTATCTACTGTTTTAATTGGAGTAACTTGTCAGAAATAATTAATACCTTGCAATGCAATAATAATCAAAGAGAGATTTACTTAACAGATACCATATCTTTGCTAAAAAATTCCTTAAGCCTCGAGGTAGAGGATAATGGAGAGCTTCAAGGAATTAATAACAGAATTCAATTATCAGAGTGCGAGGAAAGTATTCAGAATTTAATTAAAGAAAGGCATATGCTTAAAGGTGTAACTTTTATAAATAAAGCAAGTTGTTCAATTAGTGAAGAAGCTGAAATTGGTAAGGATGTAGTCATAGAAGCTAATACACATATAAGAGGAAATACCAAAATAAATAGTAATTGCATTATCGGACCAAATACTTTTATTGAGAATTCTAATGTGGGATTAAATTGTGAAATTTCAAACTCTACTGTATATGCTTCTCAGATAATGGATTTTATAAAAATTGGCCCTTATAGTCACATAAGACCTAATTCCAAGATATCTTCCTTTAGCAAAATAGGTAATTTTGTTGAAATCAAAAATAGTCAATTAGAGGAAGAAACTAAAGTAAACCATTTA
>JAOIPS010000036.1 GCA_028141225.1 Prochlorococcus sp. AH-736-L23
CCGAAACAAGCTCTGGTGAAAGGAGAGTTTCAGCTACACCAGAAGCGGTAAAGAAATTAAAAAGCCTTGGATGTGATGTTTATATTGAAAGTTCAGCGGGGAAATTATCAGGATTTAGTGACTTCTCATATGAAGAATCGGGTGGAACAATAATAAGTAAGTTAGATCAAAAAATTTGGGGTGAAGCTGACCTAATATTTTGTGTTCAAACTCCATCAGAGGATAATTTAACTAAATTAAAGAAAGGCGCTGTTCTTCTTGGTCTTCTTAACCCATATGGTAATAAGGAGCTTCTCAAGATTATAAATAGTAATAAGATTTCAGCTTTATCACTTGAGTTGCTGCCGAGGATTAGTAGAGCTCAATCTTCTGATGTTCTTTCTTCACAGGCCAATATTGCTGGATATAAAGCAGTTCTTTTGGCCGCAAGTGAGTTAGATAGATATTTCCCAATGCTTATGACTGCAGCGGGGACAGTCCAACCTGCCAAAGTAGTCGTTCTTGGTGGAGGAGTTGCAGGATTACAGGCAGTTGCGACAGCAAAAAGACTTGGTGCAATAGTATTTGTATCTGATATTAGACCTGCTGTTAAAGAACAAGTAGAGTCCTTAGGAGCAAGATTTATAGAACTTCCTGAAGTTGAGGAAAAGCCAGGCGAGGCAGGAGGTTATGCAAAAGCTGTAACACCGGAATTCCTCTCAAAACAGAAGGCAACTTTAACTAAATATTTATCTGAAGCTGATGTTGCTATATGTACTGCGCAAGTTCTAGGTAAAAAGGCCCCTGTTTTAATAGACTCTCCCATGATTGAAAAAATGAGACCTGGGGCTGTGGTGATAGATTTGGCAGTTTCTCAAGGAGGGAACTGCGAAGGAACAATACCAAATGAAACTATTATCAAAGATGGGGTAAAACTCATAGGAGCTGGCGAATTACCCTCTTCAGTTCCTTATGATGCAAGTTCACTTTATGCTAAGAACTTAACATCTTTGATTACACCATTTATAAAAGATGGTGTAATTAAATTAGATAAAGGGGATGAACTCATTTCTGGATGTTTATTAAGCGATGAGGGAGTTGTTCTTCAAAATAAAGTTTTTGAAAATTGAGGTTTTAAAATTATGTCTTTTATAAGTCTTCTTTGGGTTCTTTTACTTGGTAGTTTATTAGGCCTCGAGTTAATTGGAAAAGTTCCTCCTACCCTTCACACACCTCTAATGAGTGGAGCAAATGCAATTTCGGGAATAACAATGCTTGCAGCCTTGACTTTAATTGTAAAAGCAGAAGGTAACATACCACTTTTAATAATTGGTTCAGTTTCTCTTGGATTCGCTCTTTTCAACGTTGTAGGCGGTTTCTTTGTAACTGATCGAATGCTCGCAATGTTTAGTCGTAAACCATCAAATAAGAAGTAATTTTCAAAATGAATCTACCTGTAATCATTAAATTCGTTATTGACCTTCTAGCGGTACTTTTACTGGCTTTAGGAATAAAAGGATTGTCAAAAGTAAAATCAGCAAGGGATGCTAATAGATTAGCTGCATTTGCAATGTCGCTATCAGTAATAGGATTACTTTCTTATTATTTAGGCACTTCTGGCATTGCTATTCAGTCTTGGATTTGGATAATAATTGGATCAATCATAGGTAGTTTATTCGGAGCAATACTTGCGAAAAAAGTACCTATGACCTCCATGCCTGAAACAGTGGCATTGTTCAATGGTTGTGGAGGAATGTCATCACTTTTGGTGGCCTTAGGAGTAGCTATTTTCCCTATTTCTAATAGTGTAGAAAATCTTGATTTTTTTAAGTCACTGATTAACGAAGTTTCAATATCTGTTTCTATATTTGTTGGCGCCATAACTTTCACAGGTTCAATTGTGGCGATGGCAAAGTTACAGGGTTGGTTGTCAACTCCAGGATGGACTCAGAGCAAAGTTAGACATTTTGTAAATATTGTTTTTGCAGTTGCTTCCTTGATAGCCTTTTTTGATTTGATAAACGGCAATACAAGTTCTATTTGGCTTTTAGTTATAGTTTCTTCTTTATTAGGTATTGGAGTTACTTTGCCAATTGGTGGAGCGGATATGCCAGTCGTCATATCTTTATTAAATAGCTATTCAGGGATTGCAGCAGCAGCAGCAGGCTTCGTTGTAGATAGTCAACTTTTGATAGTAGCAGGGGCAATGGTTGGAGCGGCAGGTTTAATACTTACTCAAGTAATGTGCAAGGGTATGAATAGATCATTGGTTTCAGTTCTTTTTGGAGGGTCTTTATCGGCACAAAGTACAGCCTCTTCTGGTTCAGGAGAATATACAAATATAACTTCTTGCAGTGTTGAAGAATGTGCATTGACTCTAGAAGCAGCCAACAAGGTAATTATTGTTCCTGGTTATGGTCTGGCAGTAGCTCAAGCTCAACATACTTTAAGGGAAGTGACAAAAAAACTAGAGCAAAATGGTATTGAAGTTGTTTACGCAATTCATCCTGTAGCAGGGAGGATGCCTGGACATATGAATGTACTTTTAGCAGAAGCAGATGTTCCTTACGAACAACTTAAAGAGATGGACGTTGTAAATCCTGATTTTCCAGCAACGGATGTTGTTTTAGTTTTAGGAGCAAATGATGTAGTTAATCCTCAAGCTAAAAATGATAGCTCTTCTCCTTTATATGGCATGCCAGTTCTTGATGTCCAGGAAGCAAGAACGGTATTTGTAATTAAGCGTGGTATGAGTGCAGGTTACTCCGGAATAAAAAATGATTTATTTGATCTGCCTAATACCTCAATGGTCTTTGGTGATGCAAAAAAGGTACTTAATGATTTGATTGGAGAATTAAAGGATCTTGGAGTTGGGGAGAAATAATAGTATATCTTTTAGTTTTTCAGATTACTTAAAAAATAAGCCATTTCGAGAAGTCTTACCTTGGATAGGTGGCGACTTACAAACTTTGAGAGATACTTTTGTTATTGATTTTGGTAAATCAAAAAAAAATAAAAAAATATTCTTTCCGATTAATAAAATTCTTTCTAAAAAATTTGAATGTGATTATCTTTTAGGTTTTTTAGAATTACCTGAAAATTTAAAATCATTAAGAGGTTTTGTAATCGTTACACATGGTTTAGGGGGCTCAACTAAACGGTTTGGTTTAAGAAGAATATCTAGGAAATTAGCAAATAATGGTTTTGGAGTTCTTAAATTAAATCTAAGAGGATCTGGATCAGCGAGATATTTAGCTAAAGGAAATTATTGTGCTAGATGTTCCAGTGATGTTATTTCAGCAATTAATTATTTTAAAAAATTAATTAATTTAGAGTTCAAAGATCTTATGAAAAGGAATAATAATCTTCCAATTTACGGAGTTGGATTATCTTTAGGCGGAACAATTCTTATAAATGCCTGCCTAGATTACGATGAAGACAAAGGAGAAAAACTTCTAGATGGCCTTGCCTGCGTGAGTACCCCTTTAGATTTATCTTCATGCAGTCTCTGTATTGAAAAACCTAGAAATTCTATCTACCAAAAATGGTTACTTCACCGCTTAAAAAATCAGTTATGGGAGGGATTTAATGATGAAGGCAAACTCCTTGATAACGAGAAATTAAAAATAAAAATTAAAAATTTAAAAAGTATAAGAGAATTTGATCAGAAATTTACAGCTCCTAGTTGGGGATTTAATTCTTTAGAGGATTATTATATTAAAGCTTCTCCAATATTTAGAATCAAAAACTCAATAAATAAATTACCTCTAATGCTTTTTATTCATGCCAAGGACGATCCCTGGGTTCCATATAAGGATACTTTGAATTTAAGAAAAGAATCTATTGATAAATTCACTATTTTTATAACCGAAAAAGGAGGTCATAATGGTTTTCATTCGATTAATGGATGCTGGTCAGACGAAGTCGTAAAGAACTGGTTTATTAGTATCTAGGACTATTTAAAAATGGTGTTTTTTTGAAAATCCATTTTTCTATTGGCTTACCGTTAATAATATGTGAGGTAAAAATTTCAGAAATTTTTTCTGGAGAAACTTTCTCATACCAAATACCATCAGGCCAGACAAGAAGAATTGGGCCGTTCTTACATACTCTTAAACAGTCAGCTTTTGATCTTAATATATGAACGTTTTTTGTAGAGGGATCATTCTCAAATTTTTTTAAAGTCTTTTTCAGACATTCCCATGTTTTTTGACCTTCATTGCCTTTAAAGCATTTCTGTTTTGTGGGTGTTGCGCATAGTAGAAGATGTTTTTTTATATTCACTTTTATCCAATACTTACGTATTTTTTCCCTTTTTTAATTTCTTGCTTAACAAAAAGTCTGGCCCAATTGTCTACCTCAAGAATATCCTCCAATTCGGGACTCAAATTCAAATTCTCCATATGTGATTCACAAGCTTTACTTATAAATGTTGGAATTTCTTGAAAAGAAATTTTTTCTTTGAGGAATTGTTCAACAGCCATTTCATTAGCAGCATTTAAGACTGCAGGCATAGTCCCAGAAGATTTTCCTGCAGCATAGGCAAGTCTCATGCATGGATATTTAAACTCGTCTGGCTCTTTAAAAGTTAATTTCCCAATTTCACTTAGGTTTAATCTTTTCCAATTTGTTTTAAATCTTTCAGGCCAACTCATTGCGTATAAAATTGGTAGCTTCATATCTGGCCAACCTAATTGAGCTAATACTGAAGAATCTTCCATCTCAATCATTGAATGAATAATACTTTGAGGGTGGATAACTATTTCGATATTTTCGTAAGAGGTCCCAAATAAATAATGGGCTTCTATAACTTCTAATCCTTTATTCATAAGAGTTGCAGAATCTACAGTTATTTTTTTACCCATATCCCAATTAGGATGTGAAGTCGCATCTTCCACTGTGACATGCTTTAAATCCTCAACGGCCCAATCTCTGAAAGCACCACCAGAAGCTGTTAAATGTATGGCTTTTAAACCTTTAGGCATCACTCCTGTTGAAAAATCTGCATTTTCATAATTAGGTAATCCTTGTAAACATTGAAAGATAGCAGAGTGTTCTGAATCAGCAGGTAATAGCCTACTATTATTTTTCTTTAATGCAGGAATAACAATTGGTCCTGCCGCAATTAAAGTTTCTTTGTTAGCAAGTGCAATATTTTTCCCCGCATTAATTGCTGACATTGTTGGAATTAAGCCTGCACAGCCTACTATCCCTGTTACTACAGTATCTGCCTTATCCCATGCTGCAACTTCGTTAATCCCCTGCTTTCCACCTAAAACCAAGGGAGCATCATCCAAATCTAAGTTATTAATATTATCTTTTAAATCTTCTATAAGACTTTCATCCTCAATTGCGACTACCTCTGGTTTATGTGTTTTAACTTGTTGAGTTAATAAATTAATATTTCTTCCTGCAGAAAGAGCTACTGCTTTAAACTTATCAGGCTGCTCACTAGCTATTTCGAGAGTTTGAGTCCCTATTGAACCAGTAGAACCGAGCACAGTAATGTATTTCAATTTTCTCTGATATTTCTAATATCTTCCCATTTAAAGGTGTATTTAAAAAACAAAAATTTCAAATTGGTTTTTTTCTTAAAATTTAGACCCTTATCCATGTTGTTATTTCCTTTGATTGATCAATAAGTTCAATACCTTTTTCTTT
>JAOIPS010000037.1 GCA_028141225.1 Prochlorococcus sp. AH-736-L23
ATTAAAATCTTGCCAATGAGTAAGTTTTAATTTTATTCCAATCAAATCAAGTTTCCTTCTTACACATAAAGGAATGCATCTTAAGTCTTTAATAAAATCATCCTCGAAATTAAAATAATGATTTGATTGATTGTTAACCAAAACTAAATTGATATTTTATTAATAAATTAATGCTAAGTATAAAAAATTGATATTAGCTTTATTAAAAATTTTATTTTTTGTATTATTGAATAAATTGCTAAATGGAAATGGATAAATCTTTAACTCATATTAATGAAAGGGGAGAAATGAATATAGTTGATATTTCAGATAAAGTAGAAACTAAAAGAGAGGCTTTAGCAGAAGGATATATAAATTTAAACAAAGAAATATTAGAAAAAATAAAAAATGAAAAAATTAAAAAAGGTGATATTTTTGCAGCGGCTAGATTTTCTGCAATAAATGGTGCAAAAAAAACCTCAGAACTTATCCCTCTCTGTCATAATTTATCATTGAATAAAATCACAATTGATTTTGAAATTTGTGAATCAATGAAAGCAATTAAAATTATTGCTTTTTGCAAATCTCATTCTAAAACAGGCGTTGAGATGGAGGCTCTTACATCAGTTTCAATTGGTCTTCTCACTCTATATGACATGCTCAAAGCTTTAGATCCTTTTATGACTATTGATAATATTCGCCTTTTAGAAAAAAAAGGTGGTAAAAATGGAATATTAAAAAGAAGTTAAGTACTCACAATAATGGGAATTGATATCAATAATCAGGGTCTTTATTTAAACGATGCTATTAAAAAAATCTTGGAAGAGATGGATACTTTAATAGTGAATAATGAAATTTTACATAAGGAAGAGATCAATTTAGATGAAGCACTTGGAAAAGTTTCTATGGAGGAAATCGTATCTGAGGAAGATATGCCAGGTTATAGATCATCAATTATGGATGGATATGCGTTAGGAGAATCAACTAAAGAGAATAAATGGAAAATTGTAGGAGAGTCTTTTCCCGGAAAGCCATTTAATGATCTTCTTAAAAAAGGTGAAGCTGTAACTATTAGCACAGGTTCATTTGTTCCAGATAATTGTTTTTCTGTGATACCTCAAGAACAAGTTTCTTTAGAATTTTTAAACGGAAATGAGTATATTGTTAAAAAAGAAACATCATCTAATAACTCTTGGATTAGAGAAAAAAATGATCAAGTATTTAGAGGTGAAATATTAATTAAGAAGGGGGTAAAGATTACACCTGGGATTTTAAGTAAATTAGCAAGTTGTGGGATAAAAACTATAAAAGTTAGTAAAATTTCTAAATTAGGTTTACTAATTACTGGAGATGAACTTATCAAATCAGGGACTGTAAGAAAGAAAGGAGAAATATGGGAAAGTAATAGTATTTTGATAAAATCAATTGCAAAAAATCTTGGATTTGAAATTAATGAAATTCATATAGAAAAAGATAATTATCAAAATATTAAAAATTCTCTTAGAAATATTTCTGAATTTAATGATGTGGTCATTTCAGTTGGTGGGATATCAGTGGGTAAAAAAGATTTTTTAAAAGATATTATTAACGAGTTAGGAGAGATTAAATTTTGGAAACTATTTTTAAAGCCAGGAAAACCCTTTGCTTTTGGATTGATAAACAAAAAAATTCCCTATTTTGGATTACCTGGGAATCCCGTTTCAGCAGCTATTACTTTTATCCAACTTGTTTGGCCTGCACTTCAGAAACTTGAAGGAATTACTAATATTGAATTCCCTCTTAGGATTAAGGTTAAGCTGAATTCTGATTTGAAAAGAAGAAAAGGGAGACCCGAATTGCTTAGAGGAAAACTTATCGTTAATGAAGAAGGTGAATTAATTGCAGATATTTCTGAAGAACAATCCTCATCAAAGATTAGTTCAATATCTAATTCAGATTTATTAATAGAAATACCTTCTGAAATTGATTTTTGTCAAAAAGGAAATTTATTATGGGCACAACTTTTAAAAAATAATTTTTTATAATTTAAACCCTAAGTCAGTATTCTTTTTTACCCATGAGGATCCTTTGAAAGTCCATTCTTTTTTCCAAAAAGGAACTTTGTATTTTGTAAATTCAAGTATTTCTTGGAGATATTTATTTGCAATGCCTCTATGATTAGCACTTACTGCTATTAAAATAATAGGCTCGTTAGGGTAAATGAAACCTATCCTGTGCAAGAGAAAAATACATAAATCATCCTGTTTTTCAGAAATTTTCATTAAATATCTTTTAATATAATTTTCGGTCATTCCTTTATAATGAACAATTTCTAGTTTCTTTAAATCATTTCCAAATTGATCAAAGGGCCTTACTCTCCCAATAAAAAATGAGTTTGCTGAATTTTTATTTACCTTTTCCCAAAGTTCGAATTCTTTATAAGGATTAAAAGTCTCTTCTAGGATTTTAAATTTTATTCTTAAATTATCCACCGGTAAAAATTGGCATAAATGCCACCTCATCATCCGGATTAATCATCGCATCCATATCTGTAATTTCTTGATTAATAGAAACGATAATATTATCTTGCGGTAAATTAGAATTAATTAAATTCCATACAGAAAAAACCTTCATTTGAGACCCTTCAATTGTAAGAAATTTTTCATTCCATCCTAGATCTTCAGCGATACTAGATAATAAAACCACCTTAATTTTGTTAGATTTTTTAGTTTCCATCTATAGTGATCTAGTAACTAATGGTTTAATTTTAAGTGGTTTCTTTAGCTTTGCTTACTGTTTCTGATACTCGTAACACAAAAAATGATGAGAGTGGAAATTATCTCCTTCACGAGGCTGAGAGATCAGGACACAATGTCGTTGATAAGATAATTTGCAAAGATGATATTTATTTAATTAGAAAATATACGAGCGATTGGATCTCAGATCCAAATGTTGATGTGATTATTACTACAGGTGGGACAGGAATTACAGCTAGGGACGTTACTCCTGAAGCTATTAGACCTTTATTAGATAAAGAGATTGATGGTTTTGGGGAGACTTTTAGATTTTTATCATTTAAAAAGATAGGAACTAGTACTTTACAAAGTAGGTGTATTGCGGGGTCTGCAAATGGTAAGTTTTTATTCGTTTTGCCAGGATCTAAGGATGCTGTTATGACAGGTTGGCAAGATATAATTTCTTATCAACTTAATCAAAATACAAAACCCTGTAATTTAATAAATCTCATTGATAAGTTAAAAAAATAATTCTCTAGTTTATTTATTTATTAGAAATTGATTTGAGATCAATTTTTGATTTTTTATGCATTTAAGTAGAGAAGGATCTTTTATCTCATTTTCTAATTTTGATAATTGTTCAAAACTATTATCATTCCAAATGCTACCTAAAGAAAAAATTGCATATTTAGCGATTTCTAATTCTTTATTTAAAGAATATTCATACAGTAATTTACAAACTATTTCACTTTCTCTTCTTTTTAAAATAGAGATTATCTTGTAGTTGATTTTGAAATCATCGTAAATTTTTATTTGATCAATAAAAGATAATAATATTTCATCAGTTAATTGATGAGCTTTGAAATGGAGAATATTAAGGCCTGCAATCCAAAAATCTATTTCGCAAATATCGAATATTTCTCTAATTAATGTAAGTTCGATTTCTCCTCCCCAGGGCTCTAAAGCATTAATTATATGAATATTTAACTTATTATTTTGATAGAGATTTTTTAGTAAAAGATCTTTTGCATCTTTTTCATTTGTTAATTTAAGGGCCTCAACAAATTCAACTTTAAGGCCAAATTTTTTTATCATCTTTTCAAGTAAAAAATAGCCTTTCCTTTCTTGCATTCCTATCTTTTCCGCAATAACTTTGCGAATCTCAAAAGATAATTTCAATGAATAGTAGGAAAAAAGAATATCAAGATCTAATTTTTTTGAACCTAATCCATTTAAAACTTCTAATATTTCAGATTCACTTTTGCTCATTAATATATTTTAGGTTTTTAACTTTGCATTAAACTTGTTGATTAAAATTTCTTTGATTAAATTATAAATTTCATGTTTACTAACTTTTTTAAATTCGGTTTCACCTAAAGTTTGCAGGTGATCTTGTCTTCCTCCAATACTGACATTATATCCATCCTCAGTTCCTCCCCCCTCTTTTTTTACCTTTGTACCAGTCATACCAATACCACCCATATGAGCTTGTCCACAATTATTTGGACATCCTGTCCAGTGGATTTTAACCTCCTCTAATAATTCAAGTTCTCGATCTAATTTTTCAGAAATATTCCTTGCTATATCTTTGGTATTTGCAAGAGCAAAGCTACAATAACTACTCCCTGTACATGAAACAGTACTCGCTGAAAAATGGGATGGATTTAATTTGAATTTATTAATAATTTCTTCATTACCAAATTCTTCTAAAATATTATCTTTCAGGCCAACAATAATTAGATTTTGATCTTCGGTTAGTCTTACTTCACTCTGTCCATATTTTTCACTTAATCTTGCAATTTCTTGTATGTCTTCTACACATAATCTTCCTACCGGAATGTGTAATCCAGCAAAGTAAAGATTATTCTGTTTTTGTTTATTAATCCCAAATAAACTTCTTTGTCTTTCGTTGAAAATTGAGCCTGGATCGTTGGATAAAGTTCCAAATTTTTCTTCTACAAGTTCTCTAAATTTTTCGATACCTATAGAGTTCAAATAATATCTAAATCTTCCTTTATTTCTTAGAAATCTATCTCCATTATCTCGCCAAAGGGAACAAATAATTCCAGTTATTTTGCATATATCTTTTTCTTCCACCCAGACATCTAGAGGTATAGCATAAGCATTCAAAGTTGCTGATAAAATTCCTCCTACCCAGACACCAAAGCCTAATATTCCATTTTTAAAAACAGGATGAAAGATTAGATCATTATGTAGAAGAAAATTATCTTTTGCTCCTGCAACTGCAGTATTCCACTTCCTTGGTAAATTCGAGAATTCGGGGTTGCCATTACCAGAATTTGTTAAGTAATTTTCTAATTCAGAAGTATATTTTCTTGTATCTATAATTTCTTCAGGATCAATTCCCGCTAGTGGATTACCAGTAACATTCCTTGGATTATCCATTCCAGACTGAACGGATGTAATATCAACCTCTCTAAGTCTTTTAATAATATCTGGTAGATCATTTATCAAAACCCCCCTTAATTGAATATTTTGCCTAGTTGTTATATCTGCAGAACCGTCTTCTCCATATCTAGCGACTATTGACGCGATTACTTTCAACTGATTAGAGTTCAGAATTCCATTGGGAACTCTAAGCCTCATCATAAATCTTCCAGGAGTTTTTGGTCTCCAAAAAAGGCCATACCACTTTAAGCGCATTTGCAAATCTACTTCATCCATCTCTTCCCACCCTTTAAGAGCGTAATCATCTAACTCTTCAAAAATTTTCAGACCATCTTTCTCCGCCTTTTGCTTTTCAATCTTATTTAATTTTTTATCATTTAAATAATATTGCATATTAATTTTTATTCTTTTATTCTTATGAGATTTTAGACAATTTAATGTTTCCTCATATACAAATGTCAATAAATAT
>JAOIPS010000038.1 GCA_028141225.1 Prochlorococcus sp. AH-736-L23
AGATAATGAATATTTACCAAAGAATTTTAATTTGACAAATTTAAAAAAAAAAATAAACAAAAAGTTTTAGTTGGTACTCATAAAAGGTTATGATGGTTAGATATTTATTTTTATCTAAGTATATTAGATGCCAACCATCTCACAATTAGTAGGTTCAGAAAGAAAACGTCTGACAAAGAAAACAAAATCTCCTGCATTAAAAGCTTGCCCTGAAAGACGAGGGGTATGTACGAGAGTTTATACATCAACACCTAAGAAACCTAATTCCGCTCTAAGAAAAGTCGCAAGGGTAAGATTGACTTCAGGTTTCGAAGTAACAGCTTATATTCCTGGAATTGGACATAATTTGCAAGAACACTCTGTAGTTTTACTTAGGGGAGGAAGAGTTAAGGATTTGCCAGGAGTTAGATATCATATAATTAGGGGAACTTTAGATACGGCTGGAGTCAAAGATAGACGTCAATCCAGATCTAAGTATGGAGCAAAAGCTCCGAAAGATTAATTTGTAAACATCACTTTTTAAAAACATGTCACGTCGTAATGCAGCAGTAAAAAGACCAGTTCTTCCCGATCCTCAATTTAATAGTCGTCTAGCTTCAATGATGATTTCTAGATTGATGAAACATGGTAAAAAATCTACTGCTCAAAGAATATTGTCTGATGCTTTTTCTTTAATAAGCGAGAGAACAGGTGGTAATGCAGTCGAATTATTTGAAACAGCAGTAAAAAATGCTACTCCTCTAGTCGAGGTACGAGCTAGAAGAGTTGGTGGTGCAACGTATCAAGTACCCATGGAAGTTCGTCAAGAGAGGGGTACAGCTATGGCATTAAGATGGCTCGTTACATTCTCACGTGCAAGAAATGGCAAAAGTATGTCCCAAAAACTTGCTGGTGAGTTGATGGATGCAGCAAATGAAACTGGAAGTGCCGTTAAAAAAAGAGAAGATACTCATAAAATGGCAGAAGCTAATAAAGCTTTTGCACATTACAGATACTAATTTCATCAAAAGGTACTGAAGTAGTTTATTATTAATAAAGTTTGCTTTTAGGGTGAACTACATTTATCAAAAATTATTTTATTTGGAGCTTTAAAATTGGCACGCGACTTTCCCCTAGAACGAGTAAGGAACATAGGTATAGCCGCTCATATTGATGCAGGTAAGACAACAACTACTGAAAGAATTTTGTTTTACTCAGGTGTAGTCCATAAGATAGGAGAGGTTCATGATGGAGCTGCAGTAACAGATTGGATGGCTCAAGAGAGAGAAAGAGGAATAACTATTACTGCTGCTGCAATATCTACTAGTTGGCAAGATCATAGGATTAACATAATTGATACCCCAGGACATGTTGACTTTACTATTGAAGTTGAAAGATCAATGCGTGTGTTGGATGGAGTAATAGCTGTATTTTGCGCAGTTGGTGGAGTTCAGCCTCAATCCGAAACGGTTTGGCGTCAAGCAGATAGATACTCTGTTCCAAGAATGGTTTTTGTTAATAAAATGGATAGAACTGGTGCTGATTTTTTAAAGGTTAATAATCAAATTAAAGATCGACTAAAAGCAAATGCACTTCCAATCCAGTTACCTATTGGGGCTGAAGGTGATCTCACAGGCATTATTGATTTAGTAGCCAACAAAGCATATCTTTACAAAAATGATTTAGGTACTGATATTGAAGAAGCACCAATTCCATCTGACATGGAGGATGAAGCTGCTGAGTGGAGATTTAAGTTAATGGAAAGTGTTGCAGAAAATGATGAAGAGTTAATAGAAATATTCCTTGAAACAGGAGAATTATCTGAAGAACAACTTAAAAAAGGTATTAGGGAGGGCGTTTTAAAACATGGTTTGGTTCCAGTATTGTGTGGTTCAGCTTTTAAGAATAAGGGAGTCCAACTTGTTTTGGATGCTGTAGTTGATTACTTGCCGGCTCCAGTTGATGTGAAACCAATACAAGGTGTTTTGCCTAGTGGCAAAGAAGATGTTAGACCTTCAGATGATAATGCTCCTTTCAGTGCATTAGCATTCAAGGTGATGTCAGATCCCTATGGGAAATTAACTTTTGTAAGAATGTACTCTGGGGTTCTTTCAAAGGGAAGTTATGTAATGAATTCTACAAAGGATGCTAAAGAGAGGATATCTAGATTAGTGATTCTTAAGGCTGATGAAAGAGAGGAGGTTGATGAATTGAGGGCAGGGGATTTAGGAGCTGTATTAGGTCTTAAGAACACTACAACTGGAGACACATTGTGTAACACAGAAGATCCAATAGTTTTAGAGACATTGTTTATCCCTGAACCAGTTATTTCAGTAGCTGTTGAGCCAAAAACTAAAGGTGATATGGAAAAATTATCAAAAGCTTTAACTGCTTTATCTGAAGAAGATCCAACCTTTAGGGTAAGTACAGATCCTGAGACAAATCAAACTGTTATTGCAGGTATGGGTGAGTTGCACTTAGAAATCCTTGTTGACAGAATGCTAAGGGAATTTAAAGTTGAAGCAAATATAGGAGCTCCACAGGTTTCATATAGAGAAACTATTAGGTCTAGTTCTAAAGGTGAAGGTAAATATGCAAGACAAACAGGAGGTAAAGGTCAATATGGTCATGTAATTATTGAAATGGAACCTGCTGAAGTTGGTAAAGGTTTTGAATTTGTAAATAAAATTGTTGGTGGAGCTGTACCAAAAGAGTATATTGGTCCTGCATCTAATGGAATGAAAGAGACCTGCGAATCTGGTGTTCTTGCTGGTTATCCACTCATTGATGTAAAAGTAACACTAGTCGATGGTTCATTCCACGATGTAGACTCATCTGAAATGGCCTTCAAAATTGCAGGTTCCATGGCTTTTAAAGACGGGGTTAAAAAATGCAATCCTGTCCTTTTAGAGCCTATGATGAAAGTTGAGGTCGAAAGTCCTGACGACTTTCTTGGATCTGTAATTGGTGATCTCTCTTCTAGGAGGGGTCAGGTAGAAGGACAATCTGTTGATGATGGATTGTCTAAGGTACAGGCCAAAGTGCCCTTAGCCGAAATGTTCGGTTATGCCACTCAACTCCGATCAATGACTCAAGGTCGGGGTATATTTTCAATGGAGTTCGCAAATTATGAGGAAGTTCCTCGTAACGTTGCTGAAGCTATCATTTCCAAGAATCAGGGCAACACCTGATCTCTAAACTAAAACACTCTTAAACCCTCGATTCTTTAATTCAAAATGGCTCGCGAGAAGTTCGAAAGAAACAAACCACATGTCAACATAGGTACTATTGGCCATGTTGATCATGGAAAAACAACACTAACAGCTGCTATTACTAATGTATTAGCCAAAAAAGGTCAAGCTCAAGCTCAAGACTACGGAGACATTGATGGTGCTCCTGAAGAAAGAGAGCGTGGCATTACCATTAATACAGCTCATGTTGAATATGAAACTGAAGGCAGACATTATGCTCATGTCGACTGCCCCGGACATGCTGATTATGTGAAAAACATGATCACAGGAGCCGCCCAGATGGATGGAGCTATTCTAGTTTGCGCAGCTACAGATGGTCCTATGGCTCAAACAAAAGAGCATATTCTTTTAGCTAAACAGGTTGGAGTTCCTGCTCTTGTAGTTGCTCTCAATAAGTGCGATATGGTCGATGATGAAGAAATTATTGAGCTTGTCGAAATGGAAATTAGGGAACTGTTAGATAGTTATGACTTCCCAGGAGATGACATTCCTATAGTTCAGGTTTCTGGTTTAAAAGCTCTCGAAGGTGATTCTACTTGGGAATCAAAGATTGAAGAATTAATGAAAGCAGTTGATGCCAGCATTCCCGAACCAGAAAGAGAAGTTGATAAACCATTCTTGATGGCAGTTGAAGACGTTTTCTCGATTACTGGTAGAGGAACTGTTGCTACTGGAAGAATTGAGAGAGGTAAAGTTAAGGTTGGAGAAGAAGTAGAAATAGTTGGAATACGAGATACAAGGGTAACTACTGTTACTGGAGTTGAAATGTTCCGAAAACTTCTCGATGAAGGTATGGCTGGCGATAATGTTGGTTTACTTTTACGGGGTGTCCAGAAAGAAGATATTGAGAGAGGAATGGTTCTTGTGAAAAAAGGATCTATTACCCCTCATACTCAGTTTGAAGGAGAAGTTTATGTTCTTAAAAAAGAAGAGGGCGGAAGACATACTCCTTTCTTTGCAGGATATAGACCTCAGTTCTACATCAGAACAACTGATGTGACAGGTCAAATTACCGCATTTACCTCAGATGATGGCTCTAATGTTGAAATGGTTATGCCAGGAGATAGAATTAAAATGACTGGAGAATTAATTTGTCCAGTAGCTATTGAACAAGGTATGCGATTTGCTATACGTGAGGGTGGACGTACTATTGGTGCTGGAGTTGTTTCTAAAATTCTCAAATAATAAATTTGAACTTTAAAAATTTAACCTCAATCATCTAAAATAGGCTTAGGTATAAGGGTCATTTTAACCAATGACCCTTACTAGAATTAACTTGAAACTATGACTGCATCAATTGCACAACAAAAAATAAGAATAAGGCTCAAAGCGTTCGATAGAAGAATGCTAGATTTATCTTGCGACAAAATAATCCAAACTGCTGATACTACGTCTGCCTCAGCTATAGGTCCAATACCTTTACCTACCAAAAGAAAGATTTATTGTGTCTTAAGATCACCACATGTTGATAAAGATTCTAGAGAGCATTTTGAAACAAGAATACATCGAAGAATAATAGATATCTACAGTCCCTCTGCAAAAACTATTGATGCTTTAATGAAGCTAGATCTTCCTAGTGGTGTAGATATAGAAGTTAAACTTTAATAAATCCCGAAACCGCCCTAAATTGACTAGTATAAAAACAATGAAATGAGGTTTAAATGGGAGAACTCTCCGTAAGGGATTTACCTTTATTTCCTTTGCCAGGGGTGGTCCTTTTTCCTCAAGAAGTATTGCCTTTACATATTTTTGAATCGAGATACAGAATTATGCTCCAATCTGTTCTCGAAAGTGATTCTATGTTTGGAGTGATTAAGTGGGATCCA
>JAOIPS010000039.1 GCA_028141225.1 Prochlorococcus sp. AH-736-L23
ATTAGCTTGAGTTCCAGTAACTATTTGACCTGAATCAGTTTCACTTTTACCAACTTTCCAGCTAGCATCTGCAATATTTTGTTTGGCACCATTTTTGTTTGGACCACATGGTCTACATTTACCATTACCTTTTTTACCTGTGGCACCAGTTTTACTTCTTAGCTCTCTCACTCTTTGAGAAATTTCTCTACTACTTAAATCTGGGTCTCCCCTTCTAGCTAATGAAGCGGCACTAGTATTTTGTTTAGTTGCAGATTTACCATGTTTAGATTGAGCTTCTCTTCTCGCCAAAACAATATCTCTACTTGTATTAGTAATAGGCTTTCTCTTCTGATTAATTCTTCTCTTAACGTTGGGTTTTAGGGGCTTAGATTCTGTACTAGTTGAATCCTGAATTTCTTGATTTTTACTTATAGTTGATTTAACTGTGTTTACAGGACTTTCTTTTTTAACATCAGTACGGGTTCTATCAGATGAAGTTATAGCTGATTTCCCATGAGTAGACATTGCTTTTCTTCTCTCTATTACTAACTCTTTACTAGATAAAGTTGTTGAAGAATTTATGTTTACCTGAGTTTTTGGAATATGTTTTGTAGCTGGTTTAGAAATATTATGATTATTAGGAGAAGACTGAGTCCCAGAAATCTGTATATCTTGAGAAGATCGAACTCTATCTTTGGTAGTTGAAGAATAAGCAGCAGCTTTTTTACCGCTATCACTCATCGCCTTTCTTCTTTCAAGTGCAATCTCTCTACTGGTTTTTTTTGACATAATCTTCAAGTTTAAATTCTTTAAAAAGACTTTTGAAAAACTTTCTCCAAAAAAATTTTTGGAGAAAGATATTAACTACGAAAAGTAGCTTTAACGTCCTTGGAAAACTACAAAAGCTGTTCCTTGACTTTGAGTGTAAGCATCGTATCCAATGATTCTTACATGATGATCAGGGTATGCTCTATGGCATGCCTCTAATTCGCTCACGATCAAGTTAAGATCTTTTTCCCCAAAGAATGGGAGTTTCCAATAAGACCAATAAGTTTGCATACATCCACTTGGATGAACATGCTCAATAACTGGACTCCAACCTTGAGCAATTATGTACGCAATTTGGTCATATATTTCTTCCTGGGTCATCGGTGGTAAAAAACCGAATGTTTCCAGGGTTGCAACTGTTTGATAGTCGCTTACTGTGCTCTGGAAAGGCATAATTAATCAAAATGTGAATGGAAAGTACTCGTAAACACGAGATTTTAATAAGTCTGAGGAGAATAAATCTCCTCGATTTCGAAACTTGAGTTAACCCTGAACATCAAGTTTGTCGACAGTGTCAAACTCAAACTTAATTTCCTTCCAAGTTTCTAGAGCAATAGCTAATTCAGGACTATGCTTAGCAGCTTCCATGAGAATGTCTCTACTCTCTTTTTCGATTTCGCGACCAGCATTACGAGCTTTTACACAAGCTTCTAATGCAACTCTGTTAGCTGCAGCTCCAGCAGCTGAACCCCATGGGTGACCATGTGTTCCTCCACCGAACTGAAGGCAGGAATCATCCCCAAAGATCGCTAGAAGTGCAGGCATATGCCAAACGTGGATACCACCTGATGCGACTGCAAATACTCCAGGCATTGAACCCCAATCTTGATCAAAGAAGTTACCTCTTGATCTATCTTCAGGAACAAATGACTCTCTTAAGTTGTCAATATAACCAAGAGTTGTTTGACGATCACCTTCTAGTTTTCCAACAACGGTTCCAGTATGTAATTGGTCTCCTCCAGAAAGTCTCAAACATTTTGCAAGAACTCTGAAGTGAATACCATGCTTTGGATGTCTATCAATAACAGCATGCATAGCTCTGTGAATATGCAGAAGCATGCCATTTTTACGACACCAATTAGCTAATCCAGTATTTGCAGTAAAACCACCAGTTATATAATCATGCATGATGATTGGCATATCTAGCTCTTTTGCAAATTCAGCTCTTTCATAAAGTTCTTCAGGAGTGTTAGCAGTACAATTTAGATAATGACCTTTAACTTCTCCAGTTTCCCGCTGAGCAAGCTTAACTGCTTCTGCAACAAACTCGAATCTTTCTCTCCAACGTTGGAATGGTTGAGAATTAATATTCTCATCATCCTTCGTTAAATCAAGACCGCCTCTAAGACATTCATATACAACTCGACCATAGTTTTTACCAGATAATCCTAATTTAGGTTTGATGGTACAACCAAGTAGAGGTCTTCCGTATTTGTTAAGTCGATCTCTTTCAACTACGATTCCGTTTGGTGGACCACCGCAAGTTTTAATGAAAGCAATTGGGAATCTAATATCTTCTAGACGTAGATGTCTTAGAGCTTTAAATCCAAAAACGTTTCCTACAAGAGATGTTAATACGTTTGTAATTGAGCCTTCTTCAAAAAGATCTAAAGGATATGCAATGAAAGCATAGAAAGCTTCAGGATCTCCAGGAACGTCTTCGATTCGATAACAACGTCCTTTATAAAATTCTAAGTCTGTAAGTAACTCGGACCAAACTGTTGACCAAGTACCTGTTGAAGATTCAGCGGCAACAGCTGCTGCAACTTCTTCTCTTGGAACACCTTCCTGACCTGTACATTTAAAACAGGCTAGTAAATCGGTGTCTAGGGGTACATATTCTGGAGTCCAGTAGGTATCTCTGTACTCCTTTACCCCTGCGTCATACTTCTTACTCATAAGGATAAATTTAGGTCTGTGTAGGGAAAATAATTATTGTGCAAAATTTATAAATCTTGCTTTACTTAATTAGTCCTTTTGACCAAGAAATTCACCGTTACCTAGAGCAGGTTCAACTTCTCTATGAGGACGAGCAATAATGTGAGCTGCAACTAAACCGTCACCAACTCTTTCACAAGCGTCAGCACCAGCTCTTACAGCTGCGTTAACTGCTCCTGTTTCGCCTCTAACTAATACTGTGACATAACCGCCACCAACGAATTCACGACCAATAAGGCGAACTTCTGCTGCCTTTGTCATTGCGTCTGCTGCTTCGATTGCAGGTACAAGTCCGCGTGTCTCGATCATGCCGAGAGCGATACCCATTGTTTCTGTAGCCATTGTCTACTAAATACTAAATGTGGAATGTTCAATTCGAAGAATGCTTCATTAAGTACTTATAAGTCAAGCGTTTTCGACAAAATCTCCATTAATGTTTTTTCTATCATTCATAAGTTAAACTTATCACCCTTGGTACTATTGATATGTCAATACTTATGCAAATTAGTTAGTGCATCAAAACATACTGTTGTGTTAAGAAAAAATTTACATTATGTTATTTCCGTACGAGACAGGCCCTGTCTACACAGGTGTGGAATGTTCAACCTTTCCTGTCTCCGTATCAAGCTTTGAAGTAAGATAATATTCACAATAAATTTATTTGTTATTTTGAACCTTCCAGTTCTAACTATTGCTAGTGGCAATCAAAGAAAAGTATCTGAAATTTCAGAGATGCTGGATGTTTTATCTTTAAAGGTTCAGAAGCAACCAGAATATTTAAATGTCGAAGAGACTGGTAACACATATTTTGAGAATGCACTTCTAAAAGCAAAAGCAGCGGCTTTAGAGACTAAAACTTGGGCATTAGCTGATGACTCGGGTCTTGAAGTAGATGTTTTGGATGGTCGACCAGGAATTTATTCTGCTCGATATGCCAAAAATAATGATGAGAAAATTAAAAAATTAATTAATGAACTTTCTGATACTCCTTACAGGAGTGCAAGATTTATAAGTTGCATGGTTTTGTGCGATCCCTCAGGAAACTTAGTAAAAGATACAACAGGAATATGCTGGGGAGAAATTCTTAAGAACCCCAAATATCCAAATGGGGAATTCGAATCTATTTTTTGGGTAAAAGAGGCTAACTGTGTTTACGGTGAGCTATCACAATCACAACTAAATAAATTAGGTAGTAGAGGTAAAGCCGCCAAAATTATGTCGCCTTACCTCAAAAAAGAAATTGGTTTAAATTAAAAATTGTCAATAATTTGAAATTTCTTCAATTGCTCTTATGGCAGCAGCTGCAGCTTCTTCTACATCCCCTTCTTTCCCTGCAAGAGTTAATCTACCAAAAGCCCCAACTGCCTTAACATCAACAACAGTTATATTAGATGCCTTTTCAGCTTCATTAGCTGCTTTTAAAACATAACCAGCTGGTTCAGTTTCTAAAATAAACATGCTCATTCCAGATTGAATCATTGATCCACTTCTGTTTTGTCTATTTATTAAAACTGCATGATCTGGAGTAATTGCTCGAATAACTTCAGTCCAACTCGTGGCAGGTTTTGTTCTTTTTCTAACTTCA
>JAOIPS010000004.1 GCA_028141225.1 Prochlorococcus sp. AH-736-L23
ATAGGTGCTAGTTCATCTGTTATTGCTGCAGGCCTTTTACATGATGTAGTTGAAGATACTGGCATTGATTTATCTGAAATAGAAACAAATTTTGGATTAGAAGTAAAAATACTTGTTGAGGGTGTAACAAAATTAGGCGGCATTCACTTTAACAACAGGACTGAAGCACAAGCTGAAAATCTTAGGAAAATGTTTTTGGCTATGGCCAGCGATATCAGAGTTGTCTTAGTTAAACTTGCAGATCGACTCCATAACATGAGAACAATTGAATGGCTAAATGATGAGAAAAAACTAAGAATAGCGAGAGAAACAAGAGAGATTTATGCACCATTAGCTAATCGACTAGGAATAAACAGATTTAAATGGGAATTAGAAGATTTAGCTTTTAAATTCCTAGAGCCTAAAGAATATCTAGATCTTAAAGATCAAATCGCCGTTAAAAGAAGTGATAGAGAAAAAAGATTAAAAGTAACTTTGAATCTTATGAAGGAAAACTTGAATTCAGCGGGTTTGAAAAATTTTGAAATAACAGGAAGGCCAAAACATCTTTATGGCATCTGGAGCAAAATGGAAAGACAGCAAAAGCATTTTCACGAGATTTATGATGTTGCTGCCCTAAGAATTATTGTGGACAATTCAGATAGTTGTTATCGAGCTTTAGCAGTTGTTCATGATACTTTCAAACCAATTCCAGGTAGATTTAAAGACTATATAGGATTACCAAAACCAAATGGATATCAGTCCTTACACACTTCTGTGATTGGAAGACATCGACCTATTGAAGTTCAAATTAGAACTACTTCGATGCATCAAATTGCTGAATATGGTATTGCCGCTCATTGGCAATATAAAGAGGGTGGTTCTCCCGCCAAAAGTAATGCCGAGAGATTTAATTGGCTAAGACAATTAGTAGAATGGCAACAAGAAGGTAATGAAAGGGATCATAATGATTATTTAGCTTCAATTAAAGAAGATTTATTTGATGAAGAAGTATTTGTAATCACTCCAAAAGGAGATGTTGTTGGTTTAAGGAAAGGATCTACCGCGATAGATTTCGCCTACAGAATCCATTCTGAAGTTGGAAATCACTGTAATGGAATAAGAATTAATGAAAAGCTTTCTCCATTATCTACAGCACTTCAAAATGGTGACTTCATAGAAATTTTGACAAGTAATAATGCTACTCCAAGCTTGGATTGGCTGAACTTTGTAGTTACGCCAACTGCTAAAAATAGAATTCGCCAATGGTATAAGAAAAGCCATCGTGATGAAACGATTAAAAGAGGTAGAGATTTACTTGAAAAAGAAGTAGGTCGAAACGGTTTTGAAGCATTACTTTCTAGTGAAGCCATGAAAAAAGTTGCAAATCGATGCAATTTAAAAACTACTGAAGACCTTCTTGCATCTCTTGGTTTTGGTGGTTTAACTTTGCATCAAGTATTAAACAGACTAAGAGAAGAAATAAAATTACAGACAGAAGATGTAAAAAATGATTCTGACTCTGAAATAGCAAAATCTCTTAAAGGTAATAATAATTTATCCACTAATCAATCTAATACAGCAGCTAAATCACCAATTTCCGGGATAGAAGGTCTTGATTACAGAATAGGTAAATGCTGTTCCCCACTCCCAGGCGAGGATATTATCGGAACTGTGTCGCTCGGCAACCATGGGATAACTATACATAGGGAAGATTGTGAAAATGTAATACCAATTCCAATAGAGAGAAGATTACCTGTCGGTTGGAATCAAGATAATAAAACTGGCGATAATAAGTTTCCAATTCAGCTACGAATAGAAGTAATTGATCGAGTTGGAGTTCTTAAAGATATTCTTATGCGGTTATCTGATAAAGGTATAAACGTTAGTGATGCCAATGTTAAAACTGCTTATGGTAAACCAGCTGTTATAAATCTTTGTGTAGGTCTTGAAAGTTATAATCAACTTCACAAAACAATTGAACAAATTAAATCAATGGCAGATGTTTTAGATATTGCCAGAGTTGGACAAAGTTAATTTTAAAATCAGATCAATCTATCTTTTACTTTTTATCTTGTAGATAAAGAAAACAATACTGCCGCAAATCAAAGCTAATAAAATACCTACACAAGATGAACCTAAGAGTAATTTTAAGGAAAAAATTCTACCTTGTTTCCATAAGTCATCAATAACTAAACTTTTTTCAAGAATTTTATTAGAAGGATTATTTAAAAAAATCGAACCAACTTTATAGTTAAAATAATAAAGTGGAATATAAGTAAAAGGGTTGCTGATCCAGGTACCAATTGCAGCTAGAACAATATTTCCCTTAGCTATTTTCGCAAAAAAAACTCCCATTAAAGTCTGAAAACCAAAAAATGGAAAGCAACCACTAAATACCCCTATAGCTAAACCTTTAGCATTAAAGAAAGGACTTCCATGCTGACTCCTAAATAATGATAGAATTTTCTTATAGGTAATATCTCTTTTAAATCTCATTCAGAAAGAAAATTTCAAAATTAAATTCTTGATAATCTTACTTAATTATCCATAACAAAGCGAGAGATGGATTCGATAGTTACTACAGAAGATACGATAGCCGCAATTGCTTCAGCTATAAGTATTGGGAAGGGAGGAGTTGCGATAATAAGAGTATCAGGGAAAGACGCAATAAATTCTTGCAAAAAGATTGTCCAAACTAAATCTAAATATGCATGGAAATCACATAGAGTTTTTCGTGGTTTTATTCAGGAAAATAAACAAAATAAATTTATAGATGAGGTTTTAATTTTAGTGATGAAATCCCCAAATAGCTTCACAGGAGAGGATGTAGTTGAACTTCATTGCCATGGCGGAATTATCATAGTAAATAAAGTTTTAAAGATATTATTATCTAGTAATTCTAGAGTTAGACTTGCAAACCCAGGAGAATTTAGTCAAAGAGCTTTTCTTAATGGGAAAATAGACCTTACTCAAGCCGAGTCGATTAATCAATTAATTAATGCAAGCAATACCAGATCAGCCGAGTTAGCCTTTAGCGGGGTTCAAGGAGAAATAAAGAAAAAAATTGATGATATTAAAAATGACCTTATAAATCAACTTTGCGAAATAGAAGCGAGAGTTGATTTTGAAGAGGAATTCACAGATTTTGATTACACCAAATATCTAAAAAACATTAAAAAAGTCAAAGAAAAAATAGAATTACTAATAGAAAATGCAAAAAGAAATTCATATATTCACAATGGAATATCCATTGCGCTTATAGGTAAAACAAATGTTGGCAAAAGCTCTTTATTAAATTTGCTTGCAAAAAAAGAAAAAGCAATCGTAACTAATATTCCTGGAACAACTAGAGATGTTATTGAAGTTAATTTAACTATTAATGATATTCCAATGAAAATAATTGATACTGCTGGCATAAGAGAAACTCATGAACAAATTGAAAGTATTGGAATTAAAAAAAGTTTTGGGAAAATAAAAGAGTCAGATTTTATAATTTATATTTATAGTCTTGAAGAAGGATTTAATGAAGAAGACAAAAAAATAATACAAGAAATTCCCAAAGAAAAATTAATTACTATTTTGGGCAATAAAAAAGATTTAATTGATTGCAAAAATATTAATTCAAATGAGTTAAAAAACACAATTCTTATGAGTATTAGGAATAATGATGGTGAAAGATTATTGATAGACACGATTATAAAAAAATGCGGATTAAAACAAGTAGAAAATATAAATATATTTTTAAACGAAAGACATCTAGCAAATTTGTCTGCTTGCTTATCTAATTTAAATGATACTGATGAAATAATTAAAAATAAATTGCCATTTGATTTGTTATCAATTGAGCTGAGAGATGGAATTCAAAACTTATCTAAAATAACTGGTCAAGAATTAACAGAGGAACTTCTAGATAATATTTTTTCTAAGTTTTGTATTGGTAAATAAATTTGAGTTAAATTACATAGTGATATATAGTTGATTCTCTAACTTCAGTTTAATTTTTATTAATTAATTATTTCTTAGTTTAGTGGATTTAAATACTCCAATAATAAGTAAAATCATTGATAATTGGATCGATGAAGATATAGGTAGGGGAGATCTTACAAGTTCCTCTATTACAGAAGAGAATGGTAATGCATATTGGATTGCAAAAGAAGAGGGTATATTCTGCGGGGTTGAAATTATAAAAGAAATTTTTAGAAAAATTGATTTAAAAATCAGTCCAAAATTTAATATCTCTGATGGAGATCAATTTGTTAAAGATCAAAAACTTTTAGAAATATATGGGCCTTCAAAAAGTTTGCTAGCTAGTGAAAGAATAAGCTTAAATATAGCAATGCATTTATGTGGAATATCAACATACACAAAGAATCTTGTAAATAAGTTAGAAGGTACAAATATAAAATTAGCAGATACTAGAAAAACGACTCCTGGCTTAAGAATATTTGAAAAATATGCATTCAAATGCGGAGGTGGAGTCAATCATAGAATGGGATTATACGATGCAGCTATGATAAAAGAAAATCACATTGCATGGACAGATAATCTTAATAATGCAGTAAAAAAAATTCGACTAAATTCGCCTTTTACAACTCATATCATAATTGAAGCTGAGAATATCGAACAGGCAAAAGAAGCAGTATTAGCAGGAGCAGATAGTGTCTTATTGGATGAACTTAGCCCTGAAATAATCAAAAAAAACGTTCAAGAATTAAGAGATTTATCAATGAATAGCTTAAAAAAAGAAGTAAATAAAAATTTGATAATAGAAGTTTCTGGAATTAACCCTGAAGAAATTAGTAAATATCTAATAAAAGGTATTGATTTGATTTCAACAAGTTCTTCAATCACCAAAAGTAATTGGATTGATTTGAGTATGCGTTATATTAATTAACTATATAGATAAATAATTGAATAATTAATGCTAATCATTTTTAAAGAATTAACAAAACAATTTGAACAATCTCTTTTAGATAGTCTTGAAAAAAATGATAAAAAAGGAGAATTCGAAATTCTTCGAAAAAATTTAATTACACAATCATCAAAAGAGGAATTTGGTGATTATCAATGTAATGTTTGTTTAAGTTTATCTAAAATATATAAAAAGAACCCAAGAGATATTTCTAATGATTTTATTAACCTTTTAAATAAAAATATAAGCATATCAAAATTATGTAAGAGTCTAGAAATAGCTGGACCTGGATTTATAAATATAAAATTAAAAGATGAGGTTCTAATAAATGAAATTAAGTCAAATATTCAATGCAATAGGGCTGGCATACCTCTAATTAGAAAAGATTTAGATAGTGGTTTATCCAATAAAGTTATTGTAGATTTTTCTAGCCCTAATATTGCTAAAGAAATGCATGTAGGGCATTTAAGATCAACAATAATAGGTGACTCAATATCTAGAATTTTCGAGTTAAGAGGTTATGAAGTATTAAGACTCAATCATGTTGGTGATTGGGGAACACAATTTGGCATGCTTATTACTCAGCTCAAAGATTTATATTCAAATGATCTAGAAGAAATAGGAAAGATCAAAATAAGTGATTTAGTTGAATTTTATAAAGAATCAAAAAAAAGATTTGATAACGAATCTGAATTCCAAAAAAGATCTAGAGAGGAAGTAGTTAAGTTACAAAGTGGAGATATTAAATCGATTAACGCTTGGAAATTATTATGTGATCAATCAAGAAAAGAATTTGATGAAATCTATAAAAATTTAAAAATAAAAATAGAAGAAAGAGGTGAATCTTTTTATAATCCCTTCTTAAAATCAGTTATTGATGATTTGAATTTAGAAAAAATATTAGTAGAAGATCAAGGAGCAAAATGTGTATTTTTAGATGGGATGACTAATAAAGAAGGCAAACCTTTACCGCTAATTATTCAAAAAAAAGATGGGGGTTTTAATTATGCCACTACAGATCTTGCTGCTATAAGATACAGATTCAATAAACCTCCTAATGGCGATGATGCTTCAAGAATTATTTATGTAACTGATCATGGGCAAGCAAATCATTTTGCTGGAGTTTTTCAAGTTGCAAAAAAAGCAAAATGGATCCCAGAAAATTGTCAAGTAGACCATGTCCCTTTTGGGTTAGTTCAAGGAATTGATGGCAAAAAACTAAAGACAAGAGAAGGTGAAACAATACGCCTAAAAGATTTATTAAATGAAGCAGTTAGAAGAGCAAAAGAAGATTTGTTGAAAAGATTAGAAGATGAAGATCGTTATGAGACCGAAGAGTTTATAGCAAATACTTCAAGAATTATTGGATTAGGAGCTGTTAAGTATGCAGATTTAAGTCAAAATAGGATTACCAATTATCAATTTAGTTTTGATAAAATGCTTTCCCTAAATGGTAATACTGCTCCTTATTTGTTATATACACTTGTAAGAATTTTAGGAATTAAAAGAAAAAATAATTTTGTTTATGACTCTAAAGATTTTCAGTACGTAAATTATGAACATAAATCTGAGTGGAAACTTATCAGAAAATTACTTAAGTTCGATGAAGTCATAATTTCTATTGAAAAAGACTTAATGCCAAATAGATTATGCAATTATCTGTTCGAGCTATGTCAGACTTTTAATAGATTCTATGATCAAGTTCCAATCCTCAAAGAAGAACAAAATATAAAAATTTCTAGGCTTAATTTATGTGACCTAACTGCAAAAACACTAAAATTAAGCTTAGAGCTTTTAGGAATTGAAACTTTAGAAAGAATGTAATGAATGATTTTGATCCATTAAATAATCTTTTCCCAAAACCAAGAGAAGAAATAATAAATATGCAGTCTTACTCTGCACCTTTAGAAAATAGAAGAAATTTACTCCGCTTAGACTTTAATGAAAATACTTTAGGTCCAAGTCCTAAGGTTCTAGAGGCATTACAAGCTATAAAATTAGATGAGATTTCAATTTATCCAGAATATAATTTTTTAAAAAAATTTTTATGTGATAAATATCTTGATTCAAGAAAATTTGGTAATGATGAAATCGGAATTTTCAATGGAGCAGATGCAGCAATAAATGCAATTTTCAATTGCTTTGGAGAAAAAGATCAAATATTTCTAACAACAAATCCAACTTTTGGTTACTATTCTCCTTGTGCAGAAATCCGAGGAATGAAAAAAATAAGTTGTTCTTACATTGGAGAAAATTTTCTATTCCCCATCGAAGAATTTAGGGAAAAAATAATAAAGCATAATCCAAAGTTAATATTTATTTGCAATCCAAATAATCCAACAGGAACTGTTCTAAGCTCTCATGAAATAATTAATTTAGCCAATATCAATAAAGATTCATTAATAGTTGTTGATGAACTATATGAAAAATTTAATGGAGATAGTCTTCTTGAATCGATAGATTTTGAAAAGAATAAAAATATACTAATAATCCAATCTCTTTCAAAAACTGCAGGTCTAGCTGGTTTAAGAGTAGGTTTTACTTTTGGCAATAAAAGTTTAATTCAGTACATTAATAAAGTTATAGGACCATATGATGTAAACAGCTTTGCCATAACAGCTGCATTAGCAGCACTTAAAGACAAATCATATATTGATAATTATGTTTTAGAAGTAAAAAAGGCGAGGGAATGGATTTTAAATAAATTTAAATCAACAAAAATTAGAACTCACTTTAGTGGAGGTAATTATTTCTTAATGTGGCCAAAAAAAGATCCTAAAATCTTAATACAACAGATGAGAGAAAAAGGTATTCTTATTAGAAGTATGGAAAACAAAAAAGATATCGGTAATTCTATAAGGGTTAGTATTGGAACTAAAGAACAAATGATTTTTTTCTGGGACAATTACAAGATATTAGATTTAAAAAATTAATTACTGAAAATATAAATTGTATTTTGATCGATTCTTTTAGGTTTTATTTGAAAATCTTTTCCAACATATTTTACTTTAAAATCTTTCATATTTTCGATAAATAAATCAGCATTTGAGAAATCACATTCTTTATTAATTTTTTTGCCGCGTTCAAAGTGAACAGGAATAACTACATTAGGTTTTAGAAGCTTAACTATTTTTGAGGCTTCTTTACCATTGTAAGATTTTATTCCTCCTCCAATTGAAATAAACAATATATCTGGAGCAGACAAAATAATTTGACTGTTTATATCAATATCACCAGCAGCTCCTCCCATGTGAACAATTTTAAGGTCATTCTGCTTCCAACTCCAAACAGTTGCCATCCCAAATCTTCTTCCATCTACTCTGTCATGTGGTACAGAAATTCCATTTAATAAAATATCCTCAAATTGATAGATTCCTGGCTCTACGAACATTAATTGATCATTAGGATTATATCCTTCATCTAGAAGCCTAGAACTAGCCAAAATAAAATCTACGTTGACTTCTTTTGGCTCCTTTAAATTACTTGCACAACCTATTGCTTTAAAGGGATTTATAAGAATAGATTTATCTGCACTAGTAATTAAAAAACTACTATGTCCCAAACTTTTTATTCCTAAGTTCCTTGCCAATAATGAGGTAGGTAAAAAAGTGCTAATTAATATCAAAAATAAAAAGTTTTTAATTTGAGAAATCATAATATTATTTTTTTTTATTTTACTTTTGTTCAGCCATTTTTAGAAAATTACTAATTAATTTATGACCAAATTGCGTCAACACACTTTCAGGATGGAACTGTACCCCATGTAAATGTTTATATTCTTTATGAGAGATAGCCATAATTGTTGAGTCTTCTAGAGTCGCAGTTATGTCGAAACAAGATGGTAAAGAACTTGAATCAACTATAAGACTATGATATCTAGTAGCCACAAATGGAGTCTCGATATCTTTAAACAATCCTTTTTGATTATGAAATATTTTGGATGTCTTACCATGCATAAGTTCTTTCCCAACTATAACCTTACCTCCAAAAGCTTGGGCCAAAGCTTGATGACCTAAACAAACTCCCAAGGTCGGAATATTTTTAGATAATTTTTTTAGAATTGGCAAACAAATTCCAGATTGATCTGGATTACCTGGACCTGGAGATAAGAGAATTCCACCAGGATTTAGTTTGATAATTTCTTCTAAAGTAATTTCATCATTTCTTTTAACTATTAATTCTTTAGTTATTTCATGCTCAACTGAAAGTTCTCCTAAATATTGAACAAGGTTATAAGTAAAACTATCGTAATTATCAATAACAAGAAACATATTTATATGGATTTAAAATAACAACTTTATTTTAGGAACAAAGATATATACAGCAATAATAACAGAATTAATGGAAGCTAATAATACTGCTCCTGCAGAAGTATCTTTTGAAATTTTAGCCAAAATACTAAATTCTTTTTTCACTACTAAATCAACGATTGATTCAATAGATGTGTTCAATATTTCTAATACTAAAACAGACATTATTGTTGCAATCAAAATAACATAATTACTTAGACTAATTTTTAGTAAAAAACCAATTATTAAACTTGCAACTGCAAAAATTAATTGAATTTTAAAATTTCTTGAAGTTTTAAATACATAACTAATACCACTGAAAGCATACTTAAAACTTATAAATACATTACTAGAAGTTTTGTATGATTCTTTTCTATTTTCTAAATTGTTTATTTTTTTTTCCATTTATTTTTAATCTAATCGAGTAATTAAATATTCTTGGAAATTTAACATATTTTCTAAATCATGCTCATCATTATGTTCCCATCCCAAAAGATGTAAAAATCCATGACTAGCCAACCAGATCATCTCTCTATAGATTGAATGTTTATATTCATAAGATTGCTCAAGTGCCATCTCTAATGATATAAAAATATCTCCCAACTCTATATGATCTAAATTATTTAGAGATTCATCAGAAATAATTGGAAAAGATAGAACATCAGTTGGACCATTTTTTTGCATCCATTTCTTATTCAAAGAAGCAATTTCTTGATTAGATATTATCTGTAAGCCTAATGAAAAAGATTTTTTTTCAAAAATATAATTTGGTAATTCATAATCCTCTTTTTTTAATATAGTATTTATCCAAGATAAAAAAACTTTCTCCCAAAAAATAGATTCAAAAATAAGATGAGTTTTAGTATCTTTTAACTTATTTGAAAATTGAGAGAAATCATTACATTGAAAAACCAAATCTAAATTTATTTCAGAAATAATTTTTTCTTTCATACATTCTTAAACTGGAATATTGGGCTTACCTATTGTGGCCACAAGTATTAATATCCCAATTAAAACTAGAAAGGTTATTGAAAAATGAGAAATACTTTTTGAGCCCTTCCTTACCATATTTCTCATAGCAAGCTTTATAAAACTTGGAGGAGAAACTTTTTTTTCTAAAATTTCGTTTTTATTTTCCATTAGTTATTCAATAGATTCATTAGAAGAAATATTCATACGTAATAATTCATGAATAAATGGGTCAAGTCCACCATCTAAAACACTATCTAACTCATTAGTCTCCTGCATAGTCCTAAGATCTTTTACCATTTGATAGGGATGGAAAACATAATTTCTTATTTGATTGCCCCATGCAGCTTCCACAATATCACCTTTAATATCAGCGACTTCAGCAGCTCGTTGTTCTTTAGCAATCACTAATAGTTTAGACTTTAAAAGTAACATAGCTTTTTCTTTATTTTGTAATTGAGATCTTTCTTGAGTACATCTTACTGAAATCCCTGAAGGCAAATGAACAATTCTCACTGCTGTTTCTACTTTATTAACATTTTGTCCTCCAGCTCCACCGGATCTACTCGTTGTAATTTCTAAATCTTTTTCAGGTATATCAAGTGAAATATTATCATCTAATTTTGGCATAACCTCTACCCCAGCAAAGCTGGTTTGTCTTTTGCCATTGGCATTAAAAGGAGAAATTCTTACTAATCTATGAGTTCCTTTTTCATGTTGCAGATAGCCATATGCATATTTTCCATCAATTTCAAACGTTACACTTTTAATACCTGCTTCTTCTCCTTGAGATAATTCATTAATGACAAGGCTCATTTGATTATTATCGGCCCATCTAGAGTACATTCTTAATAATATCTCTACCCAATCCTGCGCATCTGTTCCCCCCGCACCTGCGTTAATAGAAACTACTGCTCCTTCCTTATCGTATTCACCACATAACAATCTTTCAAATTCCCATTTATCCAAATTCTCTCTTAATTTCTTTAATCCCAGCTGAGATTCTAAAATCATTTCCTCTTCGGGTTCTAGAGAATAAAGCTCAAGAGAGGCATTAGCATCAGAAATAAAAGTTTTCCATTTATCTAACAATTCGAGTTGTGCTTTGACATCATCAAGGATTAACATTTGCTTTTTAGCTTCTTCTTGATTATCCCAAAATTCAGGCTGAGCAGAAATTTGCTCTAACTCTTTCCTTTTCGCTTTTAATCTTGGAACGTCAAAGACAATCCTGAGCATTACCCAGGCGCTCTGTTAGTTCCGAAAGATCTTTTTTGAAATCTGTAATATCTATCAAAATAGAATTTAATCGTTATTTATAATCTAACAAGCACTTTTGTTTAATAGTATAAACTAAGTATTATTTTAAAAAAATGTCCAAAGTTGAAATTTATACTTGGCAATATTGCCCATTCTGTATTCGAGCAAAATCACTACTCAAGAAAAAAAATGTAAATTTTACAGAATATAAAATAGATGGCGACGAAGATGCCAGAGCATTGATGATTGAAAGAGCTGATGGTAGAAGAACTTTACCACAAATATTTATAGATAATGAGGGTATCGGAGGCTGCGATGATCTCTACGCATTAGAAAATGAAAATAAATTAGAAGCATTATTAAACTAGATCTTATGAAATTTCTATTCGTAATAGATCCAATTAAAAATATAAATCCCTTAAAAGATTCAACTGCTGCTTTAATGCAAGCATCATCAAAAAAAAATATTGAAATCTGGAGTTGTACTCCTCAAGACCTGGAAGCTAGAGGTGATGAAGTATGGGCATCTTCCGTAAAGGTTGAAGTAATTCCATGGATTTCTTTCAAAGAGAATGATTGCATACCTCTCGCCGAATTTAATTGCATTTGGATGAGAAAAGATCCTCCTGTAAATGAGGCTTATTTATATGCAACCCATCTTTTAGAAGTTGCCGAAAGAAAAGGAGTAAAAGTAATAAACAAACCCTCATCGTTAAGAGCATGGAATGAAAAGCTAGGTGCTTTAAGATACAGCCACTTAATGGCACCTACAATAGTTGCGAGTAAGGTAAAAGATCTTATTAATTTTGCAAATATAAATAATGAAGTAGTTATAAAACCTCTAGGAGGAAAAGGTGGTCAAGGTGTTATAAGGATAAATAAAAATTCTCCAGGAATTAAATCAATCATTGAATTAATCACTTCTCAAGAAGAATTACCCGTTATGATGCAAAAATTTATTCCTGAAGTCATAGAGGGTGATAAAAGAATAATTATCGTAAACGGAGAAGCAATTGGATCAATAAATAGGATTCCTCAAGGAGGCGATTTTAGGAGTAATTTAGCGATGGGAGGCAAGGCTGAACCCACATTATTAACAGAAAAAGAAAAAAGTATCTGCTCAGAATTATCTCAACACTTCAAAAATGAGGGTTTATTTTTTGTAGGTATTGATGTAATAAATGGAATGCTTAGCGAGATTAATGTAACCAGTCCAACAGGTTTAAGAGAAATAGAAAATTTATCCAATAAAAATGTTTCAGAGGAAGTTATTGAAAAATTAGTAGAAATTATCTAGGGTTTTTAGCGCAAAATATCTGTTTTACTATAGATTCAAATTTTAATTTAATCTCATCTATTTCTTTCTCTAAAACGGAGCCAGAAACTATACCTGAACCTGCAGTAAATTCAATATTTTCTTCAATACATCTTGCGCCTCTTATTGCCAAAAGAAATGAAGCATTACCTGATGAATCAACCCAACCCATTGGAGAAGCATAATTTCCTCTAGGAAAAGACTCAAGAGTGTTTATCCAATCCAATGCTGCATTTTTTGGGTATCCACAAACAGCTGGAGATGGATGTAAGTTTTTAAGCAATTCAAAAGGACAAATATTTTCAACTTTAGAGAAAATGAGTGTTTGCAAATGAGAAATATCTCCAAATGAATTTACCTTGATATCACTTTTTTTAAAGTTTGTTATTTTTGAAACTTCTAAAGATTTAATCAAATGTTGTATTACATAATTATGTTCCTTTAAGTCTTTAGTACTTTTTAGGAGTTTCTTAAAATTTGAATTAGTAGAGATAGTTCCAGCAAGAGCCTCTAAAGTTAAATTAGGTTTAGAGAAAGAAAATAATTTTTCTGGAGATGCTCCAAACAAAATATCCTTACTATTTCTTTTCCAAACGTATCTACATGTATTTGGTTGCTTCTTTTTAAATCTTTTTAAAATTTCTACTAAATCTAATTTATTTTTAAGTTTTATTTTAATCCTATTCGCTAAAACTATCTTTTCGAGAATATCTTTCTCTACTAATTGAATTCCTCTATTTACTACTTTTTTCATGTTTGTTTTAGAAGTTTCTAAGGAGCGTGAGAAATCATCAATAAAAGGGGAATCAAAACTAGTTTTTAAGCCAGATGATTTTATTAATTCTGAGCCAGAATTAATAACTTGATTTCTAATTGTCCATATTTCTTCAATTAATCTTCTTAATGATGATTTACCTTCAACATGACCATTGATTCTTAACCAGCAATTCTTGCCACTTTTAGTAATTATTATTTTTGGCAAAATTGCTTCCAAACTAGGGATATCTGAAGATAAATTCTTATTATTCAAATTTTCAGAGAAAGAAAATAAATAAATTATTTTTGAAAGTGCAGAATTATGCGATTCATTAGTTAAGTTAATTAAATTTTTAAAATTCTCAGAATTAAACTCTTTTGCTACCTCAAATCTTTTTGGGCCATCCAAAGTAACATATTTACACTTCTCGAAAGCTATATATGAAATGCCATCAGATTCCTCCCAAAATGAAGAAAACGGATATTGATTTATTAACAATTCATAAACTTGAAATAAATCAATACAAGGAATCTCAACACAAATACTTACTAATCCAGAATTTTCAACTTTCTTATCGAAAGAGGAAAATACATCTTTTAAAAAATCTGTTAAGTTTAAATCATTTTTCATTACTTATTGAAAATAACTAAAAATGATGCAATAAAGTAAAAAATGTAACTCAATTTATAAACTACATCCAATAATTATCTAATTTTGCGTGTTAATTAAAAATGGACGAAGATAAAAAAAAATTATGGAAAAAAGCAATAAAATGGCCTCTTTATTCTGTGGCCATACTTCCAGTTTTAATAACAGGGGCTTACTTGCTCAATCAATATGAAGAGGTAAAAATTTATAATTTGATTTCATTTACTTTAGCTGCAATTTTGATATTACTTTGGGAAAATCTAACTAATGATTTATACGACGCAGAAACAGGAATCGATGAATTTAAATTCCATTCAATTGTAAATCTTGTAAAAAATAAAAAAATAATTTCATTTATTGCATATACATCTTTAGTTATTGGTTTATTAATAATTTTAATTATTTCAGTATCAACAAGTATAAACATTTTTATTTTGGTGGCAGCTTGCTGCTTCTTAGGATACTTATATCAAGGTCCTCCTTTTAGATTAGGCTATCAAGGTTTAGGAGAACCATTATGCTGGCTTGCATTTGGACCTTTTGCGTACTCTTCAGTCTTAATTGCGTTAAATCCGTCTAATATTTACTTCGAAGATATTCCATGGAAAGTTTCTTTATTACTTGGTTCGGGACCTTCCTTGGCAACAACTCTTGTGTTATTTTGTTCCCATTTTCATCAAATTTCTGAAGATAAAAAGCATGGGAAAAATTCACCTTTAGTTCGCTTAGGGGCAAAAAAAGGTTCTCAATTTGTGCCTTGGATAATTTTTACAATATATATTTTTCAACTTTTCACAATAGTTTATGGATTTATTCCAGTTTTTTGTATCCTTTATTTGCTTAGTTTCCCTCAAGCAACAAGACTTATAAATTTATTAAAATCTTCGTATGCAAAACCTTCTGCAATAAAAAATTGCAAATTCATCGCAATAAAATTTCAAACTCTTAATGGAATTGGTTTAATCACAGGATTAATATTTAATTACTTGCTAAATAAATGAACTTAATATTTCAAAAAAAATCTTATAGCTTTAAGTTATCGGCCAAAGTAGAAAATTCTAAAACCAATTACCATACAAAATCCGGTTGGATAATTAAATTAATAGGTAATGATAAAAAAATAGGGTTTGGAGAAGTTTCACCGCTACATAAAAAAGACTTAAAAAAGTGTGCGAAACAACTAGATATGATCCCTGAGTATATAGAGGAATTTAATTTATCTGAGCAAATAAATATTTTTCACCCATGCATTCAATCTGCAATAAATTCTGCATTAGCTGAGATTAATGGAAAAATAATTTTTAAAGAAAACTACTACTTTGATGAAATTGGTAAAACAGCCATATTGTTAAATCATGAAAATGTAGTTTCAGATCTAAATGATATTAAAAAAAGACATTGTGATATTGGAAAATCATTAACCTTAAAATGGAAAGTAGCACTAAAAAATAACCATGAGGAAGAAGCAAAATTAGAAGAAATTTTAAGCAAAATAGGTAATAATATTAAGTTAAGAATAGATGCTAATGGTTCTTGGGGGAGAGAGATAGCTAATAGATGGGCTGATATTTTGAAAGATAATAAAAATATAGATTGGTTAGAACAACCTCTCTGTGTTGATGATATTGATGGACTGACAGAACTAAACAAAAAAATTCCAATAGCTTTAGACGAATCACTTTTAAAATTTCCAACTTTGATTGATGAGTGGAAGGGTTGGCAAATTAGAAGGCCTTCTCAAGAAAATAATCCAGTTAAGCTTTTAAGAGAATTAGAAAATAAAAAAGCTTTAATATCTATAAGTACCTCATTTGAAACTGGAATAGGAAAGAGATGGCTCCATCATTTATCTTCTCTACAATTACAAGGACCAACACCAAAAGTTCCTGGTTTAGCAATGAATAAATTCCCTAATTCATTTCTATTTTTAAATGAAGCAAAAACGATATGGGATCAACTATGAAAAATAAAATTCATACTATTGAAGTTGAAAATAACGAAACTCAATCTGTAGAAAAAATTATTGAAAAAATTAGAGATAATAAAATTATTTATGTAAAAAACAAATTTTATGAAGACAAAGATGTATTAGATTCAATTACTGAAAATGGGCCAGCAATTATCTTAAACAGTAGTGGGAGTTCTGGAAAACCGAGACAATGTTTTCACCATTTAAATAATCTTAAATTATCTGCAACTACATCAGGTCAATGGCTAATAGAGCAAGGATTTGAATTACAAAACTGCTTAATTTTAAATACTTTACCCCTGAACCATATAAGTGGATTAATGCCAATTTTTAGAAGTCAAACTTGGGGATGTGATTGTATTAATATTTCTCCGAATTTGATAAAAAAAACTCGAGAACTTTTACTTTTCACAATTAAATTTAAAAAAAACAAAAAACACTTGATTACATCATTAGTACCTACCCAATTACAAAGACTTTTAGCTCAAAAAGATGGAATTAGTTGGCTAAAAATTTTTGATCTAATTTGGGTAGGTGGAGCTTCAATTTCAGACGAAACTGCAGAACAATGTATAAAAGAAAAAATAAAATTAGCACCTTGCTACGGCGCAACTGAAACAGCAGCAATGGTTACGAGTTTAAAACCAAAAGAATTCTTAATGGGTTTTAAAAATGTTGGAGAAATACTACCTGATACAAAAATAAGAATTAACGCACAAGGATTAATCGAAATAAAATCAGCCAGAATTGGAATCGAAATAATAGACTCTTTAAAAACTGAAAATTTCAAAAATAAAAATGGGTGGTGGCAAACAAGTGATTTAGGTGAAATTAAGCAAATCAATAATTCTTACTATTTAGAATTTGTTGGAAGAAGTGATAATGCCTTTAATTCAGGAGGAGAAGTTGTTTTCCCTGAAGTAATTGAATCTAGATTAAATGATTTCATTATGAAAGAAAATATCCCAATTAATAAATTTAATATTGCGAAAGTATCTAACAAATTATGGGGAAATAAAATTAAAGTAATAGTTGAATTTAGAGAACTTACAAATGATAAAAATATTGAAATTTATTTAAATTTATTAAAAAATTTTTCTCAAAGTTGGCCTAAACATGAAAAGCCTGAAAAGTGGATTGTTAAAAACAAAAATAGCATTACAGAAAAAATAAACTATAAATTTAAAAAATAATAATCAGCATTCTTTTAAATTTGTACTCACATTAGAAGCCTCTATCCATCTTTCTAGCTGATCGGGAATTTCTATTTTATTTCTTGAATCAACATCTAAAGAACAGTGTATAATTTTCCCTTCGGCTACTTTATTTCCATTTTTTATAAAAAAGCTATTTACTTGGAACAAATGAGTATTAATTTTATGAGGGGCAATTTTTACTTTTAATAAATCTCCAATTTTTATAGGCGCATGAAAGTTTGCTTCACAATTTACTATTGGAAAAATAATTTGACTTTTACGTATAGAAAAATCTGGAAAAATATCGTTACAAGGGATCCCATAGATTTCAATACTTTCTTCCCAAGCTTCATGCGACCATTTTAATAAGTTATGAAAATGAATTACACCTGCAGAATCACAATCACCAAACCTTACTTTCTTCTGCAATATTAACCAGTCAGAGGGTTTCATTTGAAGAAATTATCTATCAACAGATCCCATAATGACATCTATTGAACCAAGGATTGCCATAATATCGGCGATTTTGGCACCTTTAAGAATATGAGGCAATATTTGCAGATTATTTAAATCAGCTGCTCTGATTTTAAATCTCCATGGGGTAACTTCATTATTTCCTTGAATAAATACACCTATTTCTCCTTTGCCGGACTCTAATCTTGTATATAATTCTCCGTTAGGAATTTTAAAAGTTGGAGCAACCTTCTTAGCTACATATTGGTAGTCAATACCAAATATTTCACTTTTCTTATCTTCAGTCGACATTCTTTGAGCTTCTAAATTTTCTGTTGGACCTCCTGGAATCATTTTGCAGGCTTGGCGAATGATGCTTAGTGATTGTCTCATCTCTTCAACTCTTACTCGATATCTCGCATAACAATCTCCTTCTTTTTCCGAAGCAATCTGCCAATCAAAATCGTCATAACATTCATAACTATCGACTTTCCTTAAATCCCAGGAAACTCCAGAAGCTCTAAGCATTGGACCAGACAAAGACCAATTAATTGCCTGGTCTCTTTGTATTGTTCCTAGACCTTCAATTCTTTTTCTGAAAATTGGATTATTTGTAATTAATTTTTCGTATTCATCTATCTTAGGACCAAACCAATCGCAAAAGTCTATACATTTTTCTAACCATCCGTATGGGAGATCACATGCGACACCGCCTATCCTAAAGAAATTATTATTTATTAGCCTTTGTCCAGTAGCAGCTTCCCATAGATCATAGATCATCTCTCTTTCTCTAAAAATATAGAAAAATGGAGTTTGAGCTCCTACGTCTGCTAAAAAGGGACCAAGCCATAAAAGATGATTAGCAATACGATTAAGTTCGAGCATAAGAACTCTGATGTAACTAGCTCTTTTGGGAACTGGAATATTAGCTAATCTTTCAGGAGCATTTACTACAATAGCTTCATAAAACATTCCTGCTGCATAATCCATTCTGCTTACATAAGGGACATACATTACATTTGTTCTATTTTCAGCTATCTTTTCCATTCCTCTATGTAAATATCCAATTACTGGCTCACAATCAATGACATTCTCACCATCAAGAGTTACAACTAACCTTAAAACCCCATGCATTGAGGGATGGTGAGGGCCAAAATTGACCACCATTGGTTCTGTTCTAGTCTCTAGCTGAGCCATTCGAAATTTAACTTCTAAATAAATCTTAGTCGAAAGTTATGCAAACTGACCTATCTGATTCATCTTTTTTCAATCATCAATCAGTTATGACAGATGAAATTATGGCCTCATTAGAGCATTACCCACTTATACATAACAATCAACTTAAGGGAATAGACGCAACTTTAGGCGGAGGCGGTCACTCTTATCATTTATTGAGAAAATATTCAGATTTAAATATAATTGGACTTGATCAAGATCCATTCGCAAGAAAATCAGCATCAAAAAAACTTGATGAGTTTAAAAGTAGGATTGATATAAAGGCTTCAAATTTTGCGGATTTTGTACCAAAAGAAAAAGTTTCTTTTGTGATTGCAGATCTTGGAGTAAATAGTAACCAAATTGATAACCCTAAAAGAGGATTTAGTTTCCAAAAAGATGGTCCGCTTGATATGCGTATGAATCCTTTTCTTGATATAGATGCAGAGAAATTAATTGAGACTTTAAATGAAAAAGATCTAGCTAACTTAATCTATAAATATGGAGATGAGAGATTATCAAGAAAGATTGCTAGAAAAATAAAATTGGATTTGAAGGAAAATGGGAAGTATTCTGGGACAAAAGAGTTAGCTTACTCTATTGCAGGCTGTTTCCCACCAAAACAAAGATATAAAAAAATACATCCAGCAACAAGAACATTTCAAGCACTAAGAATTGCTGTTAATAAAGAAATTGAAGTATTAGAAAAATTTTTGCAAGTTGTACCTGAATGGCTTCTGCCAGGGGGTATTATTTCTATTATTAGTTTTCATTCCCTTGAGGATAGGTTAGTTAAAAGTTGTTTTAAGAATGATCAAAGACTAAAAAACCTTACAAAAAAGCCAATAACTCCCTCCAAACAAGAAGTCGAACTAAATAAAAGAGCTAGAAGTGGAAAATTAAGAATTGCTCAATTAAATTAAAAGTCAATAATTGTTATCGTAATAATCTGATCGTATCTGTAAGAATATGAATTGCTTGTTTTATATCTTTTGAATTAGTATTTAATCCAATACTTAACCTTATTGAAGATTCTGCTTCTTTAATAGATCTTCCTAAGGCTAGTAAAACATGAGATGGTTCACCATTACTACATGCAGATCCAGTAGAGCAAATTATTTTAGATTTTAAAAGTTTATGAAACTTTGCTCCGTTTAAATCCAATACAGTCAAATTTAAATTGTGAGGTAATCTTTTTTCTATGGAGCCATTAATTAATAAACCAGAATTATTTTTTAACAACCCTTCTAAAAGGGTATTTCTATGAAAAAGTAATTTCTCAGCATTATTTTTTTGATTAAAAACTGCTATCTCTATTGCTTTAGCAAAGCCAACTACTAAAGGCAGCGGTAATGTGCCAGACCTGAGACCATACTCCTGACCTCCTCCAACAATTAAAGGCTCAAGATTAATTTCTTCATCAAGCAAAAGAAGTCCTATCCCTTTAGGACCATATATTTTATGAGAACTCATCGTTATCATGTTTACATCTGATAAAAGATTGTCTAACGCCATATAACCTAAACATTGTGCAAAATCAGAGTGAAATATTATTTCTCTCGATTTACATATTTTTGCAATATTTTCTATTGGCTGAATAACTCCTATTTCGTTATTTGCCAACATGACACTAACTAGAAATGTATCATCTCTTATATTTTTTTTGAATAGTTCTTCTGAAATTAAGCCATCTTTCTCAGGATTAATTTCTGTAACCATAAATCCCTCTTTTTTTAGTTGGTTTAAGGGCTCCAAAACAGCTTTATGCTCAGTTTTTAAGGTAATAATATGTCCATAATTTCCTGTTTTTTTATAGAAATTTCTAGCAAAACCTAATAAGGCTAGGTTATTAGATTCAGTTGCTCCACTTGTAAAAATAATTTTTTTATTCTTAAGAAATAAACTTTGTTCTATTTTTTCTCTTGAGGCTTCCAATATAGCGCTTGCGTTAATCCCAGCCAAATTAGATTTGCTTGCAGGGTTAGAAAATATCTCACTCCAAAAAGGTTTCATAGAATCAACGACATCTTTAGAGCAAGGAGTCGAAGATTGATAGTCTAGTAGTATGGGAGTTGATAGCATTATGTTTAGTATATAAAATTCTATTTATTACTAGAAAATCAAATTAAAGAATTAAAAAATGAATGAAATTAATCAAATAAATAATGAACCAGTAAGAAAATCAAGAATTTTATTAGTTGATGATGAGCCTGGTTTAAGAACAGCTGTAAAAACATTTCTAGAAGATGAAGGCTTTGAAATATTTATTGCAGTTGATGGAGAGGATGGTTGGGAAAAAGCTCAAACAATTTTCCCCGATTTGATTATTAGCGATATTATGATGCCACGAGCCAACGGTTATGCTTTATTAGAAAAAATTAGAGAGGATGAAAAATTAGGAGGAACTCCAGTTATTTTTTTAACTGCAAAAGGAATGACTCTAGACAGAACAGAAGGTTATCTGGCAGGAGTTGATGATTATATTTCCAAACCTTTCGATCCCGATGAATTAGCTGCAAGAGTTAAAAATGTTATCAACAGACAAGAACGATTATTAAAAGAAGCGGCACGATTCGCAGATATTGACGTAAGCAAAATGGCAAAGCAAATTACTGAAATAAAATCTATGCTCACAGACCAAAACCAGACTAATCCAGAAAATAAAATTAATCTTCCTAGTTTTACTCCTAGAGAAGCAAGTGTGCTTCAATTAGTAGCAGAGGGACTGATGAATAAAGAAATTGCAAGACAGCTTGAAACATCTATTAGAAATGTTGAGAAATATGTGAGTAGACTTTTTATTAAGACAGGTACATCTAGCCGAACAGAATTAGTTCGTTATGCACTTGAAAATCATTTAGTAAAGTAAATTATTTAATTTTTTCGAATTCAATTAGTTTTGAAAAATAAAAAGGAGCTTGATTTAATTTCTTTTTAACAACTTTAAATCCTCTTTCTTTAGCAGCATTAATAATACCCTTTTCTTTCAATGTATATGCTCTTGTAGTTTTACTTGGCCCAGGAAATAATTTTCCAATATTTTTTAGAACAGCAAGAACTGGAGTATAGGGAGCAAAGCTTACGATTAGTTTTTCTTTGCTTAAATCGCATAGATGTTGAACCATTTCTTCTGCGACCGGTTGCGGATAATGAATAAATACATCCAAACAAACTACAACATCAAATAATCCTTTTAATTTTTCCAGATCACAAACTTCATATTTTATTTTACCTTGATTCAAACCTAATTCATTAATTCGTTTTTTTGTTTCTTTAATCATTTCAGAAGAAATATCGCTCATCTGCAGTTCTTTTATACCTAGTCTTAGTAAAGGTATGGAAAGACTTCCTACACCACAGCCTGCATCACAATAACTTTTTTTTGTTAGTTCAGGATAATTTTTGATGTATGTGACCACATCATCTACAGTTTTTTGATGTCCTTTCCTAATATTTTTCTGAACTGTATTAATTTCATCAGATTTGCTATAAATTTTATTCCATCTTTCAAAGCCAGTACCATTAAAATACTCCCTGACTTCACTTTTTTCGAAAGTCTTATTTGACGTCATAATATTCCATGAAAATTTATTCTTTTCATACTAACTAACTGGCGCCAAATTAATTGCGCGCCATTATAGGAAAGAATTGATTTGTTATTTTGTCAGAATTGAATTCCAAAGATATTTATAAAATTGCTGTCGTAATGGGTAGTGATTCAGATCTAAATACATTAAAACCAGCCATTGATATTTTAAAAGAATTTGGAATAAAAACTGAAGTTTGCATACTTTCTGCTCATCGAACACCTATTGAAATGATGGAATATGCAAAAAATGCAGAATCAGAAAACATAAAAGTAATAATTGCCGGTGCTGGGGGTGCTGCTCATCTTCCAGGAATGCTGGCATCCATAACTTGCATTCCTGTAATTGGGGTACCAGTAGAGAGTAAGACACTGAAGGGAATTGACTCTCTTTTATCCATCGTTCAAATGCCCTCTGGAATTCCAGTTGCAACAGTTGCAATTAATGGAGGACAGAATGCTGGATTATTGGCAATAGAGATGATCAGTTTATTTGATGAATCCATAAAGAAAAATTTAAAAGAATTCAGAGAAAATCTACATACACAGGTAAGAACTAAAAATAATAAGTTATCAAATATTGGACCTGACAATTATCTTCAAAATAAATGATCTAATATTTTTCTATTAGGCCTTGTTAAGAAAGTTTTCTTTTTTAAGGTAGTTAATAACTTTTTCAACGGAATCATTTAAGTCTAACGAACCTGTATCAACAACAATTTCGGGATTATGAGGTGCTTCATATGGACTAGAAATCCCGGTAAATTCCTTAATTTCACCCAAACGAGCTTTCTTATAGAGACCTTTAGTATCTCTATTTTCGCAAACTTTGATATCAGCAGAACAATAAACTTCAATAAAATCCTTTGATCCAATAATTTTTCTCACCTTATCTCTATCACTAATAAATGGTGAAACGAATGCTGTAATAGTTATTATCCCAGCATTCATAAATAAATTCGCAACTTCGCCAATTCTTCTTATATTTTCTTCTCTATCTTCATCCGAAAAACCAAGATCTTTACATAAACCGTGTCTAATATTATCTCCATCCAACACATAAGTCGAAAAACCATCTAAGTGTAAAACTTCATTTAAAGCGTTGGCCAAAGTACTTTTACCAGAACCAGATAAACCTGTAAACCAGATAACCATACCTTTATGACCTCTCATTTTCTCTAACTTTTCTCTGTCAATAGTTAAGTTGTGCCACTTTATATTGGTTGACTTTGTTTGATCTTGTTCTTTCATTTTTTGCACCATCAAAATTAAAAACCTATCCTAACCCTTGCTTCATAAATTATGAAATCCCTCTTTACGAAGAAACTCAACTGATTTCGATACCATATCACCCTGTAACTGGATAGTTCTATCAATCAATGTTCCTCCAGTCCCACAAAAAACTTTAATCTTTTTTAGTAATTCTTTTAATAGGATTTCATCCTCATTGCCTAAACCTCTAATTAAAGTTACAGTCTTTCCCTTTTTACCTTTTTTTTGTTTTGAAATATTTATTTTTGATCTTTTATTAACAGTATCTACCTTAGCTACTTCTTCAGATTTTTTTTCTTGATTATCAAATTCGATCCAATTCTTTTTTCCCATTATTTTAAATATAATCTATAGTTAGTTAATACTTATTCTATAGAAAAAGTGGTAAGTACATTTTCTCGCAAAGATCAAAACTATAAAAATGACGATTTAAATCAACCCTCCAAAGAGGGAAGATTTGGAAAATATGGTGGTCAATATGTTCCTGAAACGCTAATGCCTGCTCTTTTTGAGCTTGAAACAGCTGCATCTAATGCATGGAAAGATAAACTTTTTGTAGAAGAATTAAATCATTTACTCAAGACTTATGTAGGAAGAGAAACACCACTTTATGAAGCCAAAAGACTTACTGAACATTACAAAACTAAACAAGCAACTCCTAAAATATGGCTTAAAAGAGAAGATTTAAATCATACTGGAGCTCACAAAATTAATAATGCCCTTGGACAAGCTTTACTGGCAATAAGAATGGGCAAAAAAAGAATAATTGCAGAAACTGGAGCTGGTCAACATGGAGTTGCTACTGCTACTGTTTGTGCAAGATTTGGCTTGAAATGTATTATCTACATGGGTGCTGAAGACATAAAAAGGCAATCCCTTAACGTTTTCAGAATGAAACTTCTAGGAGCTGAAGTTAAAGTTGTAAATTCTGGAACTGCAACACTTAAAGATGCCACTAGTGAAGCCATTAGAGATTGGGTTTCTAATGTCGAAACCACACACTACATTTTAGGATCTGTTGCGGGTCCACACCCTTTCCCAAAGATTGTGCGAGATTTTCATGCAGTTATAGGTGAAGAAACTAAAAAACAATGTTTGGAATCATTTGGATCTTTTCCTGATATCTTGCTTGCTTGTGTAGGTGGGGGATCAAATGCAATGGGACTTTTCCATCCTTTTGTTAAAGAAACTTCTGTGCGGCTTATTGGAGTTGAGGCCGCAGGAAGCGGAGTTGATACTGACAAACATGCTGCCACTATCACTAAAGGATCAGTTGGAATTTTGCATGGATCAATGAGTCTTCTCCTGCAAGATGATAATGGTCAGGTACAAGAAGCTCACTCAATAAGTGCAGGTTTAGATTACCCTGGAGTAGGACCTGAACATAGCCATTTAAAAGATATAGGTAGAGCAGAATATGGATCAGTTACAGATCAAGAAGCTTTAGCCGCTTTGAAACTTGTAAGTGAGCTAGAAGGAATTATACCTGCACTTGAAACTTCCCACGCCTTTGCTTGGTTAGATAAATTATGCCCTACTCTTGAAAAAGATACTCATATAGTTATCAATTGCTCTGGAAGAGGAGACAAAGATGTTAATACTGTTGCATCTTCATTAGATATTTAATCAATACCTTGGTATTGATGGGTCAATATATCTACTCCATCCATCAATACCCTCCTCCAAATTCCATATTTCGCTCACAATATTATTATCCAAGCACCATTGAGAAAAGTTATAACTTCTTATTCCTGCATGACAGATAACTACAATTTCTCTATCTAATAAACCAGCAAATATTTCTTCAACATATTGAGATGTAACTTTACTAATTGGTATATGTAAAAATTCTTTTGAGAAACGAGCCAGTTCAAGCTCTGACTGCTCTCTTACATCAATCAAGACTGGATCTTCTTTCTCAGAATTAAACCAATCATTGAGACTAGAAGCATTTATAGATTTTGGATAACTTCCCAATTTATAGAATTACTTAAGTGTTATTTACAATTTAATAAATTAAGTTGCAGTAGGAAGTTTATTGTTAAAAATAAAAATAAACATTGATAATGAAACTTAGAGTATTTGCAATAATAATAATATTATCTTTATTACTTTTTTTTGGTTTTAAAAAAGTATCTCCCCATAAAAATAAGGAGCAAAGTACAAATATTGAGCAACTAAGTATCATAAAATATATACCTGAAAACAATAAATTATTATTTATTTCAAATTTAGATAGTTTTAATATTATTAATAATAATGAAAAAGATAAAAATCGAACAGATAAAGATAACTTTGTTTTAATAAAAGACTCTATATTAGATTACTTAGGAATAGATTTAGGCAACAATAAATTAGAAGATATCTATAATAATGAACTTATAATCTCTACTTTTGAAAATAATAAAAAGCTTAAGGATAATATTTTAATTGTTTTTAAAATTAAGCCAGAAAAAACAATAGATGATTTATTAAATTTGCCTACTAAAATAGATCAGATTGATGAGATAATTCCTATTAATAGAGAAAACAAACTAAATTTCCTTAACTATATATACCGAACCGACGATAATTATATAATTGCTTCATCAAATAAAAAATTAATCAAAAATAGTATTAACTCTAGTAAACATTTTCAGAAAAAAAAATTTCAATATAAGAGAGAACTTGTTGGACTGAAAAATGAAAAAAATATATTATTTACAAATAAATTTTTGGAAAGTAAATTTTTTAATAATGAAATTTTTACTGAGAATAATGGGGATAATATTGCTACAACTTTTGACTTTAAAAATAAGCATTTAATTTTAAAATCATATTTACTAAATAATAAAAAAAATATTGATTTTCTTACTTACGAAAAGTTAATGAATAAAGAGAATAGTAATGAAGAAAATCCTGAAAATTTAATTTTTTGTGATATAAAAAATTTTGACGAACACCTTAATCCATTAATAAATGATTTTCAACTCAGTTTTTTTGAAGAGTTTAATCAAAATAATAATCAAAACATTTTAATTCTCAATTCAAAAAAAGATTGGCTTATTACGTTTGAAAAAAATAATGAAGATCAATTTGATTTAAGTGCTTTGAAAAAGCTAAAAGATTTCAACAAATATACTTTGAAACAAAATGAAGATATTTATTCGATATATTCCAAAGATATTCTTGAAGAAAAAGACGATGTTATAAAAGAATTATCTTTTGAAAATATCTATTCGATAGAAGCAGGAGGGTTACAAATGATAAGTAATTATTTAATTGATGATAAAAAACTAGAAACAATCTCAAAAAAATTTTTTAACCTAAAAAGTAATAAAGATAAATCCGCTTTTCTTTATGCGAAAGTCTATATCAAAGATGAAACTTCAAACAAAATTGAAAATTTTTCTGATTTGCAAGATCTTAATTTACTAATTAGAAATATTTTAAAAATATCTAGTGAAGAAACTCTAGAGATCATAAGACAATCTATTCCTGAAGAAAATCCAATTCTTTATAGAGAAAAAATATTAAAGATACTTTAAAAAAACTCATTCAAAAAAGCTTCAAAAAGAATAAATACAAATTTTCGTGAGGTTAATAACTTGTGGTTAATTAAAAATTATTTGACTATCTTTAATCTATAAGTATTTTGTATTGAATTAAGAAATTGGACAGCAACAAGCTAATTTTAAAACCAGGATTAGAGGGTGTCCCAGTTACTAATTCATCTATCTGCGATATTGACGGCAACAAAGGCAAATTATTATACAGAGGCTACTCCATTGAGGAAATATCCAAAAAAAGCAGTTTTTTAGAAACTGCTTATCTATTGATTTGGGGTGAATTGCCTACAGCTATTCAACTTAGAGATTTTGAACAAGAAGTTCAGATGCATCGAAGGTTAAGTTTTAGAGTCAGAGATATGATGAAATGTTTCCCTGCAACAGGTCATCCTATGGACGCTCTTCAATCCAGTGCAGCTTCTTTGGGGCTTTTCTATTCACGTAGAGCAATAGATGATCCTAATTACATCTACAACGCAGTGATAAGACTTATAGCAAAAATACCTACCATGATTGCTGCGTTTCAACTTATAAGAAAAGGACAAGATCCTATTCAGCCTCGTGATGATTTAACTTACTCATCAAATTTTCTGTACATGCTGACCGAAAAAGAACAAGATCCCATAGCTGCAAAAGTTTTTGATAGGTGCTTAATTCTACATGCCGAACATAGTTTAAACGCAAGTACATTCAGCGCTAGAGTTACTGCCAGTACTCTTACAGACCCATACGCTGTCATCGCCTCTGCAGTAGGAACCCTGGCTGGTCCACTGCATGGAGGAGCAAATGAAGATGTAATTGCAATGTTAGAAGAGATCAAAACTCCAGAAAATGCTGGTTCTTTTTTGGATAACGCGATAAAAAATAAAAGTAAGATCATGGGCTTCGGTCACAGAGAATATAAAGTCAAAGATCCAAGAGCAATAATTCTTCAAAAACTGGCAGAAGAGCTTTTTATTAGATTTGGAGCAGATGAAATGTATGAAGTTGCAAAATCACTTGAAGCAGAGGCAATACCAAGACTTGGACCTAAGGGTATATTCCCTAACGTGGATTTTTATTCTGGTCTTGTTTATAGAAAACTTGGTATTCCTCGTGATTTATTTACTCCAATTTTTGCTATATCAAGAGTTGCAGGCTGGTTAGCTCATTGGAGAGAGCAACTTGGAGCAAATAGAATTTTTAGACCATCGCAAATCTATACTGGTTCATCACCAAGAGATTGGATCAGCTTAGAAAATAGAGAATAATATTTGCAGCTTTTCATAAAAAACGCACATATTGTTTGTGAAGAGTTAATCTATTAAGTAAATAACATAAAAATTTTGGAATACGGATTAGATCTCGAATATAGTTTTAATGAATTCTTAAAGGGTTTTGGCCTTTCCAGCGAAATCGCTCATATAATTTGGCTCCCTCTACCTATGCTTTTGGTTTTGGTAGCCGCAGTTGTTGGCGTTTTAGTAACAGTTTGGCTTGAAAGAAAAATATCTGCAGCTGCCCAACAAAGAGTAGGTCCCGAATATGCAGGAGCGCTCGGCGTTCTTCAACCAATTGCAGATGGTCTTAAGTTACTTGTCAAAGAGGATATTATTCCTGCTAAAGCGGATGGAATTCTCTTCACTGCAGGACCTATTTTAGTTCTTGTCCCAGTGATTCTGTCATGGTTGATTGTTCCTTTCGGACAAAACCTTTTAATAAGTAACGTTGGTATTGGAATTTTCCTATGGATTGCTTTAAGCAGTATCCAGCCAATTGGACTTCTTATGAGCGGATATGCTTCAAATAATAAGTATTCTTTATTAGGAGGTTTAAGAGCAGCAGCTCAATCAATAAGTTATGAAATCCCACTAGCTTTATCTGTACTGGCTATCGTACTAATGACAAACTCTCTAAGTACTATTGACATTGTCAACCAACAAAGTGGTGCTGGAATCCTAAGTTGGAATATATGGAGACAACCAGTCGGTTTTATAGTCTTTTGGATCTGTGCTCTTGCAGAATGTGAAAGACTCCCATTTGATTTACCCGAAGCGGAAGAAGAATTAGTTGCAGGATATCAAACTGAATATGCAGGAATGAAATTCGCATTGTTCTACCTTGGTAGTTACATTAATTTAATCCTTTCAGCTTTATTGGTATCAATACTTTATTTAGGAGGATGGGGTTTTCCTATTCCAGTTGAATTAATAGCTAAGTTTCTAAATTTGCCAATTAATTCACCCTTTATACAAGTTTTCACTGCATCAATAGGAATTGTAATGACTGTATTGAAAGCATATCTTTTAGTTTTCATTGCAATATTATTGCGATGGACAACTCCTAGAGTAAGAATAGATCAACTATTAGATCTAGGATGGAAGTTTCTCCTTCCAATTTCTCTTGCTAATCTTTTGATAACTGCAGGATTAAAACTTGCTTTTCCGCAATTCTTTGGTGGTTAAACTTAAGTAAAAATACTTAAATTAAAAATTAATCCACTAAAATAAAATAACTAAGTGAATTCTTCAAAATGGAAAATTTTCTTCAACAAATAAATAGCTATATCAAAGAAGCATTTAATGCTGGCAAATATTTATACAATGGCTTATCAGTTACTTTTGATCATCTTCGAAGAAGACCTGTTACTGTCCAATATCCATATGAAAAATTAATACCTTCTGAAAGATATAGGGGTAGGATTCATTATGAATTTGATAAATGTATTGCTTGTGAAGTTTGCGTGAGAGTATGCCCCATAAATTTACCAGTCGTGGATTGGGTAATGAATAAAGAAACCAAAAAAAAGGAACTAAGAAATTATTCTATAGATTTTGGAGTTTGTATATTTTGTGGAAATTGTGTTGAATATTGTCCAACTAATTGTCTTTCAATGACCGAAGAATATGAATTAGCTACTTTTGACAGACACAATCTAAATTTTGATAATGTTGCACTTGGTAGGTTACCTACAAACGTCACAACAGATCCTTCAGTAAAACCTTTAAGAGAACTTGCCTATCTTCCTAAAGGTGTCATGGACCCTCATGAAATACCAGCTTCAGATACTAGAGTTGGTAAATTACCGGAAGAAGTCTATGATTGGATGAGGCCAGAATCCAATGAAAATAAAGATAGAGTTTCTACTCCAAACAATTAATTTCAATTAATTTATGTCCATTGCAATAACAACTCAAATAATTTGTTTTACAATTTTATCTTTAGTTATCCTTATCGGAGCACTTGGCGTTGTATTACTTGAAAGTATTGTTTATTCAGCTTTTCTTCTAGGAGGAGTTTTCATGAGTGTGGCAGGATTATATCTTCTTTTAAATGCAAGTTTTGTTGCTGCAGCACAAGTTTTAGTTTATGTGGGTGCAGTTAATGTATTAATAATCTTTGCAATAATGTTAGTCAATAAAAAAGAAGATTTAAAGCCCATCAATGACATTAAATCAAGAAGAATCATATCAACATCAATATGTTTAACTCTGCTAAGCCTCTTAATAAGAGTTGACTTGACTAATGTATGGAGCCTATCAAGTCCTGAAAACTCTATTGGAGAAGAATCAACTATCAGAATTGGTGAACATCTATTTAGTGATTATTTACTCCCATTTGAAGTAGCATCAGTTTTACTTTTAATGGCAATGATTGGAGCTATTGTTTTAGCCAGAAGAGATGTAATGAGCAAGGATATTTCTACTGGATTGCCTGTTGATCAAGAGTTAATTGAAAAATCATCAGAACCATTACTTACAAATAAAAATTAACGTTTCACCTTTCTTATGATGAGTTTAGAATCAATTCCTATACAAGCATTTTTAATAGTATCTTCAGCACTATTTTGTATTGGGATTTGGGGATTATTAAATAGCAGAAATGCAGTAAGAGTTCTTATGAGCATTGAATTAATGCTCAATGCAGTAAATATAAACTTAATGGCGTTTTCTTCTTATATTGATAATAATTTAATTCAAGGACAAGTTTTTACAATTTTTGTGATTACTGTTGCTGCCGCAGAAGCAGCCGTTGGATTAGCTATCTTATTATCTCTTTATAGGAATAGGGTGACTGTAGATATGGAAAGTTTTAATTTATTAAAATGGTAAAACCACTAAATGAAACTTTCATTAGTGCTCATTATATATCGTTCAGATAGTTCTATAGCTCAAGAGGCTTCTAAATTCTGTGAAGAAGTCCTCAAAGCTAAAAATATAAACTCAAAAAGAATTGAAAGTGATTTTTATAAAGATGAAATTGAAAAATATTTTTGCAATCTAGAATTACAACCAAATATAGGCATAGTTCTTGGCGGAGACGGAACCTTCCTAAAATGTGCAAATGCTTTAGCTAATTATGATATTCCTTTGTTGAGCATTAATATTGGTGGTAATCTGGGTTTCCTTACGCAAGAAAAAGATTTTTTGTTTGACAAATCTTTTATTGAAATCCTTGAAAACGAAGAATATAAAATTGACTTTCGTAATAGATTAAATTGTAATGTTTGTATTAATGAGACAAGTTCTGAGAAAAAGATTATAAAAAGCTACAATGCCTTAAATGATTTTTATTTTAAATCTGTTGAAGAAGACATTTCTCCCACCAACAAAATACAAATTGAAATAGATAACGAGAAGGTTAATGAATACAAAGGTGATGGATTAATCATATCTACATCTACCGGTTCAACCGCCTACTCATTGGCCGCAGGGGGGCCAATAATACACCCTAGTATTGATGCAATGATAATAAACCCTATATGCCCGATGAGTTTGGCTAGCAGACCAATAGTTATACCGAATACAAGCAAGGTAATCGTAAAACCTGTAAAAAAAAATAAAGGGGAAATTAAATTATGGAGAGACGGTTCAAAATGTATGACCATTAAGGAAAATTACTATTGTGAGATCAAAAAAGGGAAATCACCTTGCAAGATAATAAAGTTTAAAAAAAGCTCAAGCTACTATAATACCCTAATAAAAAAACTAGATTGGAAAGGTGATTTATCTCAAAAAAATTTAAAAAATTAAATGGCCTTAGAGATAGAAAGAAGATTTCTTATAAAAAATGATAATTGGAAAGAATTCATAAATAAAAAAATTTATATTGAACAAGGATATTTTTCCAAAAGTATAGATGATTGGATTATTAGGGTAAGGCTTATAGGCAAAAACTCTAAAATTACACTTAAAAAACATATTAAAGGCTTTACCAACTTTGAATTTGAATACTCCATTCCACGAACCGATGCTGAAATAATAATGTCAAATCTTTCAAAAAAAATTAAAAAAGATAGATTTTTTCTAGAAATTGAAAAAAAATCTTGGATTATAGATTGCTTTAAAGAAAATAATTATCCACTTGAAATTGCAGAAGTTGAACTTTCTAATGAAAAGGAAGATTTAGTTCTTCCATCTTTCATTTCAAAAGAAATTACTGGGCTGACCCATTACTCCAATTTCAGTCTCGCTAACAATCCTTTTTCACAGAGGAAAGAAGACTAGTTAAAAACTTTCAAAAGTAACTAGCCAAAGGAACCACTTATCCTTTATATTTTCTTTATATTTAAGCAAAATAATTTTAATTTTATTCAGATGTATGGTCTTTACGACAAAGAAGGAATATTGAGATTTGTGGATTCAGACAAGGATGCTTGTATAGCATATGCTGAACTCTTCGAATTAGGATCTACAAATTATTGTCTAATGGATTTGGCTAATGATACAAAAAAAGTAAAAAGTAATACTAATCTTGATCAGAGTCTGGAAGTGTACAACAATTAAATCCATCTCTGCAAATCTTGCCGTTGTCCATTGCCCAATTTAAAAGAGCTACTCTGTTTTTAGAACCAGTTTTTGTAAACATATTACTTACATGATTATCAACAGTTCTTTTACTAATAGTTAGTTTTACCGCAATTTCTTGATTTGTAAGCCCATCAGCTACGAGATCAATGATTTCCATCTCTCTTGCTGAGAGACCCATCATATCAATGTTGTTTACTTCTTCTTCAACCATTTGCATTTAAACAGTTCCTTTTTTATATTAATTAAGTTTAGCAATCTCAGTAGACTTGTTAACCAAATAGGAAACAAAAGCAATTGAAATCAAAACTTCAGAAGACTTTAGAAAAAAGATCTAAGGTAATAACGGCAGAGTTAATGCCGCCAAGAGGGGGAAGCCCCATAAGATCTCTTAAGATAGCACAACTTTTGAAAGATAAGGTACATGCTGTTAACATTACCGATGGAAGCAGAGCTGTGATGAGAATGTGCAGCTTGGCAATGTCCAAACTATTACTGGAAAATGGGATAGAACCAGTAATGCAAATTTCTTGCAGAGATCGTAATAAAATTGCTTTACAATCAGACATTCTTGGAGCGAATGCTTTAGGAATTAGAAACATCTTATGCATTACCGGTGATTCAGTAAAAGCTGGGGATCAACAAGATGCAAAGGCAGTACATGAGTTTGAGTCTGTTAGATTGCTTAAACAAATTCAGGCTTTTAATAAAGGAATTGATCCTACTCTAGGAGAACTTTCCGATAAAAAAACATTTATTTTTGCAGGTGCTGCAGCTGATCCAAATTGCAAAAATAAAAGAAGTCTTGAAAATAGAATGATAAAGAAAAAAGAGGCAGGAGCTGGATTTATACAAACTCAAATGGTTATGGAAAAAGAAAATTTAATAGAGTTTTGTGAAAAAATTAGCAAGCCTCTTGAAATTCCTATAATTGCAGGTGTATTTCTATTAAAGTCTTACAAAAATGCTCTCTTTATAAATAAATACGTTCCTGGTGCAAATATTCCTGAAAACATCTTAAATCGTCTTAAAAATGCCAAAGAGCCATTACAAGAAGGCATTAAAATTGCAGCTGAACAAGCTCATGATTTTATGAATATCGCAGATGGTGTTCATCTAATGGCCGTAAAAGCAGAGCATTTAATTCCTGAGATTATTGAAAAAGCTAATCTTAGTCTGGAATATTAATCAAATCAGTACCTAATAATTCTGCCATAGCTTTCTGCTGAGGAGATGGCTCAGTCAAATCAGATCTTCTTGAATCTGCTATTAACCAATCTAAAGATGCATCTTGCAAATCAAAATGATCTCCATTTTTACCAACACAATATTTACCAAACACTAACTTATCCATAAGTCTTACACCTTTACCAATTTTAGAATAATCAAAGATAATTGAGTTATCTATAGTTGCGCCCTCGCAAATGCAACAACTTGGTCCAATCATGGAAGGGCCAATAATAGTTGCTCCATCCTCGATCCTAGTCATACCTCCTATATAAACCGGCCCGGTAATATTAACCTTTTCCCAGTTGGCCGCTACATTCAAGCCGGTAAAAACTCCGGGTTTTATTTCCTTACCTGGTATTTGCACTTGTCTTACCTTACCTTGTAATACATTTCTAATAGCACTCCAATAATCAGGAACTTTTCCAATATCTACCCATTCAAAATCCATCGGTAATGCAAAAAATGGTAAATCCATTTCAACAAGTTTTGGAAAAAGATCAGCTCCAATATCAAATTTCTCTGCTGAAGGTATGTAATTAAAAATTTCGGGTTCGAAAAGATAAATTCCTGTATTTATAGAGTCACTTAAAGCTTGATCAACTGTTGGCTTTTCCTGAAAAGCCTTTATTCTCCCATTTTCATCAGAAACTACAACACCGTAACTTGATACTTGATCTTTAGTTACCTTCTTTGTTATTAAGCTCGCAATAGCTCCTTTCTGCTTATGTTTTTTAACAGCTTGAGTTAAATCTAAATCAACTAAAGCATCACCACATAAAACAACAAAAGTTTCATCAAAGAAATTTTGAAAATCCTGAATTTTTTTTAATCCTCCTGCAGATCCCAACGCATCACCTATTAATTCTCCATCTTCAATTCTTCCCTCAAAACTATAAGCAATTTCTACTCCAAATCTTTGCCCATCTCTAAAATAATTTTCAATTTCTTCAGCAAGATGAGAAACATTTACCATTATTTCCTTAAAGTTATGTTCTCTCAAAAGTTCCAAGAGAAACTCCATAACAGGTTTTTGCAAAATCGGAATCATCGGTTTTGGAATAACATGAGTAATAGGCTGAACACGTGTACCTTTACCTGCTGCAAGTATCATTGCCTTCATAAATTCAAAACCATTTTTTAAAATTATACGTTATTACTATTAAGCCTCTAAGCAGCCGAAGAAGAGACATTACTTACCTCAAGATTTTCTATAGGCAGCTGTGCTGAGCCACCACCAGGTATTATTCTTTTAATTTGAATTGGACCATATAAGGAATTAATTTGTTTAATTTCAATTTTGTTTTCAGATAATAAAAATAACAAAGCCCAAAAAACTCCCAAACGATCTTTATCTAAATCATTTTTTACAACTGTTTGCCATTTTTTGACTAAATATTCAAAATCTGTCCATTGTAATGCTTTTTCCCATCCGTCAATAAATTTCCCTAAAGCTTTAGTTGTTTCTGGAAGTTTCTCACGATGTGCTAAAGATTTTACTTGAGAAATTAAAGCCTTATCAGAATATTTCTTATTTCTTTTTCTCTTCATAAGCAGAAGATCTTGGGTTTCTATAACTTCTGCTATGGACTCTAACTGACTTACAAGTTCTCCCAAGGTTGTTGTACGTTGTAGGATTGGCTGGGCAATTGATCTTCTCCTTAGATATTTTTCAGGATATTTTGGGATATCAAATTCTTTATCAATCCAATCTTGATCATCCAATTCAAATTCATCTTCAAAATCAGAAGAATTTTCTTTGAAGACATCAGATTCCAAAACCTGGGCCTTAAGATTAACTAGTACGGAAGCCGCAAAAAACGCTTCGCTGGTCTCAGCTAAATCCTTCTGATATGAGATTTGACTATTTGAAGATTGATTAAAAGTATGTGAGTATTCCTCTAAAAAACTATCAATTACACTTATTACATCAATATCCCATGGGTCAAGCTCACCTTTACCTGCGGCGTCTTGGAGAAACTTAATCAGCAATCTAGGGCCTAATTGTTGCCTATCGTTAGGATTGAAATAAGATATTTTGAGATAGAGAAAATCTACTCACAAGATATCTTTTAATTTATTTAATGCCAAATAATATTGCGTTAATTTTAAAAATTATATTTTTGGAGCTTTTATTATGTCATTTGTTTTAGTTCCTGAAAAAATATTTGTTTTGACAGTACCTTTAACTGCAGTTAAATCTCGATCGACCAAATTATTAATAGATGCAATATAACTTTCAGTAATTAATCTTGGGTATAAACCTATTCCAATAATCGGTAAAAGTAAACAGGCAATAATATAAATTTCCCTCGGCTCAGCATCTATAAGTTTTCGTTCTTCGATTAATTTAGGATTTTCTTTACCAAAGAAAATTTCTCTTAACATTGAAAGTAAATAAATAGGAGTAAGTATTACACCAATAGCTGCTAAAGAGGCCATCACTACCCTAAACGGAAGTGTATACACTTCATCAGTAACAAATCCTGTAAATACCATCAATTCGGAAACAAATCCACTCATACCAGGTAAAGCTAGAGAAGCCAGGGAGCAAGCAGTCCATAGGGCAAACATGATTCTCATTTTTTGTCCTACACCACTCATTTCATCAAGTTTAAGAGTCTTTGTTCTGTCATAGGTAGCACCAACAAGAAAAAATAAACTCGCACCGATTAATCCATGACTAACCATTTGCAGCATAGCTCCGCTTGTTCCAAGGCTACTAAAACTCCCTATTCCAATAAGAACAAAACCCATATGACTTATCGAACTGTATGCAATTTTTCTTTTAAGATTTCTTTGAGCAAAAGAAGTTAATGCAGCATAAATTATATTAACTACCCCTAGAACTATTAATAATGGGGCAAATTGAGCATGAGCAATGGGTAATAATTGTGCATTAAATCTTAAAAGAGCATATCCTCCCATCTTTAATAAAATCCCTGCTAGAAGCATATGAACTGGAGCTGTAGCCTCGCCATGAGCATCTGGAAGCCAAGTATGAAGGGGGACTATTGGGAGTTTAACTCCAAATGCAATTAAAAGACCTATGTAACATAATATTTGGAATTTTTGACTAAAATCTTGTGCTGCCAAGTGAGAAAACTCAAAGTTAGGAATTTCTGTACCATAGAAACCCATTGCTAACGCTGCAAGAAGAATGAAGATAGAACTGCCAGCTGTATAAATAATGAATTTTGTTGCTGCATATTGTCGATTTTTGCCACCCCATATAGCCAGTAATAAATAAACGGGAATTAACTCAAGTTCCCAAGTTAGAAAGAATAAAAGCATATCTTGTACGGCAAACACAGCGATTTGCCCTCCATCCATAACCAATATCAAAAAGAAAAATAACTTTGGTTTGAACTTGACTGGCCATGCAGCAAGAACTGCTAAAGCAGTTATAAAACTAGTCAATAATATTAACGGCATAGAAATGCCATCAGCGCCAACAGACCAAGTAAGACCTAAATCAGGGAGCCAACTAATCTTTTCTTTAAGTTGAACATTTTCATTACTAATATCAAAGCCATTTATATATGAACCTACAGTTATTAAAAAAGTAATTAATGCAATAGATAATGCAAACCATCTAACCTCTTTGCCATCGCCTTTATCTGGGATAAAAGGTATCACAAATGCACTACCAATTGGGAATAAAATTGAAGCAGATAACCAAGGAAAATTAGACAATCCAGCTCCCAAAGTTCCCAACATTTGTGTTGCAAAATGTGTATAAAAATAAGTACTCAAATTAATAAGAAATTTATCTTAAATAAAGTCTAGAAATTTTCTGTATTTTTTCACCCCAATGAACAGTGAAGACACACAATTGTAATTAAGATACTTGAGGAGATTGAAAACCAAATATAGCAACTAGTAAAATAACGCCTCCAAAAACAATAAGCGCATAAAATTGAGCCCTACCAGTCTCAAAATATTTTAAACCTTCTCCACTGCCTAAAGTTACAAGTCCAGTAAGATTCACGACACCATCAACAACCTTGGAATCAACCTCTAAAACTTCTTTGGCAAGTTTTCTACTACCCTTAACAAAAAGTTTTTCATTAATATCATCCAGATACCATTTATTGGATAAAAATCGGTTGATGCTAGGAAACTTTTCAGCAAATAAAACTGATAAATTAATTTTTTTCACAAAATACGCCTGATAAGCAATGATGATTCCAGCTGATGCAATAAGTACTGAAGCAAGTGCTAAAGGCAAAAATTCTTTTATTTCGAAAGCTTTTGCAGCAGTCTCTGCTTCTTCAGGATCTAGTAAATTTGCAATTTTGCTATCCCATGGAAGTCCCATAAAACCAATTATTACAGACGGTACAGCTAGAAATACCAAGGGAAATGTCATTGACCAGGGTGACTCATGAATAGAGCCATGTTCTTCATGCTCTTCTTCATTTTCTTCATCGAGGTTTGTTTGGGAGGCTGTAAGAAGCTCTTTTTGCAATTCTTTATTCTCCCCTCTGAAATCTCCTTCAAATGTCAAGAAATAAAGCCTAAACATATAAAAAGCAGTCATACCAGCTGTTAGAAGTCCTATGAACCAAAAAGCTGGAAATGATATAAAAGCATTTCCGAGTATCTCATCTTTACTCCAAAAACCTGCCAATGGTGGAATTCCACTAATTGCTACACAACCTATGAAAAATGTTGTTGATGTATAAGGCATTTTTTTTCGTAAACCGCCCATCAATCTCATATCTTGAGCTAATACAGGCTTATGGCCAACTACTTCTTCCATAGCATGTATTACTGAACCAGATCCCAAAAATAGCATTGCTTTAAAGCAAGCATGAGTCACTAAATGAAAAATTCCTGCTATTGGTGCTCCACAACCCATTGCGAGCATCATATACCCAAGCTGAGAAACTGTGCTATAAGCTAAACCTTTTTTTAAATCCATTTGGGTCAAAGCTATAGAGGCTCCTAAAAAACAAGTAATGGTACCAACTAAAGCAATTATGAACTGAATAGAGGGGAATATTGAGTATAAAGGTTGTAGTCTTGCTACAAGAAATATTCCTGCTGCAACCATTGTTGCAGCATGGATAAGTGCAGAAATAGGTGTAGGGCCTTCCATCGCATCAGGTAACCACACATGAAGAGGAAACTGAGCAGATTTAGCCATTGGCCCTAAAAAAACTAAAAAACAAAGTAATAAAGCAGCCCAAATGGGAATCGAATTATCAGATATTGATTGAGAAATTCCAGTAGCTATTTCATTAAAATCAAAACTATTCGTTGCCCAAAATAGGCCAAGAATTCCAAGTAATAACCCAAAATCTCCTACTCTATTAACAACAAAAGCTTTTTGTGCAGCGTGTGCAGCGCCATCCCTGTCATACCAAAAACCAACTAATAAATAAGAACACATCCCAACTAATTCCCAAAAAACATAAATTTCTAGTAGGTTCGGACTAACTATTAATCCCATCATTGAACTACTAAATAATGCTAAATATGTAAAAAATCTGACATAACCTTTATCATGTGTCATGTAACCATGAGAATAAATCATTACCAGCAAAGTTATTGTAGTTACTAAAGCAAGCATTACACTCCCCAAAGGATCAAGGACAAATCCCATAGGAATAGTGAAATCCCCAGCATTAGCCCATACAAATAATTTTTCTACTGATTGATAACCATTAATTTGTTCAATTAAAGCTTTATAACTAATTACCGCAGAAATCCCAACGAAAGAAATCAGTCCTACAGAAACAATTTCTCTTGAATTATTAATTTTCTCATTGATGCTTATTAGTCCTAAGCCAGAAAGCACTGCTCCAATAAGTGGGAAAACAGGAATCAACCAGGCAATTTCTGAAGCTTGTGGCATTTTTTAAAGTACTTATGTTTTGATTTTAAACTGTCAATTGAAAAATTCAGACAAAAATGATGAATTAAATGTTTTAACAGCAATATTTATATATTGATGAGACCACCAAAGTACGCTTATTGCAATTAATATACCAAATTGAGATAACCTAAAAAATTCCTTAATCTTAAATTCTTGCCTACCCTCAAGAATTGCCATGAAAGGAATTATGGAAGTATTTTTTTTAAAATTTTCAAATTCTTCTCCAAATCTATTTGCTAATCTCTTGTCACCATGCCAAATTGCAAAAAGATGATGCAAAACTAAGCCAATAGAAGTTACTAGTGTGAATGATGTACCAATCCATAAAGTATGCGCAAAACACCAAATTATCTGTCCAAATGCTTGTGGATGTCTTGTGATTCGCATTATCCCAGTTCCATAGATTCGTACTTTAGGTTTTAAAACCGAAGGAATTTCTAGCAAATTGTAAGTAGCGGGATATAAAAATAAAAAACTTATTGCAGTTAATATCCATACGACCATAAAAACAAAATTATTGCCCTGTAAATTCCATAATCTGATTCCATCGTATCTATGAGCCAAAAAATAGCTAATCAAGATAATTGCAGATGGCAAACTTAAAAAAACAAAACATAACCGCCATAATCTTGGACCCATAATAGATTCTGCTTTGATTCTTAAAGCAGCTCCCCCACTATGAATTACCGCAAAAATCAAAATCAAAAGTAAGATAATTAGGGAAGTTTTATGAGTCTCCATATATTTAAAATGTTCAAATAATTTTTGTTCTTAACAAGAGTGCTTCTAAGCATTAGAATTATAAGAAATTGTAGGCATAATAGATGCCAGAATTACCATTTACACTCGATCAATTAAGAATATTAAAAGCTATAGCAGCTCAAGGAAGTTTTAAAAAAGCTGCAGATCTCCTATATGTAACCCAACCTGCCGTGAGTTTACAAATACAAAATTTAGAAAAACAACTTGAAATCACAATTTTCGACAGAGGTGGTAGGAAGGCTTTATTGACTGAAGCAGGGAGACTATTACTTGAATATTGTGAACGAATTTTGAATCAATGCGACGAAGCATGCAAAGCTATTGAAGATTTAAATAGCTTAAAAGGTGGAACTCTTGTAATTGGAGCGAGCCAAACAACCGGTACCTATTTAATGCCTAGAATGATAGGACTTTTTAGACAAAAATACCCTGATGTATCTGTTCAACTTCAAGTTCATAGCACGAGAAGAACTGGTTGGAGTGTGGCCAATGGACAAATTGATTTAGCCATTATTGGCGGACAATTATCTGGAGATTTGGAAAATTTGCTACAAGTAATTCCATATGCCACTGATGAGTTGGCATTAGTCTTACCATCTAAACATCCACTTTCGTCCAAAAAAGAGCTTCTAAAAGAAGACTTATACAAATTAAATTTTGTAACATTAGACTCACAATCTACAACAAGAAAAGTTGTTGACAAACTTCTGCAAGATTCTGGGCTTGATATTCAAAGATTAAAAATTGAGATGGAACTTAACTCTCTTGAAGCAATCAAGAATGCAGTTCAATCAGGTTTAGGGGCTTCCTTTTTGCCTGTTGTTTCTATTGAAAGAGAATTATCGGCTGGAACAATTCACAAAGCATTCATTGCTGATTTAGAGGTAAAAAGAGAACTTAAATTAATTACTAATCCGTCAAGATATACATCAAGAGCATCAGAAGTATTTAAGAAAAACATTCTCCCACAATTTGCTAGTTTAGAAAGCCCTTTGAGGCATATATAATTTGGATCAAAACTGAATTGCTTCTCTATTAATACCTATCCCGCCGTCTTCAGCTTGTCCATCACCTTTTATTATAAATTTATTTTCATTTACATCAGTCTGATAAACGCACTTAACTATTGGCTTATCTCTTATAGAACCAATATAAGCAAAAGTATTCATCCTTTGCTTACATTCTCTTACATCTTCATTACTAATTGCGCCCTCTTTTTGTAGCACTGTCCAATTCTCTCTTCTAATAACACACCCTGGTTGAAGAGCTGGTTGCGTTACAAAACTCGTAGATGGATTCAGAGTCGTATACATTTCAACATCAATCACAAAAGCACTAGCTCCCCATTGTCTGCAAAATTCAGGATCTGGAACAGCCATATCTAATTGTTGTTGACTTGCTATATTGCCCTGCCCGCCATCAGTTGTACTGGTAATAGCGCTCCCAATACCAACTCCTAAAATTAATACTCCAGCAAGTACAGCAATGGTTCCTGTACTAAAGTTGATCTTTTGTTCAGAAGAAGCAGGCAATCTATTGCTTCTTTTACCATACGGATCCCTGTCATTTGGATTTGGTGGATAATAACTTCTATCTGAGCCTCTTCTTGGCCTTCTATTTGAAGATGATCTATTCATAGCACTTCATTTGTCTTTGGTAAGCCCATTGAATAATTCATTACTCTACAATCAGGGTTATAGCTAAGCTGACCATTTTGAAGCAAAAACTTAATCAAACCTTCAATTTCTGATCCTATTTTTCGAAGTTCATAATCATCTAAATCTTTTCCTGCTCTTTCTTTTATTAATTCATTGAATTTTTCATTTATTTTGTTTAGAGAATCTTCGTTCCAAATAAATTCGTTATCAGGATCTAAATCAAGAGTTAGTTTATTGGGATGAAACTTTAATTCCTCATCTACCACTTCGGCAGTAAAAATTCTTACATGCCTAGTAGTCGATTTTAAAAGCATTTTTTCCATAATTTTACGAAATAATCAACGAAAAAAACTATTATGTTCTAACTTTAATGTAGCTTATTAGTAAGTGTTAATTTATTTCTTGATTTAATAATGCGTGTTGTAATTGCTGGTGCTGGTTTAGCAGGTTTATCTTGCGCTAAATACTTAGTCGATAATGGGCACATTCCGATTGTACTTGAAGCCAGAGACGTTTTAGGTGGGAAAGTTGCCGCATGGAAAGACGAAGATGGAGATTGGTATGAAACTGGGTTACATATATTTTTTGGAGCCTACCCAAATATGTTGCAACTTTTTAAGGAATTGGATATTGAAGAAAGACTTCAATGGAAAAGTCATTCAATGATTTTTAATCAGCCATCAGAGCCTGGAACTTACAGTAGATTCGACTTTCCCGATATACCTGCTCCAATTAATGGTGTATCAGCAATACTAAGCAATAATGATATGCTTTCATGGAATGAAAAGATTCTATTTGGATTAGGTTTAGTGCCTGCAATGCTAAGAGGCCAAAAGTACTTAGATAAATGTGATGCAAAATCATGGACAGATTGGCTAAAAGAGCACAATATACCGGAAAGAGTTAATGATGAAGTTTTTATAGCGATGAGTAAAGCTCTTAATTTCATCGGACCGGATGAAATATCATCTACAGTTTTATTAACAGCATTAAACAGATTTTTACAAGAAAAAAATGGTTCTAAAATGGCATTCCTTGACGGAGCTCCTCCAGAAAGACTATGCCAGCCAATGGTTGATTATATTACTGCTCGTGGTGGTGAGGTTCACATGAATAGTCCATTACGGGAAATCAATCTTAATGATGACAGCACTGTTAAAAGTTTTACTGTCGCATCTTTAGATAAAAACGAAAAGAAAGAGCTAACGGCTGATGCTTATGTAAGTGCTATGCCCGTAGATCTCTTTAAATTAATGATCCCAAAACAATGGAAAGGGTTAGATGCATTTTCTAAATTAGATGGTTTAAATGGTGTGCCAGTCATTAATATCCATTTATGGTTTGACAAAAAATTAACAGATATTGATCATTTATTATTCAGCAGATCTCCTCTCCTCAGTGTTTATGCAGATATGAGTATCACCTGCAAAGAATATGAAGATCCAAATAGATCAATGCTTGAATTAGTTTTTGCACCAGCAAAAGATTGGATAAGTAGGAGTGATCAGGATATTGTTGATGCAACTATGGAGGAACTCAAAAAATTATTCCCAACGCATTTCATGGGAGACGATAAAACAAACTTACGAAAATATAAAGTAGTCAAAACTCCAAGATCTGTTTATAAAGCAGTTCCTGGATGTCAAGAGTTCAGACCTAGCCAAAAATCTCCTATAAATAACTTCTTTTTAGCAGGTGATTATACTATGCAAAAATATTTAGCATCTATGGAAGGAGCTGTTTTAAGTGGTAAATTATGCGCGGAATCAATCAATAAGGAGTATTCCAAAACTCCTCAAAATGTTTCTTCATGAGATTTACATTCCAGTAATTTAAAAATTCATCTAAAACTTTTTGAAAAATTCAATTTCTCAACTAGATCAAGCATACGAGATATGCCGAAAAGAAACCCAAAAATGGGCTAAAACTTTTTACTTGGGAACCCTTCTGCTACCTGTAGAAAAAAGAAAAGCTATTTGGGCTATTTATGTTTGGTGTAGAAGAACAGATGAAATAATGGATAGCTTAGAAGCTTCAACTAAATCGCAAGATGAACTTGAAGAAAATTTAAATACATGGGAAGAAAATACAAAGAATGTTTTTAAAGGCAACATTAAATCGGAATTAGATGCCGTTTTACTAGACACCATCGAAAAATATCCACAAAGTATTCAACCTTATCTAGACATGATAGATGGCCAGAGAATGGATCTTAATAAATTTAGATACAAAGATTTTGATGAATTACAACTCTATTGTTATAGAGTCGCAGGGACAGTTGGTTTGATGACTCAGAATGTCATGGGGATTGATAGTGCTTACACATCCGCTCCATGGAGTGCCAAACCTGACCCCTCAGAAGCCGCTATAGCTTTAGGTATAGCTAATCAATTAACAAATATATTAAGAGATGTCGGCGAAGATAGGCAAAGAGGTAGGATTTATCTTCCTCAAGAAGATATTGAAAAATTTAATTATTCTGAAGAAAAACTTTTAAAAGGTGAAATAAACAAACAATGGAAAGCACTAATGAAATTTCAATTAACCAGGGCTCGCGATTGGTTCCAGAAATCTGAAGATGGAATCAAATGGTTATCTTCTGACGCAAGATGGCCTGTATGGACATCCTTACGTCTTTACAGAGGAATATTAGATTCTATAGAAAGATTAGACTATGATGTCTTTAACAATAGAGCTTTTGTAAAAAATTCAGTAAAAGCTTTTGAAATTCCTATATCTTTTTTAATTTCTCGAATTAAATGACTAAGCAGGAGTCTTCTGATTAGCCAATAAATCTTTTAATTTAGATAGTTCTCCTGCCCATCTTGGATCAGGAGCTTCTAAATTAGGAGCATCACTGTGAACAATTTTCTTAAAGTCTTTCCTCTTCTTATTCTTATTTGATTTTCCACTATTTCTTTTATTTGAAGCAGAATCTTTCTTTTCTGATAGCTCTACTCTTAATTTAGAACCATTAAATTCAAAACCATTTAATTTTTGAATTAATAAATTAGCATTATCTTCATTATTAGAAGTCGCAAAACCAAACCCCCTGCATTCCTTAGTTTCCTTATCTAAAACTGCTTTAAACCTAATCGAGTCAGAAACTGACTTTAAAAGTGTATCAAATTCTTTTGGATTAAATCCTTGTGGTAAGTTGCCAATGTAAATGCGAATACTCATAAATTTTTAAAAATGATTTTTAAGTCTGAACTTTTAAACAAAACTAAGCTATGTGTATTTAATCACATTTTGGCGCATTTTGTTCAATCCATAGCTTTGCTTTATAAATAGCTTCATCAAAATTATTTAATCTGTTATATGCAAGTTCTTTAGAAAGATACTGTAAAAGCTCTCCCAAGATAGGTCCATCCTTGATTTCCAAATTTTTTTTAATTACATCACCATTAACTAAGTTTGAGGGATGAAATAATTTATCATCGTTGTCACGCCATCTATTAAGCCAATCTAATTGTAAGTTTTGAGGTAAATAAAAAATAAAAGATGGCAGAAACATTTCTAATTCTTGATGTAATTTAAATCTGTCAAATTCATCTAACTGAGAGATATTTTTGTTTTTCAAGAAAAGGTGCCATTTTCGCAATAACTTAGTTTTTGCAATATCAGCTTTACTAAATTTCAGTTTCTCTAAAGTTACAACATCTAAGATTTGAGCAATAAAAAATGATGGCAAATATTTATCTTTTTCTTCCTGATCAAGTTCTCCATAATTAATTTTCTCTAAATCCAAAAAAAAAGAATCTTCAAATAAATTTTCAGTATCAAATATATTTAATTTCTTTATCAACAATACTGCATCAATAGCATTTGTTCCATTTACTATTTTTTGTATTTCATAAGTAATTCTCTCTTTTGCGACAAGATATAAGTTCCCTTTATTTTTTTTTATAAAATCAACTAATCTTAAATCAATTTTAAAATTCAATTCTGAAACAAATCGAAAACATCTTAAAATTCGTAATGGATCATTTAATAAATTGTTTTCAGAATGAGTTCTAAGCAAAGAAATCTCAAGATCTTTAAGACCATTTAATGGATCAAACAAACTCTTCTTATCAAATAAAAAAGCAATTGAATTGATCGAAAAGTCTCTAGAACATAAATCTCCTTCTATGGAAGATGAAACTTGATTAGCAATATCAATATAAATATTATTAAGAATAATTCTTACTACTTCTCTTTTTTTATCTAAAATTATAAATTTTGATCCAATATTATCTGCAATCTTTTTACCAATTTCAATTGCATTTAAAGGTACCACAATATCAATATCTAACTTTTCAGTTTTTCTTCCCAAAATAATATCTCTTATATAACCACCCACCAAATATGATCCTTTAGGTAAAAAACCTAAGATTAAATCCAAATTATGAAATTTTATACTTGTTTCTAATTCATCAATTATTAGTGTATGATCTGTGTGAAAGCTATTTTTCATATTATTTATTATGTGCATTTGCATCAACTGTAAATGGGTTGATAGATGTATCACATATCATGATGTTGAGAATAATCATGGTGTTGATCATATTTGTGATCTACCTGATTTTAAAGCAAAAAAACCATTCATTCATGTCAATATAGTTAAAGATAATAATGGTGATTATAAAACTGATTGGGATGTTCAATCTTGTGAAAGTTTTGAAAATGAATTTGGTAAATGGTCCAAGTGTAATCCAGGCATGGAATTACCTGTTTAAAGGTAATAGATGACAAATAAACTCAATCACGGAGAAAATAACTCTACATTAGTGATTCATAGCACAGACAACTCTTTTGGCTTTGGGTTTAGAAAAAACAATACCCTTGAATCTGATGAATTATTTATCAAAAAATTTGATAATGACCTTTGCAACAACTTAATTAATGATCTTAACAAATTCATTTCTAAAGAAAATTTAAAAAAAATAAATAAGTTATCTGTCAGCATAGGGCCAGCAAACTTTAATGCTTCACGACTGATTGTGGTTTTAGCAAGAACCATCTCACAACAAGTAAATTGTCCTCTAGACAGTTTTAGTTCATTTGAAATAATGGCAAAAAGAATTGCTTTAAAAAATAATATCTTTACAAACAAAAATACATTCTGGATTTACAAAAAATTAAAACGCAAGGGTTTTATTGCAGGTAAATATGAAATTTGTCATAACGAAAAAACCCCTTCAGATCTAGTCATTAGAGAAACAGTTTTACCAAAAGTTTTTAAAGAACTTGAGAATAAAGAAATTTTGTTTGAAGCTATTTATGATGATAAAGAAGATTTAAAAGAACTATTAAATTTATCAAATAAAAATTTATTAAATTCAAATGTAGATTCCTGGGAAAAAGTTTTGCCTCTTTACCCTATTTCTCCAATTAACTAAATATTCATCCAATCAAATTATTAATTTTATCTTGAAGCTGCATTGTTACAGAATTCAGATCGTCTCTTGATGAACTTTGTGGAGGTTGAACAGGTTTTCCCACTTTAATAACTATTTTTGAAAACATTGGAATAAAGAATTTAAGTCTTATTAGTCTATGGGAATTAACTATTGCAACAGGCAATAATAATTTTTGATTTTTAAAGGCTAATAATGCTGCACCCTGTTTGGGCTTATTCACTCGGCCATTTTTTTGACGAGTGCCATCAATAAAAATTCCAATACAATTATCATTTGATAATTTTTTACATGCTGTTTTAATTGTATTTTTATCCACAATTCCTCTTTTTACAGGATAGGCCCCACAAGCCTTGATAATAAAGCCCAGAAAAGGAATTTTAAAAAGCTCTGCCTTGGCCATAAAAGATATATTACGTCCAAGGGCATGGCCTAACAAAGGAGGGTCAAGTAAAGAACCATGATTAGAAACCATGATAAAGGAACCTTTTTGCGGAATATTATCTCTACCTATTAAATGACCTTTAAATACTAATTTATAAATAGGAAATACAAAAAGCTTGCTAACTAATTCATAGATTAATTTTTGAATAGTATGATTTTTCATACAAATTAATAAGATATTTGATCAGAAGATGAAACTTGAGAAATTTTTACATCTTTAAGATGTCTTTTCCCTAAACCGCTTAGTACATTAGAAGGGCCAATTTCAACAATATGAAGATCACTATCTTTTGCCATTAAATCCATAGTTTCTCGCCACCTCACTCCATTACACATTTGCTTTTCTAATCTAATTTTAAGCTCGTTTGGATCACTGCAAAGTGTAGGTTTATAATTACTTATGACTGGGAAAGAGGGATTGTTAAAATTAATTTGTTTTAAATATTCCGAAAATTTTGATGAAGGTTCGTTCATAAATGGCGAATGAAATGCACCTGAAACATTTAGTTTCAAGAATCTTTTACAAGAAATTTCTTTCGAAAAATTATCTAATGCTTCAGTAGATCCTGATAAGACAACTTGGGAAGAGCTATTATCATTTGCAATTACAATATCATCAATTTTTTGTACGAATAAATCAAGTTGATTTCTATCAAAACCAATTACTGCTGCCATAGATCCTTTCCCAGCATTTTCCATTAATTGAGACCTTTCTTTTATTAGTGAAACACAATCTTCGAATGAAAATACATCCGCACAATACAGTGCAGTGATTTCTCCTAGACTGTGCCCAGCAACATAAGTAGGTTTAAATCCATTTTCCTTTAATGCATCTAATAAAATTGATTCAACTAAAAAAAGACAAATTTGTGTATTTCTTGTGTTATTTAGATCAATAAGAGGATTTGTTTGTTCACAATCTAACTCACAAATTTCAAATAAATTCCGCTCAAATATTTCAGATGCATAACTAAACCTCTCTTTTGTGTTGGGCAAAGTTTCAATTTGTTTTGCCATTCCAATTTTTTGAGAACCCTGTCCAGGGAATACCCATGCAACTGTCATAATGCTCCTTTTTGTTTAACCCCATTTAATTAGGGCTGCACCCCAACTTAACCCAGCGCCAAAACCACTTGTGGCAATAATATCATTTTGTTTAATTCTATTATTTCTAATTGCCTCATCCATCACTAGTGGAATTGTTGCTGCTGAAGTATTACCATATTTTTCTAAATTGCTAAGAATTTTTTCTCCAGGAATTTTTAATCTATCTCCTACAGAATCTAATATCCTTTGATTAGCTTGATGTAATACAAGCCAATCAACTTCATTAGAGGTATAGTTCATTTTTTTAAACAACTTTTCAAGAATTAATGGGACTTCTCTAACTGCAAATTTATACACTTCCTGACCATTCATCTGAATTGGAGAAAAAGCTCCACTTAAAAAATCAATATTATCAATTATTGAATCTTTATTATTTTTTGATGAGAGATTAAGAAAAGAACCCCTTTCTCCATCAGTTCTCATATCAAAACCAATTAAATTATCACATTCATTATTTGCTTCAATTGCTAATGCACCTGCACCATCTCCAAAGAGAATGCAACTTCTTCTATCATTCCAGTCAACAAAGCTTGATAGTTGATCTGCTCCTATTACAATAGCCCTTTTGAAACTACCCCCTTTCAAAAATTGTGAGGCTGTAATTAAGGCAAATAAGAACCCACTACATGCTGCAGTTAAATCGAAAGCTACAGCATTAGCTGCCCCTAATTTACCTTGAATGGATGGGGCAGATCCAAATAAATCATGCGGAGTAGAAGTAGCTAAAACAATCAAATCAATCGTTTTAATATCCCAATTAGCCATTTCTATAGCGTTTAGAGCAGCCTTATAACCCATCTCATTAACATTATCTTCTACGCTAGAGATTCTTCTCTCAGAAATGCCCGTTCTAGATTTTATCCATTCATTGCTTGTATCAACCTTTTGACTAATTTTTTGATTGGTTAGGATTTGATCAGGTACATAACTTCCGCTTCCCTTAAATGACACTCCAATCTGATTAAAATTAATTACTTCCAAAAGAGTTTTTTTATTTACTTATATTAGTCAAACATAAATTTGACTCAATATGTTTTATGAATTTAAAACTTGAAGCTTTTGCAGTTGATTTAAATTGTCCATAACACCATGATTCACAGCAGAGTGAGCCAAGCGAAGAGCACTAACTACTGATAAAGATTTGCTACTTCCATGACCAATAACGCAAATACCATTCACCCCAAGTAATAAAGCTCCTCCATGTTCGGCATGATCTAACCTTTTCTTAATTCTAAGTAGATTACTTCTTAAAAAAGCTGAACCAACTTTCCCCCGCCTTCCACGTGGCAGCTCAGATCTCAAAATATCTAATAAAACTCCTCCCACAGATTCAAGAAATTTCAACAATATATTTCCAGTAAATCCATCACAGACTACTACGTCGAAACTACCTGATAGTACATCTCTCCCTTCACAATTACCTCCAAAATCAAAACTTTTTTCAGAAGATAATAATTCAAACGTTTTTAAGGATAAATCATTACCTTTACATTCTTCTTCTCCAATATTTAAGAGGCCAATTCTTGGTTTTTGTACTTGTAGGACATCTTTTGCATAAATATTACCTAGAAGAGCAAATTGATGCAGATAAGATGGCTTGCAATCAGTATTTGCACCGACATCTAAAACTAATACCGGACGAGTTTGATCCCTTGTTGGAAACAATGCTCCTATAGCTGGTCTCTCAATCCCTTTCAATCTCCCTATTCTAAATATGGCAGAAGCCATCATGGCACCTGAATTACCCGCTGAGTAGACAGCTTCAGCTTTATTATTTCTCACTAAATCCATTGCAACGTTTATACTTGCATTTTTCCTTTTTCTAACTGCGGTAGCTTCTTCATTCATCCCAATAGGCTCTCCACTATCAATTAATTCAAGACGATTATTATCTATTTCATTTTCTAATAATTCTGCTAATCCAATTTTTTCTGCTGCATCTTTAACTTTTTCAATTTTGCCGACAAACTTTATATTTATTGGAAATCTACTTATTGCTTCTAGACAACCCTCAAGAATTGGACCAGGAGCATAATCACCACCCATCCCATCAACTGCGATCCAAATTCTTTTAGATTGAGATTGCTCCACCCTATCTAAAATATTATCGTTATTTTGTAATCTTTTTAATGGGTCAAAAACTAATGGCTGTAATGTATTTTTAGCTATTGAACTAGCATTTGAAACTACACTACTAGCAGTATTAACAACAGATTCAGCACTTGAAACTACATTACCTGCAACATTACCTGCAACATTACTAGCTGTGCTCACAACAGAACCAGCACCAGAAACCATATTACCCGCAACATTACTAGCAGTTGCTGCAGAACTTGCAGCAGTATCTACTATTGAAGTGACAGCCGAATTTCTTTTGTACCAAATAACTAATCTTCTAATGGCTCTAGGCTTGTTAATTTTTTGCGCTGTTTCTTTCCCCATTTATTTACCATCAAAAGGAGCAATATCAACAATCCTTTGAAAAAGATATCCTGTACCCCTTGCTGTCAAAATTAATTCAGGATTTGCTGGATCAGCCTCAAGTTTTGATCTTAATCTTGATATATGAACATCTACGACTCTCGTGTCTACATGTCTCTCGGGGGTATATCCCCAAACTTCTTTCAAGATCTCTCCTCTACTAAATGGCTCTCCTGACCTACTTACCAAAAGCTCTAAGAGACTAAATTCCATTCCAGTTAATCTTATTCTCTCATCGCTTTTAAAAACTTGTCTTCGGTTTGTATCAATTTTTATATCCGTAACCAAAATTAATCCTGAATTAGGCATTCCAGGAATTTGTTCTTTATCAATTCTTCTAAGAACACACCTAATTCTAGCTTCTAATTCCTTTGGGCTGAATGGTTTTACTACATAATCATCAGCCCCTAATTCTAAACCTGTTATCCTATCTGCGACATCTCCTAATGCAGTTAACATAACAATTGGGACATCAGAATCTTTCCTTAATTCTTGACAAACTCCATAACCATCTAGCTTTGGCATCATGACATCAAGCACTACTAAATCAGGTTCATAATCCTTAAATAACTTTAGTGCTTCTTTACCATCACATGCAGTTACAACTTTGTAGCCAATCATGGAGAGACGTGTCTCCAGAATTCTTCTAATACTTGCCTCGTCATCTGCGACAAGTATAGTTTCTTTAGTTTGACTAGATAGAGCCATTTGTTTCTATTAGCTAATCAGTAAGAGAATTTATTATTAACCTAATCTAACTTGTAGAGGGGCAATATCCCAAACATTCTAGTTCCATTACTTCATTCAGAAACTTAATGTCTAGCAAATTATCAACTTTTATTTGTCAGAATTGTGGATCTGAAACTTCTCAATACTTTGGAAAATGCCTTAATTGCAACTCATGGAATTCCATTGTTGAAGAAATAAAAAGTAAGAGCTCTAAATATCAAGAAATCAAAAATAGTAAAAAATCTATACCATTTAATGAGATCTCATCAAAAAAAATATCCAGATTCACGAGTGGTTTTAGTGAATTTGATAGAGTTCTTGGAGGTGGAATAGTACCAGGATCTGTTGTTTTACTTGGAGGAGAACCAGGGATAGGTAAAAGCACAATAGTTCTTCAATCAGCAGGAAAAATATCTCTTAAAGAGAAAGTTTTATACATAACTGCAGAAGAATCTTTAGAACAAGTAAAAATTAGATGGGAAAGATTAAATCAAAACAGTATTGATTTAAAAATTTTTGCAGAAACTAATTTATCCCTAATTATTGAAGAGATCAAACGTGTCAATCCAAGTTTCGCAATTATTGATAGTATTCAAGCCATCCATAATCATGAAATGCAAAGTTCTCCAGGATCGGTTTCTCAAGTGAGAGCATGTTCATCTGAATTGCAAAATCTTGCCAAAGACAATAATATTGCGCTTCTAATAATTGGTCATGTAACCAAAGATGGTGCTTTAGCTGGCCCTAAAACTTTAGAGCATTTAGTTGATACAGTAATAAACTTTGAAGGAGATAATATTTCCTCACATAGATTACTAAGAAGTATAAAAAATCGATTTGGATCGACCTTTGAGATTGGAATCTTTGAAATGCTTGAAGAGGGTTTACGAGAGATAAAAAACCCAAGTTCAATTTTTACAAATAAAGAAAACATATCAGGTGTAACAACTACGATTACCAATGAAGGAACTCGACCATTAGCAGTTGATATACAAGCACTGGTAAATAAAACTTTCTACAGCAACCCAAGACGGACTACAACTGGAATTAGCATAAATAGATTGCATCAAATCCTAGCTGTTATTGAAAAACACGTAGGGATAAAATTATCTGAATTTGATTGTTATGTAGCTACTGGTGGGGGTTTTGAGATTAATGATCCTTCATCTGACTTAGGGGTTGCAATATCAATTTTATCAAGTTTGAAAAATATTCCTCCTTTGGCCAGTAGCTCATTTATTGGCGAATTGGGTTTAAGTGGTCAGGTTAGAAAATCGAATAACCTTCGAACAAAAATAGAAGAAGCTGTAAGACTAGGGATCAAAAATATCGTAGTGCCAAAACTAGAGGAGGAACTAAATAATAATTTTCAAAATTTAATAAATATCAAAGAGATATCAAATATAAAAGAAGCAGTTGACTATTCTTTATCAGTTTAAAAAAATTAGAGATACATATCGATTGAACTTCTTCCTGAGTTTTTCAACCAATTTTCAATATCTAGATAACCACCTGGATATAATCTAACTGCTTTAGACCAGACTTCTGCAGCTTTATCGAACCAAATATCTCTCTGATCTAAATCACCATTTTGCTCAGCATATCTTCCCCTTTTTTCATAAATCAAACCTATATTTTTAAGGCATGATGGCTGTTTGGGATTTTCTACTAATGCTTTTTCATAAGTTTCTATAGACAGATCCTCTTCACCATTACTCATATATATTATTGCCATATTTTTTAAAGTCTCACCCCTATCAATTTTATTTTCTTCAAGTAGTAAACTCTCTTTGTAATACTCTAATGCTTCCGAATAATCTCCATTATTTTGTGCAGCTAGGCCATCTCTATAATAGATATATGCTTTTTTTTCTTTCTCTGCAATAGGCATTATTTTTACTATTGATTCAGCAATTACAGTAAAAGCTTTATCGATAAAGTTGTCTCTGTTTTGATTACTAGGCACTGCTCAAAATCTAATAAAATTAATATAGTAATTTTAAAAAATAATTATTTAAAAAGTCTATTACATTTATTATAGTTAAATATAAAGTCAAGCATTAATTTGCTTCTATCGTGAAAAATATGAAGAGCATTCAATTAAGCATTACAGGAATGAAGTGCGGAGGTTGTGTTAGTACTGTTGAAAAGATATTGAATAATTCTGATGGGATTGAAAATGTTTCTGTTAACTTACTTACTGAAAGTGCTTATTTTGAAATTACACAGAAACATATAGAAATAGAATCAGTTCTCGAAAATCTAAAAGAGAATGGTTTCCCATCAAAGATTTACATAAATGATTTTTCAAAAAAAATAAATAAAACAGAATTAGAAAAAAAAAAGAAGTGGAATAATCAATGGAAAAAACTAACTTTTGCCCTATTACTTTTATTATTTTCAGGATTAGGTCATCTGGCAGAAGGAAGATATATAAATTTTCCAATATTAGGTAACATATTTTTTCACGCTTCATTAGCAACTTTATCTCTACTATTTCCTGGAAGAGGAATAATTATTAATGGATTTAAATCATTTATTAAGAACCATCCTGATATGGATTCTTTAGTAGCTCTTGGAGTAATAAGCGCATATACAACAAGTCTTCTATCCTTAATATTTCCTGCCACTGGTTTTCCTTGTTTTTTTAATGAGCCAGTCATGCTGTTAGGCTTCATACTGATTGGGCGTTACTTAGAAGAAAGAGCAAGATATCAAACTGGTTCATCCATTGGAGAATTACTAGATCTTCAACCTGAAATGGCGAATATCTACACTGAAGACAATCAAATAAAGTCAATAAGAGTGAACACTTTAAGACCTGATCAAGAGATTCAAGTTTTAGCAGGAGACAGAGTACCTGCTGACTGCATTGTTACCCGAGGTAATTCATATGTTGATGTTTCGCATATTACTGGAGAATCCAAACCTATAGAAGTCAAAGAAGGCGAACATCTATCTAGTGGGTCTTTAAACCTTAATTCAACTCTTAGACTTAAAGTACAAAAGGTCGGAGGAGATTCTTCTCTTGCAAAACTGGTAAATCTTATTGAGTCTGTAAACTCTAGAAAACCACGAATTCAAGGAATTGCTGATGAAATTGCAGGAAAATTTACTTACTTTGTACTTATTTTTGCTACTTTAACCTTCTGCTTTTGGTGGAAGGGGGCAAAAAACATATGGCCTGATTTATTAAGTCACAATCATGAATTAATCACTCACTCAAGCCATACACTTCATAGTTCTCTTGGTAGTAATGCTGAGAATTTCCTGAGTTTAGCAATTCAATTATCAATTGCCGTTTTAGTGATAGCTTGTCCTTGTGCATTAGGTTTAGCTACCCCAACTGTAATCACTGTCGCTTCAGGTAAAGCAGCAAAAAAAGGGGTTTTATTTAAAGGCGGGGATAAAATAGAGATGGCTTCAAAAATTAATCTCATTATTTTTGATAAGACAGGAACCCTAACAAAGGGTAAGCCTTTCATTGTTGATTACAAAAATAATGACGATAATTTATTTTTATTAAAAATAGCTGCCAGTTTAGAAAAAGAAAGCAGACATCCAATTGCAGATGCCTTAACTCAAGAAGCAAAAAAGCAAAATTTAAGTTTATTTCCAATAAAAAAAATTTTTACTCATTCAGGGAGAGGTATTTCTGGAGAACTTGAGTCAATTGATGGACTTATTAATATTGGAAATATTGAATGGCTACTAAGCAAAGAAATTATTATTGATAGTGATGCAAAAAAAGTCATTGAAAATGAAGAAACAATAACGAACACCATCATTGGAGTTAGCATCAAAGATAAGTTATTAGGCTTTATTTTGCTCGGAGATTTACTCAGAGATGATTCAATTAAAACAGTTAAAAATTTGAGAGAAAACAAATTTAAAATTAACATTTTAAGTGGAGATAGGAAACAAACAGTTTTAGCTTTAGCAAAAAAAATCGGTTGCAAAGAAACAGAAGTAAAATGGGATCTTCTTCCTGAAATGAAGCTAAAGACTATAGAAAATTTAAAAATTAATAATAAAGTGGCAATGGTTGGTGATGGTATTAATGATGTCCCAGCCTTAGCATCCTCAGACTTAGGAATTGCGGTAGGATCAGGGACTCAAATAGCCAAGGCAAATGCAGATGTAGTATTAATGGGAGATCAACTAAATGGATTACCCTATGCATTGAATCTTGCAAAAAAAACTATTAGAAAAATAAAGCAAAATCTAACATGGGCTTTTGGTTACAACTTACTAGCTATACCTTTAGCAGCCGGCATTTTATTCCCTAAATACGGTATTCTTCTTACTCCCTCAATAGCAGCATTATTGATGGCTATTAGCTCTATTACGGTTGTAATTAATGCTTTATCTTTGGATTAAATGAAAGGAAAATTTATCGTTATTGAGGGTATTGATGGATGTGGTAAAACTACCCAAATAGATGAATTATCTAAATGGCTTCCTAATAGTGGTCTAATAAAGAAAGGGTCTCAATTAATCACAACTAGAGAGCCTGGAGGCAGTCTTTTAGGAAAAAAACTTAGAGGACTGATTCTTGATAATAATGAAAATAATAAGCCTTCATCTCTTGCAGAATTATTACTTTATTCAGCGGATAGAGCTGAACACGTTTCCAAAATTATTTCACCTGCTTTAAATAACAATGATTGGGTAATAAGTGATAGATTTTCCGATTCCACACTGGCTTATCAAGGTTATGGAAGAAATATAAATTTAGAAATAATTAAAAATATTGAATCTATTGTTTGTCAAGGAGAATCTCCAGATCTCACTTTCTTCTTAGAAATTTCACCAGAAGAGAGCATATTCCGAAGAAAAAATGAAATTCCCGACAGAATAGAATCAGAAGGTATTAGATTTTTAGAAAAAGTAAATGAAGGCTTCAAACTAATTGCCAAACAAAAAAACTGGAAAGTGATATCTGCTTCACAAAATATTAAAACTATTTCTAATCAAATTAAAGAGACTTTGCTAAACAATTTTTCTAATAACAAATGATTGATGTTAAAAAAAATAATTTTTTCTTGAATGAAGAAGTCAATACCTTTCTTAAGAACATAATTGAAAACAAATCGTTGGCTAATGGTTATATATTTTATGGTGCTGAAGGATTAGGCAAGAAGCAAACTGCTCTTCAATTTATAAAAGAGATTTTCAAACAATCTTCACCAAACGAAAATATTGAAGAGAGAATTACAAACAATAACCATCCTGATTTTTTAATTATTGAACCTGATTCTCTTTTGGCAACACAAAGTTCAGGAAGTTTCGATCTTGAAAAAACAATAAAAAGTGGATCTGAGATTATTAAAATCGCTCAAATACGTAATATCAAAACTTTTCTTAGTCAAAAATCAATAAACTCAGAAAAAAAAATTGTTTTGATTATAGATGCACACCTCTTAAACGAAGCAGCCTCAAATTGCCTTTTAAAAACCTTAGAAGAACCTAGTAACGGCATTTTTATTTTATTAACATCTAAATTAAATCTTCTCTTAGATACAATAATTTCAAGATGTCAAATCGTCAGATTTCGATCTTTTTCTAGTAAACAAATAAAGTCAATTTTAAAAGAATATTTAGATACTTCTAAATTAAATATAAATACAAATTTAAAATTTGAAGATTTAATAAACTCTGCAAACGGATCTCCAAATCAATTATTGAAAAATATTGAAATTTGGAATGATTTTTCAGATGAAATTATACGAAAAGTGGATTCTCCAATTAAAAATAGTCTGGAAATATTCGAAATATCTAAATCAATATCTGAGAAATTGGAAATTTCTCAACAGATTTGTTTAGTAAATTTAATTCAAATAATTTGGTGGAGAAAAACAAAAAATATCGATTTAGTTAAAAAACTTGAAAATTTAAAATACCTTTTAAGAAAAAATATTCAACCAAAGTTGGTATGGGAAATAGCTTTTTTAAAAATTTTAATGGAAGATTTATGAGATTAATCTACTGCAGAATTTATCAAGTCAGGATTTCTTGCTTGAATGAACTCTTGCCTAGCAGTTTCCACTTGAGAACCGATAGGTAACTCAAGACAATATCCAGCACCGTATACAGTTTTTATATATATAGGTTTGCGTGGATCGGGTTCTAGTTTAGTGCGTAAGTGTCTAATATGAACTCTTATTGTCTCAATATCATCATCAGGTTCATATCCCCATACTTCTTTAAGAATTAATGCTGGCGATACAGTTTGACCATGTCTCTGCAAAAGACAATGAAGAAGTTCAAATTCAAGATGCGTTAACCTAACAGGAGATTCGAACCATATAGCTTCAAATCTTTCCGGAACAAGAGTTAAAGGGCCATAATTTAATATTTCTTGCTGGTTACTAGAATTTAATTGTGCTCTGTTAGTTCTTCTTAATAAAGCTTTTATGCGTACATATAATTCTTCTAAATCAAATGGTTTAGTAATGTAATCATCTGCTCCAGAATTAAACCCGGTAACTTTATCTTTAAGGCCGCCTAACGCAGTTATCATCAAGATTGGTATATTTGATGTTCTTTCATCTCTTCTTAGACGCTGGCATAAAGTTAAACCATCTACACTAGGTAGCATTAAATCCAAAAGTATTAAATCTGGGGAATATTGAAGAGCTAATGCTTGTCCTTTTATTCCATCTTCAGCTTTTTGGACATCAAACCCAGAATGTTCTAAATGCCTAGCCACCAAATCACGCATATCACGATCGTCTTCAATTAAAAGGATTGAAATTTTCATATTTATGAACTATTAAATTAAAATTAAGTTTTAGTATTATGATTCTCTCAAGAATTTATAAAGATTGCTGAATTAGTGTAAACAATTTTATCAATTCAATTTATCAAATAACTCATTGATAGCAATGGATTATCTAAAAATTGTAATTTTTAATAAAGTTGAAATTTTAGAATTTCTTTCGATTCTATTTACTTTTTCTTAATAATCAAAGGATTTTTCGAAACAAATAATGTTTCAATTAGAAAGATTATCTAGTTGAGATTGCCATTATTAAGGTTTGAAAAATTGAATTAAATGGAGATTTTCAGTTTTCAAATAGAAATTAACTAAGTTAAAAATTTTTAATTTCTCCAGAATGTTTAAATTAATAATTTTGTCTATATTAAAAAAAATTTAAGTATTTATGAAAAAGAATTCTATTATCTATTCTGATTTATCAAAAAAACAACTAGAAACTCTTAAAGAACTTTACATTCAAAAAAAAGTTGAATCGATGAGTCATCAAGAACTTAGACAATATGTATTAGAAATTATTTCTCATCAGATAAACGATACTATTGGCAAAGAAGAGGAAATGGAAGCATGGAAAGAAATGTCAGATTTTTTTGGGGAACAATTTGAAATAAATATTTTAGAAATACAAACAAAATATATTGACGATAAAAACGTAATTGAAACAGAAATAGATTCTCAGAAGCAAAGAATAGAATTACTTGAAAGGAATAATTTAGATCAAGAGAAAAAGGATATGTGGGATGACTAAAATTTCCTGAATGGTGCAGTAATTCATAGTATATAAAAGAAAATATGTCTAAATTTTAAAAAATGAAAATAAATCAAGGAGCTTATTTTTCACTTTATATAGAATTTTATATACGTTCTAATTACTGTTATTAAAAAACGTTTTTTAAATTTTAAAATAATTATAAACAAATATAATCTAATTATTTTAAATGTTCTATATACTGTTCTAAAAAGTTCATCAAATATACTTATTTACATCTTCGGCTAAACACTATTTGACAAAAGAAGGTCAAAGAAATAAAAAAGTCATCCTGTTAGGATGACTTTGGATAACTTTTTGGAATGTATAAACACCCCTGGCGAAAGTCGGGGAGACCTCACCTGATAGTGCCTGACTGAACCTGATATAAGAAATCGAAGAAAAGATATATTTCACGACCATTTCACGACCATCACAATTAATTTGATTCCAATAGGGCATTAAAAAAGACCTCAAGTAAATTAACTTGAAGTCTTAAGAACCCGTTATTGAACTCCCCGGGCGGGATTCGAACCTGCGACCAATCGATTAACAGTCGATCGCTCTACCGCTGAGCTACCGAGGAATATAAAATGAATTTAGCTCTTTAAAGTACCTTATGACAAGTACAAGGGTTAATTATATTGAAATTTTGATGGTTCTTGCCAACTGGATAAATAACCATTTTTCAACTCTGCTACTGCATCAGCATAAGTTAATTCTTCATAACGATGAGTAATCCACAAAGCTGATAAAGGTTTTTTACAGTCACTTGTAAGATCTTTAATAGTTTTTAAAACTTTTAATTGGCTGGTTTGATCAAGTAACGCTGTAGGCTCGTCTAAAAGAATAAAATTTCTATTACTAATCAGAGCGCATGCAATAGTTAAGCGTTGTTTTTGTCCACCGCTCAAAGTATGAACTGGCCTTTTTTCAAAACCAGTCATTCCAACCTTATCAAGCACATATTCAATTTTTTTATTAATTTCATTTTGACTTATATTCTGATTAATATTAATCAGAAGTTCACTCCTACAATTTGGCATTAATATTTGATGATCAGGGTTTTGGAACACCATGCCAATATTTGCATTAGAGTCAATGACGCCATTTTTGGGTTTGATTATTCCATTGATTAATTTTAAAAGAGTACTTTTTCCACTCCCGTTTTTACCTACAACCATCCAAAATCCAGGTTTTTTTATTGAGAAGTTACATTTAAAAATTAAATTTTCTTTTTCTCTAAGATATGAAAAAGAAACATCTTTGAATTGAATATGAGGTATTTCATTTTCAAGTGAATCTCGCATTAATTCTATCAATCTATGTTGAGAGAAAATCCAGGCCTTTTAGCTCCTCCTGCTACAGATGATTTTTCATATATCTGAACAGAAATGATTTCTTTAGCTCTTACCGAAATTAATTTATCTTGCACTTTGTCACACCTTAATTCGATCAAGTTTGAGGATTCTAAAGTTTCATTCATAGAACTTTTTATTTCATCATAAATTCTTTTAACATCATCAAATTCTTTCTTCTGAATTGAAAGTGGAAAAGGTGAATATCTCAGACTTAGTTCTAACGAATACATAATCATAATAAAAACTTCCTTTTATATTACTAAATATTTTTTCTCAGGAAGTTATTTAAATTAAATTCTTTTGAGAAAATTATATAAAAGATCTTTAAATACAATTATTATTAATATTAGGAGAAATTAATTTGCATTTTAAAAATAACTGCATGGAAATAGCAAATGATATAACTTCACTGGTTGGCAATACCCCATTAGTTAAATTAAATCGAATCAAAAAGTATTTTGATTGTTATCCAGAAATAATAGCCAAACTAGAAAGTTTCAATCCATCAGCGTCCGTTAAAGATCGGATCGCTTATTCAATGTTATGTAAAGCTGAAGAAGAAGGATTGATAACGCCAGATAAAACAACGTTAATTGAAGCAACTAGTGGGAATACTGGCATCGCATTAGCAATGGTTGCTGCAGCAAAAGGCTATAAATTGATATTAACTATGCCGGATACGATGAGTATCGAGAGAAGGGCAATGTTGAGGGCATATGGAGCTGAATTACAGCTAACACCAGGAAAAGACGGAATGAAAGGAGCTTTAGATTTAGCTAATGAGTTGTCTTCAACCATTACAAATAGCTATCAATTTAATCAGTTTGAAAACTTTGCTAATCCAGATATTCATGAAAGAACGACGGCTCAAGAAATATGGTCCCAATCCAATAACAATTTAGATGGACTAGTTACAGGAGTAGGCACAGGAGGAACAATTACTGGTTGTGCACGTTTTTTGAAAAAAGTTAATCCAAATTGCAAAATTTATGCCGTAGAGCCCAAAAAAAGTGCTGTGATTTCCGGAGAAAAAGCAGGATCTCATTCGATTCAAGGAATTGGAGCGGGTTTCGTACCGAAAGTTCTTAATACTAAATTAATTGATGAAATTATAAAAATAGATGACGATGAAGCATTTTATTATGGGCGTTTATTAGCTAGATTAGAAGGCCTTTTATCTGGCATCAGCAGCGGTGCAGCTTTAGCAGCAACTATAAAAATCGGCAAAAGGAAAGAACTAATGAATAAAAGATTGATAGTTATTCTTCCAAGTTTTGGAGAAAGATATTTATCAACAGCAATGTTTGAATCTAATACTTCAATTCAGGCCAGAAAAGATGGTTATCTTTAATGCATAATTTATAAAAATGGAAAAAAATTTATATGAAGAATTAGGTCTCAAACAAAATGCAACCAGAAGTGAAATTAAATCTTCATATCGCTCTTTAGTTAAGCAACATCATCCAGATGCAGGCGGCAAGAAAGAACGATTTCTTGCAATACAAAATGCCTGGGAAACTCTTAATGACCCTATCAAAAAGAAACAATATGATAGCAGTTTTTCCTTTTCCAGCTCATCATTTGATTCATTAAATGAAAATTGGGAGGAGAAATTTAATTCAAAAAAACATAATTCTTCAATTAAGGACAAAGAAGTTGAAACATGGATTAAAGAAATTTATAGTCCGATAAATAGATTAATTAGTCAAATCATTAAACCTTTGAATAACGAAATAAAAGAACTATCTGCGGATCCATATGATGACGAACTAATGGAAAATTTTTGCAGTTATATTATTCTTTCACAAAAGAAAATAGAAAAGGTTGAAAAAATTTATAACAAAAAAATAGTTCCAAAGTCTATTTCAGCTTTAGGCCTCGATCTTTATCATTGTTTTTCACAAGTTAAAGATGCACTATCAGAATTTGATAGATATACGCAAGGATACGTAGATAATTACTTATTTGATGGCAAAGAAATGATCAAAGAAGCAAAAAGAATACAATCAAAGATGTCAATAGAGAAAAAAAATAAAAACTTTTAGATATAAAAATTTTATTGAGTATATTCTTTAAGTTGATCTAATTTCAACCAAACATCTGGAACAGGTCTGCGCCATCGAACCTGAGCATATTCGTCTTTGACTGAAAGAATCTCTCCAGGACCTTCAAAGACATAATTAGGTAGATCATCATCACTGGCTAGCGCTTCGGTACTTTTTATATAATTTTCTCTATCGATAAAAACTAAGCTTCCTTTCTTGAGAGGTTTCTTTGGAATAGATTCTGTCATAATAAATTCAAGAAAGTTATTTGAAATTTATTATACAAAAACTTGTTTGAAAACTATTGAAAAAAATTTATACCGGAATAATAATTACAAACGTCTAAAAAATTTAATAGCCTTAAATGATAAACATCTATAAGATATGCGTCTTTTACTACTTGGCTGCACTGGATTTGTTGGTAAAGAATTAGTACCAACACTACTCAATGAAAATCATGAAATATACATTGTAAGTAGAAAACCCATTAGTAAATTAAAGCTTGATTTGAATTTCAATAAGTTTAAATTTTTTCAAATAGATTTATCAAAAGAAAAAAACTGGAATAACGAAAATCTTCTAAATATTTTAAGAGAGACAGATGGAATTATTAACTTGATGGGAGAACCCATAGCAGAAAAAAAATGGACTTCTGAACAAAAACAGGAGATTGAAAATAGTCGTATTAATACCACAAAATTTATGATGAAGACCCTTAAAGATTTAAAAATAAACCCAAAAGTCATTATAAATGGATCTGCTATAGGTTATTACGGTACAAGTTTGTCTAGTGAATTCACTGAAAATAGTCCTGGAGGAAAAGACTTTTTATCTAATCTTTGCAAAAAATGGGAATCGGTCGCCGCTGAAAAACCATTTTTCTCAAGGTTAGTTATTTTTAGAATTGGAATTGTTCTAGAGAAAGATGGAGGAGCATTAGGAAAAATGCTCCCTATATTTAAAGTTGGATTAGGTGGGCCAATTGGAGATGGAAAGCAATGGATGAGTTGGATTCATAGAACTGATTTATGTGCATTAATTATTCAAGCATTAGTTGATAAAAAGTATTCGGGAGTATTTAATGCTGTTGCACCAAATCCAGTATTAATGAAAGAATTTTCTCAGACTTTAGGCAAATGTCTTAATAGACCTAATTTACTTCCAGTGCCTGGAGCGGTTTTAAAAATATTGTTAGGAGATGGAGCGAAAGTTGTTTTAGAAGGACAAAAAGTAATTAGCAGTAAAATCAAAAATTATAATTTTAAATATCCTCTTCTTGAGAAAGCAATTTACGCCTCCACCAAGAATTAATACCGTTTACTAAAGCACCAATAATAAGAATTGTTATCAATGGAACTACAAGAGGATTCCAAACTATCTGAATAAAATTAATAAAAATAAATATCCCATTAAATTGCATGATGATTGCAAAAATAAAAAATATTGCAAAAAAAATGACTGTAAATAAATTTATTAATAACAAATTATCGATAATTTGTTTTAACTTATTTTGATTATTCTCCTTAGTCATTTTTTATAACAATATTCATATCATCAACCATTTTAAGACAAGCTTTGTTTTCCCCCAGTCTTTTTTTAGCATTTTCATTACATGAGATCATAAACTTCTTATTTAGCTGAATAAGGTATATTATTTTTATAATCAATTTAATTGTCTGATTGATTTGATCATTTTTATCTTTAAAATTACTGGCACAAAAAACATATTTCCCAAGTAAACGTCTTTGCGCTTCTGCAAAAGTTTTTGTAAATTGTGGACCTTTACCTTCAATCTGAATAACCGGTTTTCCTAATCCAATCGCTTGCTCTGCTGCTGTTCCTGCCATGCTAATACAGCATCTACTTTTCAATAATATTTTGTCAAAATTATTCCAATATATATTCACTTCTAAAAATTTATATTGGAATTTCAAGAGATTATTATCTTTTAGATTTTCTATTTTTAACCATCCTCTTTTTTGAAATATCTCCTTTATTTTTGATGAAGATAGAGCATTAACTATTGCAAAATTAAACTGAATTTTTTGAAAATATCTTAAATCTGACAATGCCTCTAATACCTCTAAAATCAAAACAAAATTATCTAAAATCTCAGGGAATCTACTTCCTGGAAATAATCCAATACTAAATTCATCTTTATTTAATTCTTCGTTTCTAGGAAAAAACTTATCCATAAATGGGTTGCCTAAAAAACACACTTTCTTTTTTAACTGCAAAGTTAAATCATCAGCTGTAAGGGAATCTCTCGCATATATTTTTTTTGCTTTTTGTGAGAGCAAGAAAAATTTAGAAGGCCATGGTAATTTCAACTTCCCTTCATAATGGCTGGAATAAGCAACTAGATACGTAAAAAAATCTTTCTTACAAAACCATGCAAAAAAAACTGGCACAATATCTCCAACTACAAAAAAATAATCATATTTTTTTTTATTTTAAAAGTTAAATATAATCTTTTTAGAAGATAAAATATTTCTCCTCCTAATATTTCAGTAAGTCTTCCCTTAAAAGAATTATAACCAATTCCTCCAGTTCTAAATTCCTTCGTTTTACCGATAATCTTAATTTTTTCTTTTTCGTAATGGTTTCCCATACCAACAATTGGCAAAGCATGGACAGAATAACCACTTTTTACGAATTGTTTAGCTATTAGACTGCCAGATAGATCTTCTCCATGCCCATTACTTAAAATTAAAATCTTAAACAATTTAAAATTCCAACCATTTTTTTACTTTGGTTAACTCAGGCCAATCTGGATATCTACTTAATCCGTCTTCAACAGATTCTTTCAACTCACTTTTCACATCTGGCATCATCATAGACATTTTTTTTATTAACTCAACATGATCCCTAACACCTTTATTATTGGTAGCCAAAAGAGCTAAAGACAAATTCATTCTTGCTTGTGGATCTTGCTGATTTAATCGAACAGCTTGTCTGGCAGCTGACAAAGCTTCTTCATT